>NZ_ANAD01000056.1:13998-31156 GCF_000341245.1 Nocardiopsis halophila DSM 44494
GGTGGTGTGCCCGGCGCCGCCGCCGAAGCCGACCAGCACCCCGGCCGCGCCGGTGCGCATCAGGTGCAGCGCCGCGGTGTAGGTGGCGCAGCCGCCCACCACCACCGGCACGTCCAGGTCGTAGATGAACTGCTTGAGGTTGAGCGGCTCGGCGCGGCCGGAGACGTGCTCGGCCGAGACGGTGGTGCCGCGGATGACGAACAGGTCCACCCCGGCGTCCACGACCGCCTTGTGGTACTGGGCGGTGCGCTGCGGGGAGAGCCGGGCGGCGGCGACCACCCCGGCCTGGCGGATCTGCTCGATCCGGCGGCCGATCAGCTCCTCCTTGATCGGCTCGGCGTAGATCGCCTGCAGGCGCTCGGTGGCGGCCTCGTCGCCCAGCTCGCTGATCTCGGCCAGCAGCGGCTCGGGGTCCTCGTAGCGGGTCCACAGCCCTTCCAGGTCCAGCACGCCCAGGCCGCCGTGGCGCCCCAGGGCGACCGCGGTCTCCGGGGAGGAGACGCTGTCCATGGGGCTGGCGACCAGCGGCATCTCGAACCGGTAGGCGTCGATCTGCCAGGCGATCGACACCTCCTCGGGGTCGCGGGTGCGGCGGGCGGGGACGATCCCGATCTCGTCGAGCTCGTAGGCCCGTCGCCCGTTCTTGCCCAGCCCGATCTCCACCTGAGCCAACGCTTCGCTCTCCTCGCTGCTTACTTGCGGCCGCTGTAGTTCGGCGCCTCGACGGTCATCTGGATGTCGTGCGGGTGGCTCTCCTTGAGCCCGGCCGCGGTGATCTGCATCAGGCGCCCCCGGTCCCGCAGGTCGTCGACGGTGCGGGCCCCGGCGTACCACATGGACTGGCGCAGCCCGCCCACGAGCTGGTGGGCGACGGCCTCCAGCGGCCCGCGGTAGGGCACCTGGCCCTCGACGCCCTCGGGGATGAGCTTCTCCTCGGTGGTGACCTCGGCCTGGGAGTAGCGGTCCTTGGAGAAGGAGCGGCCGCGCATGGCGCCCAGCGACCCCATGCCGCGGTAGGTCTTGTACTGCTTGCCGTTGATGAAGATGAGCTCGCCCGGGCTCTCCTCCACGCCGGCCAGCAGGCTGCCCAGCATCACGGTGCTCGCGCCGGCCACGATCGCCTTGGCGATGTCGCCGGAGTACTGCAGGCCGCCGTCGGCGATGACCGGCACCCCGGCCGGCCCGGCCGCCTTGGCGGCCTCCATCACGGCGGTGACCTGGGGGGCGCCCACCCCGGCCACGACCCGGGTGGTGCAGATGGAGCCGGGGCCCACCCCGACCTTGACGGCGTCGGCGCCGGCGTCGATGAGCGTCTGCGCGCCGTCCCGGGTGGCGATGTTGCCGGCGACCACGTCCACGTCGGTGTGGCCCTTGAGGGTGGCCACGGTGTCGGCCACGCCGGCCGAGTGGCCGTGCGCGGTGTCCACCACCAGGAAGTCGACCCCGGCCTCCAGCAGCCGCTTGGCGCGCTCGACGGCGTCGGCGCCCACGCCCACGGCCGCGCCGACGACCAGGCGGCCGTCGGCGTCCTTGGTGGCGTCGGGGAACTGCTCGCTCTTGATGAAGTCCTTGACGGTGATCAGCCCGCGCAGCCGGTCCCGGTCGTCGACCAGCGGAAGCTTCTCCACCTTGTTCTCGCGCAGCAGGCGCAGGGCCTCCTCGCGGCCGACCCCCACCGGCGCGGTGACCAGCGGCATCGGGGTCATCACGTCGCGGACCCGGCGGCTGCGGTCCAGCTCGAAGCGCATGTCCCGGTTGGTGACGATGCCGACCAGGCGGCCCTCGGCGTCGGTGACCGGGGCCCCGGAGATGCGGTAGTGGGCGCTGAGGCGCTCCACGTCGGCGAGGGTGTCGTCGGGGCCGCAGGTGACCGGGTCGGTGACCATCCCGGCCTCGGAGCGCTTGACCAGGTCGACCTGGGCGGCCTGCTCGTCGGCGGACATGTTGCGGTGCAGCACCCCGGTGCCGCCCTGGCGGGCCATGGCCACCGCGGTGCGGGCCTCGGTGACCGTGTCCATGGCCGCCGACAGCAGCGGCATGCGCAGGTCGATGGTCCGGGACAGCCGCGTGGAGGTGTCGGCCTCGCCGGGCTGCAGGTCCGAGTACGCCGGCACCAGCAGGACGTCGTCGTAGGTGAGTCCGGGCGGAAGGACCTTGCCGCCCTCCCCCGTATAAAGCTGTGTCATGGATATCCCAACCACTCGCGCGTGCAGCCCCATCCTAGAACCCCTGGCCACGGGCTCACCCCGTGAACGGGCTCACAGGCGGCGGCACCAGCGGTCGGCGGGGATGCGGGAGGGGCGGCGGCAGCCGCGCGGTCCGGGGGTGCGCGGCGCGTGGCCGGGCGGCTCAGAAGAGGCGGTTCGCCACGGCCACGTGCCGAAGCCGAGCAAGAGCTCGGTGCTGGGCAACCCGTACCGCGCCCGCCGACATTCCGAGTACATGTCCGGTCTCATCTGCTGACAGTCCCGCAATCACGCGCATCACGAGCAGCCTGCGCTGCTGCTCGGGGAGTTCTTCCAAGAGGGCCCGGGCCCGGTCGGCCTCGACCCTGCGCACCGCCGCCTCCTCCGGGGAGGGGCCGTCGTCGGGCCGGTCGGGGACGGTGTCGGTGGGCACGTCGGCGCGGGTGGAGGTGCGCAGCGCGTCGGCGACCTTGTGGGCGGCGATCCCGAAGACGAAGGAGGCGAAGGGCCGGCCCATGTCCTCGTAGCGGGGCAGGGCCGACAGCAGGGCGATGCACACCTCCTGGGCCACGTCGTCGGTGTAGTGGGCGTACCCGGAGACCCGGGAGAGCCGGGCCCGGCAGTACCGCACCACCATGGGGCGGATCTCGCGTAGGAGCGAGTCGACCGCGCCGTGGTCCCCCTGGACCGCCAGCGTGGTCAGCCGCCCCAGCTCCGCGTCATCGGTCGCTGGGCGCCGGGGTGCCGAGCGCCTGGCCAGCACGGCCCCGGCGGCGCGTTGATCCGTCACGCCTCGAATCATGCCCCGACCACCGCCCCTTAACGTCACGAACGACGACTACAGAATGATCACATTTGGTGGAAATGCCGGGTAAAACACGCGTGCCCCGGGTGGGACCCCGGGGCACGCATGGTAGTGCAGAGCGGCCTCTAGTGCCCGTGGCCGTGGCCGTGCCCGGCGGCCTCGCCCTCGTCCTCCTCCGGCTTGTCCACCACCAGGGCCTCGGTGGTGAGCAGCATGCCGGCGATGGAGGCGGCGTTCTCCACCGCGGAGCGGGTGACCTTGACCGGGTCGATGATGCCCTGGGCCATCAGGTCGCCGTAGGTGCCGGTGGCGGCGTTGAAGCCCTGGCCGGCGTCCAGCTCGGCGATCTTGTAGGTGACCACGTAGCCCTCGGCGCCGGCGTTGACCGCGATCCAGCGGGCCGGCTCGGGCAGGGCGCGGCGCATGATGTCGGCGCCGGTGGCCTCGTCGCCGGTCAGGTCCAGGCCGTCCAGGGCCGAGACGGCGTGCACCAGGGAGGCGCCGCCGCCGGGGACGATGCCCTCCTCGATCGCGGCGCGGGTGGCCGAGATCGCGTCCTCCAGGCGGTGCTTCTTCTCCTTGAGCTCGACCTCGGTGGCCGCGCCCACGCGCAGCACCGAGACGCCGCCGCCCAGCTTGGCCAGGCGCTCCTGGAGCTTCTCGCGGTCCCAGTCCGAGTCGCTGGCCTCGATCTCCTTGCGGATCTGGCGGACCCGGTCGTCGACCTCGGACTGCTCGCCGCCGCCGTCGACGATGGTGGTCTCGTCCTTGGTGACGGTGATGCGGCGGGCGGTGCCCAGCACGTCGATCTCGGCGTTCTCCAGGGTCAGGCCGACCTCCTCGGCGATGACCTGGCCGCCGGTGAGGACCGCGATGTCCTGCAGCATGGCCTTGCGGCGCTCG
Source organism: Nocardiopsis halophila DSM 44494 (assembly GCF_000341245.1). GTDB lineage: Bacteria > Actinomycetota > Actinomycetes > Streptosporangiales > Streptosporangiaceae > Nocardiopsis_A > Nocardiopsis_A halophila. Next base: position 17,893 of record NZ_ANAD01000056.1, read on the forward strand.
CCGAAGCCGGGGGCCTTGACCGCGGCGACGTTGAGGGCGCCGCGGATCTTGTTGAGCACCAGGGCGCCCAGCGCGTCGCCCTCGATGTCCTCGGCGATGATCAGCACCGGCTTCTTCTGCTGGACGATCTTCTCCAGCAGCGGCAGCAGCTCGTTGAGGTTGGAGATCTTGCCCTGGTGGATCAGGATCAGGGCGTTCTCCAGCACCGCCTCCTGGCGGTCGCCGTCGGTGACGAAGTAGGGGGAGACGTACCCCTTGTCGAACTGCAGGCCCTCGGTGAACTGCAGGTCCAGCCCCATGGCCGGGGACTCCTCGACGGTGATGACACCGTCCTTGCCCACCTTGTCGAAGGCCTCGGCGATCAGGTCGCCGATCTGGGCGTCCTGGGCGGAGTTGGTGGCCACGTAGGCGATGTCGGCGCGCTCGCCGACCTCGCGGGCGCGCTTCAGCAGGGCGTTGGACACCGCCTCGGCGGCCACGCCGATGCCCTTGCGCAGGGCCACCGGGGAGGCGCCCGCGGCGACGCTGCGCAGCCCCTCCTTGACCAGGGCCTGGGCCAGCACGGTGGCGGTGGTGGTGCCGTCGCCGGCGGCGTCGTTGGTCTTGGTGGCGACCTCCTTGACCAGCTGGGCCCCCAGGTCCTCGTAGGGGTCCTCCAGCTCCACCTCGCGCGCGACGGTCACGCCGTCGTTGGTGATGGTCGGGGCGCCGAACTTCTTGTCGATGACGACGTTGCGGCCCCGGGGGCCCAGGGTCACCTTCACGGCGTTGGCGAGGCGGTCGACGCCGCGCTCCAAGGCGCGGCGGGCGTCCTCCTCGAACTCCAGGATCTTCGGCATGGCTGTGGAACTGCCTCTCCGTGCAAGTACGGTGATGTGCGAAAGCCCCGCCCGGCACGCGGGCCGGCCGGGGCTGGTGCACCGCGGAACGGTGCGAGGAGGTCCTACTTCTCGACGACCGCGAGCAGGTCGCGGGCGGAGAGGACGAGGTACTCCTCGTTGTCGTACTTGACCTCGGTGCCGCCGTACTTGCTGTACAGGACGACGTCGCCGACCTTGACGTCGAGGGCGACGCGGTTGCCCTTGTCGTCCAGGCGGCCCGGGCCCACGGCCAGGACCTCGCCCTCCTGGGGCTTCTCCTTGGCGGTGTCCGGGATGACCAGGCCGGAGGCGGTGGTCTGCTCGGCCTCGAGCGTCTTGACGACGACGCGGTCCTCAAGCGGCTTCAGGACGGTCTTGGTGGCGGTCGACACGGGTGTGACCTCCCCCTTCAGGTTCGATGATGCGGAACGGCATTCTTGTCAAAAGGGGCGACCACGGCGGCCTGCCGTCGCGGGTGCCAGACCGGCCTCGTCGCGATTAGCACTCTAACGTCGAGAGTGCCAGTACCGAACATTAGCCCGGCCTCTCGGGCGCGTCAAACAACTGGTCACAGGGGGAAGCATTGCCCGAGACAGGGCCTGGTGAGCGGGCCGGCGAGGCGTTCGCGGCGCTGCTCACACCGGTGGGCGGGCGGCTGCTGGAGCAGGCCGCGCTGGAGGAGGCCCGCGGCGATGCGCTCCGCGCCGCCACCCGCCTGCGGGCGGTGGCCGAGGAGGCCGCCGGTGAGCTGCCCGGCGGCGCCGACCCGGCGGGCGTCGCGGCGGCGGCGCTCACCCAGGCGCGGCTGCGCTCACGCGCGCGCGAGAAGTTCGGCGACCGTGCCGCGCGGATGTTCTTCACCCCCGACGGCCTGGAGCAGGCCACCCGCGCCGAGGCGGCGCGGCACCGGGCCGCGCGGTTCGCCGCGGCACTGGGCGAGGGGGCCCAGGTGGCCGACCTGTGCTGCGGCATCGGGGCGGACGCGGCGGCGCTGGCCGGGTCCGGCCTGCGGGTGGAGGCGGTGGACGCCGACCCGCACACCGCCCAGGTCGCCGCCGCCAACATGGCGGCGCTGGGGGTGGACGACCGGGTCGGCGTGCGCGTGGGCACGGTCGGCCCGGAGTGGGCCCCCGCCCCCGGCACCGACGCGCTCTTCTGCGACCCCGCGCGGCGCGGGAAGCGGGGTCGGGTGTTCGACCCGGACGCCTACTCCCCCGCCTGGGACACCGTCGAGGCGCTGGCGCAGGCGGCGCCCGCGGCCTGTGTGAAGGCCGCGCCCGGACTGCCGTACGAGCGGATCGCGCCCGGGGTGTCGGCCGAGTGGGTGTCGGTGGACGGCGAGGTGAAGGAGGCGGCGCTGTGGTACGGCGGGCTGGCCGACGGGGCGGCGCGCCGGGCCACCCTGCTGCGCGGCGGCCGCGCCCGCACCCTGGCCGGCGGCGCCGAGGAGGAGGCGGCCCCGGTCGGCGCCCCGGGGCGCTACCTGTACGAGCCGGACGGCGCGGTGGTCCGGGCGCACCTGGTGGCCGAGGCGGCCGCGCAGGTCGAGGGGGTGCTGCTGGATCCGCGCATCGCCTACATCGCCTCCGACCGGCTGGTGGACACGCCGTTCTGCCGCGCCTATGAAGTGCACGAGGCGATGCCGTTCTCGCTCAAGCGGCTGCGCGCCGCGGTGCGCGCCCGCGGGGCGGGCACCGTAACGATTAAGAAACGCGGATCGGCCGTGGACGTGGAGCGGCTCCGCCGCGACCTGCGCGCCACGGGCCCCGGATCGGTGGTGGTGGTGCTCACCCGGATCGGCGAGAAGCCGTTCTGCCTGCTGTGTTCCGAGGTCAGCGGCGCCTCTTGAACAAAAGGGATGAATTGCGCTTTTCGGGAATTCGGTGGAACGGCGATGACTCCCGGTGATTCCGGTACTAGCGTTGCTCCGTGGAACTTCCGGGAGACAAGCGATCTTCGGCACTCGACCGCGGCGAGCGAGGCCCATGTCGTTAAACTGGCCCGCGCGGTCGGCGTTTCCCTTTCGGCGGATCCGTCCGGCGGCGGCAGGCGGGCGCGCTCCGAGCCCTCGCCCCACCGCCGCGCCCGCGACGGTCACCGCACGCGTTCGACCCCTGGCGCCGGGTGATGCGCCCCGCCGCCCCCGCGCCGACGTCCCGACTTCTCCCTCCCCCGTCCCTTCCGTCCGGGCCGGGGGCCCTCTTCAGAGCACTTAAGGAGCGCCTCGGTGGAACAGAGCAGCCACAACTTCCTCAACGGGGGAGGTCAGACCGGCATCTCCGACCGGATGCGGGACCTGCTGTCCCGGGCCGCCCAGGAGCAGGTCTCCGAGCAGAAGTCCCAGGGCGCGGTGTCCGAGGAGATGCGCCAGCGCCTGGAGGGCATGGAGTGGCTCCTGCGCGAGTTCCGCGAACGGGAGTTCACCACGCTCGCCGAGGCGGTCTCCGCCGTCCAGGGCAAGGTCGACGACCTGGGCGCGCGCCCGCCGGAGTGGGCCGAGACCCTCGCCGAGCACATCGAGATGGTCGGGCAGCGGGTCAAGCCGCTCGCCGAGATCCCGGCGCTGCGGTCCGACGTGCGGGGGGTGGCCGACCACGTCACCAGCGCGCTGGACCGGATCAAGGAGCTCTCCGAGGAGCAGGCCCGCACCCGGGCCCGCCTGGACGAGGTCGGCACCGGGGTCGAGGAGGTCGGCGGGGGCGTGCAGGCGCTCTCGGCGGCGACCGAGGAGCGCCTGGCGGCGCTGGTCGAGCGCGTGGAGTCGCTGGAGTCGTCGCTCGGGGCGCTGTCGGAGTCCGAGAAGGAGCGGGCCGAGACGCTGACCACGGCGCTGCAGGAGCAGCACGGGTCGCTGGAGGCCCGCGTCGGCGAGAACCACGAGGCCCTCACCACGGCGCTGCGCGAACAGCGCGAGGCCCTGGAGACCCGCGCCACCGAGAACCACGAGGCCCTCACCACCGCCCTGCAGGAACAGCGCGAGGCGGCCGAGACCCGCGCGGTCGAGAACCACGAGGCGCTCTCCAGCACGCTGCAGGAGCAGCGCGAGGCGCTCACCTCCGAACTCGCCAAGACCGCGGCCAAGCTCACCGCCCAGAACGAGGAGAACCACGCCGAGGCCACGGCGGCGGTCGCCGACGTGTCCGGGGCGCTGGGCAAACTGGCCGAGTCCACCGAGCAGCGCCTGGGCGAGCTGCGCACCCACGTGCGCGAGCGCCTCGGCGAGCTGCACGAGCAGCTGGAGCTGCACCGCTCGGAGCTGCGCGAGCGCGACGACCAGTACCGCGAGCACCTGGCCGAGCGGCTGGAGGAGACCGCCCGCGGGCTGCGGTCGCAGGCCGAGGAGGACCGGGCCGCCGCCGCGGCGGAGCTGGAGTCGCTCAAGGGCGCCCTGGAGGCGGGCATCACCGCGCTCAACGCCAAGAGCGACGAGCACCGGACCTCGGTGGGCGAGCGGATCGACGGGCACCTGGAGGCGATCAGCGGCCGCTTCGACAGCGGGCTCGGCCGACTGACCGACCGGTTCGACACCTTCGAGGGGCACTTCGAGGGCAGCTTCGACGGGATCGGCGGGCGCCTGGAGGGTATCGAGGGACGCCTGGGCGGCGTCGAGGGCAAGTTCGAGGGGGTCAACGGCCACCTGGAGGGCGTCGACGGGCAGATCGACGGCGTGGACGGGCGCCTGGAGGCGGTGGACGACCGCCTGGAGGCGCTCAACCAGCGGCTGGCCCAGCTGCCGTCGCTCATGGAGGTCTCCGAGCTGCACCGGCGCCTGACCGAGCTGTCCGAGCGCCCGGTGGTCGACCACGGCGACCGGCTGGACGCGCTGGAGAAGGCGCTGACCGGGGCGCTGGCGCCGATCGCCAAGGACGTGCAGGCCCGCCCGGACCGGCACGAGCTCGAAGAGGCGCTCAGCGAGGCCGTGGAGACCTCGCACGACGACGTCACCAAGCGCCTGGCGGCGCTGGAGGAGACCATGCTGGCCCTGGCCGAGGCCCTGCTGCGCCCCGGCAAGGACGGCCGCAAGAAGCGCCGCCGCGACGAGGACGATGACGACGACGAGTGACGGGGCGGCGAGGGGACCTGTGACCCTCCCGGCCGGCCGCGGGTGAGACACCCGGCCACCGGACCATGAAGGGGCGGGCCGAAGGCCCGCCCCTTTTTCGTGGGACTCGTACGTGGGGCTCGTACGTGGGACGCAGACGGCACCGACGCGATGGCCGTTCAGGCGGCGGCGAGAGAGACGAGGAGGACGAGGGGGACGAGGGAGCGGGGCGGTTCCCCGGCCCTGGATGTCGGCCGCCGGGTTCCTCAGGGTCCGGGGGATCCGCAGCGGCGGCACAGCAGGTACCCCGCTCACGGACACCGGCCGAGCGGCGGGGCGGCAGGGTGTCGGCAAGAGGCGGCGACGAAGAAGGCGGGGCCGTTCCCCGCGGCGCTGGCAGTCGGCCGCCGGGCCACCCGGATGCGCCCGCTGCACACGACACCCCTATCGAGAGTGGTGAAATCGCCACGCAATGTGCAATCGGGTGGCAATATCACCACTCACGATGCCCCGACCGGCCCTCCCCCCTCGCCCGCACCACCGAAGGCCCGAGGCCGGTGAAACGAGGGGCCGCGCGCCGGGAACGCCCCGCCTCCCCCTTCCGAACCGGGCCGGTGCGCGGCGGCGGCCAGACCAGAACCGGATTCGGTGCCCGATCCCCCTCCTAGCGGTACCGCGGTTCCACCAACACCCCCGCCGTCACCCAGAGTGAGCACGGGCGGGATGACGGCGGCGCGAAGACCGGCGCAGGCCGCCGCCCCCGCCCGGCTCCAGCGGACCCTCTCCAGCCAAAACCGGACGATCGGCACCATTCCCGACTTTTCTCGACCGAATCCTGTTCTGGTCTGGCCGGGATCGCACCCGGACCGCCCGAAGAGGCGTCGACGAGCGCGCCCTCCCCCATCGACAGCCGTGACGTTCCGTATTACCCCAGGTCAGAAGAGTTACGCGCAGCCCCGGGGCAGTCGGCGGCCGCCCCGCCCGGACCACGAGAAACCCGGCACCCGACAAGAGCGGCCGGGGAACCGCCCCGCTTCCTCGTCGCCGCCTCCTACCGGCACCTCCGCCGACCCGCCGCCCGGCCGACACCCGCGAGCGGGGCACCAGCCACGCCGTCGCCGCAGATCCCCCCGCACCGCAAGGAACCCGGCACCCGACAGGAACAGCCGGGGAACCGCCCGGCCCATGCCGCCGTTTCCCCCTTCCCCGTCAGGGGGCCAGGGGCATGTTCACCGGGAGGGAGGTGTCGGTCGCCAGGTCCAGGCGGGACGGGGGCAGGCCGGCGGCCACCACCTCAGCGCCCAGGGCGCCGATCATCGCGCCGTTGTCGGTGCACAGCTTCGGGCGCGGGACGCGCAGCCGCACCCCGGCCTCGGCGCAGCGCTCCTCGGCCAGGGCGCGCAGCCGGGAGTTGGCCGCCACCCCGCCGCTGATGACCAGGTGGTCCACGCCGTTGTCCACACAGGCGTCGACCGCCTTACGGGTCAGCACGTCGACCACCGACTCCTGGAACCCGGCGGCGATGTCGTCCACCGGGAGCTCTCGGCCCTGTCCCCCGGCGTCCTCCACCCAGCGGGCGACCGCCGTCTTCAGGCCGGAGAAGGAGAAGTCGTAGGTGCCGTCGCCCCACTTGCCTCGCGGGAACCGGATCGCCCCGGGGTCGCCCTCGCGCGCGGCGCGGTCGATCGGCGGGCCGCCCGGGTAGGGCAGCCCCAGCAGGCGGGCCACCTTGTCGTAGGCCTCGCCGGCCGCGTCGTCCACGGTGTCGCCCAGCGAGCGGACCCGCGTGGCCAGGTCCTCCACCAGCAGCAGCGAGGTGTGCCCGCCGGACACCAGCAGCGCCACCGCGGGCTTGGGCAGCGGCCCGTGCTCCAGCTGGTCCACGGCCACATGGCCGACCAGGTGGTTGACCCCGTACAGCGGCACGTCCAGCGCCATCGCGTAGGCCTTGGCCGCCGAGACGCCCACCAGCAGGGCCCCGGCCAGCCCGGGGCCGGCGGTGACCGCCACCGCGTCCACGTCCGAGGCCGCCACCCCGGCCTTGTCCAGCGCGCGGCGCACCGTGGGCACCATGGCCTCCAGGTGGGCGCGGCTGGCCACCTCCGGGACGACGCCGCCGAAGCGGGCGTGCTGCTCCACACTGGAGGCGACGTCCTCGCCCAGCAGCGTGCAGCCGCGGACCAGGCCCACGCCGGTCTCGTCGCACGACGTCTCGATGCCCAGGACCAGGGGGAGGTCGTCTCGGCTCATCGGATCCTCTCCTCGCCCGAGCGCTCGGCCGCCGACGCCGAGCGGCGCATCACGATCGCGTCGGCGTCGCGGTAGTACTTGCGGCGCACCCCGATCTCCCCGAAGCCGAAGCGGCGGTAGAGCTCGCGGGCGCGCGGGTTGTCCGAGCGCACTTCCAGGAACATCTCGGTGACGCCCCGCTCCTGCGCCTCGGCGAGCAGGGTCGTCAGCAGGCGCGTGCCCACGCCGTCCCCCTGGGCGTCGGCGCGCACCGCGATGGTCTGCACGTCGCCCTCGGGCGGCACCGCGCGCAGCCCGGCGTAGCCCACCAGCTCGCCGCCGCGGTCGGCGACGAAGTAGTGCCGGGTGGGCTCGGCCAACTCGCCGCGGAGCATGTCCTCGCTCCAGGCGTCCTTGGGGAACAGGGCGCGCTCCAGCACCATGACCGGCGCGACGTCCTCCCCCTCCATCGGGCGGACCCGGACCTCGCTCACGCCTTCCACTGGCCCACCTTCTTCGGCCCGGACGGCTCGGCCGCGTCGGGGCGGCGCAGGTACAGCGGCCGGGGGTCGTCCAGCTCCTCCCCGGCGAGGAGGCGGCGCAGGACCAGCTCGCCCAGGGCCGAGGCCGTGGGGTACAGCGGCGCGAACGCCTCGTCGCCGTCCTCGGGGCCGTTCCGGGCGCCGCCTCCCAGCTCGGCCGGGTAGAGGGCGGCGCCGTGCCCGACCACCGGCAGGCCGCCGGTGTCGACGTCGGCGGGGCGGTCCACGGCGATCGCGCCGGTGCGGGTGGAGGCATCGGCGTACCGGGCCCAGAACACCTCCTTGCGGCGGGCGTCGCTGGCCGCGATGAACGGGCCGGTGCGCCCGGAGGCGTAGGCCAGGGCGTCCAGGGTGGGCACCCCGTGGCAGGGGACGCCCAGGGCGTCGGCCAGGGAGAGCGCGGTGGCCAGGCCGACCCGCAGGCCGGTGTAGGGGCCGGGGCCGACGCCGACGGCGATGCCCGCCAGGTCGCCGAGGCGGGTGCCGGCCTCGGCGATCGCCTCCTGGATCGCCGGGGCGAGCAGCTCGCCGTGGCGGCGCGCGTCCACCGAGGAGGTGGCGGCCGCGGTGCGGACGGTGTCGGGGCCCCCGCCGGCGGGGGCCTGGCAGACCGCGGCGGTGACGGCCGGGGTCGCGGTGTCGAAAGCCAGGAGCAGCACGGTCGACCAGCCTACAGCCGCACGCCGTCCCAGCGGGCGCCGATGCCGGTCAGGCGCACGCGGCGGGTGTCGTCGGGGCGGCGCTCGATGGCCACCTCCAAGCGCTCGTCGGACAGGCCCTCGGCCACGTCCTCGCCCCACTCCACGACGGTCACCGCGTCGGGCAGGGTGGCGTCCAGGTCGATGTCGTCGAGCTCGTCGGGACCGGAGAGCCGGTAGGCGTCCACGTGCACGAGCGACGGGCCGCCGGCCAGCGGCGGGTGGATGCGCGAGATGACGAACGTCGGCGAGGTGATGGGGCCGCGGACCTTCATGCCCTCGGCCAGGCCCTGGGTCAGGGTGGTCTTGCCCGCCCCGAGCGGCCCGGACATGATGACCAGGTCGCCGGCGGCGAGCACGCCGGCCAGGCGCACGCCCAGGTCGCGCATGGCGGCGTCGGTCGGGATCACGTCGGTCTGGTTCACGGATACCAGGGTAGGCGGCCTCAGGGTGCGCCGGGACCGGAATAGGAACGGGCGACCCGGGGGCCGATCCGGGTGACGACCTCGTAGGGGATGGTCCCGAGCACCCGGGCCCAGTCCTGGGCGCTCGGCTCCCCGCGGGCGGGGTCGCCGAAGAGCACCGCCCAGTCGCCGGGGTCGGCGGTGTCGTCGCCCAGGTCCAGCACGAACTGGTCCATGCACACGGTGCCGGCGATGGTGCGGATCCGCCCGCCCGCCAGCACCGGGGCGGTGTTGGTGGCGGCCCGCGGCACCCCGTCGCCGTAGCCGACGGGGACCAGCGCCAGGTTGGCGGGGGCGGCGGTGGTGTAGCGGTGGCCGTAGGAGACGCCGCTGCCCGCGGGGACCCGCTTGACCAGGGCGATGCGGGCGCGCATGGTCATCGCCGGGCGCAGGCCGGGCACCTCCATGCCGGGGATCGGGCAGAGCCCGTAGGAGGCGATGCCGGGGCGGACCAGGTCGTAGTGGGTCTCGGGCAGGGTGAGGGTGGCCGCGGAGTTGGCGAAGTGCCGGACGCGGGGGCGCAGCCCCGCCTTCTCGGCGATCTCCAGGGCCTGGGTGAAGACCGAGGCCTGCGCGGCGATCGAGGGGTGGCCCGGCTCGTCGGCGCAGGCGAAGTGCGAGAAGACGCCGGTGACCTCGATCTCGCCGGAGGCCTCGGCGGCGGCGGCCGCGGCGGTGAGGGCGGGCCAGTCCTCGGAGGTGATGCCGCCCCGGTTGAGGCCGGTGTCGGCCTTGAGGTGCACCCGCGCGCGTCGGCCCTCGGTGCGGGCGGCGCGGACCACGTCGTCGAGGACGTGGCCGGCGGAGACGCCGAGCTCGATGTCGGCGGCGATGGCGGCGCCGAGCGGCGCGCCGGGCGGCAGGATCCACGCCACGGCGGGGGCGGTGATCCCGGCGGCGCGCAGCTCCAGGGCCTCCTCCACGAAGGCGGTTCCCAGCCAGGAGGCCCCTCCGGCCAGGACGGCCCGGGCGGCGGGGACCATGCCGTGCCCGTACCCGTCGGCCTTGACGACGCCCATCACCTGCGCGCCGCGGGCCCGGTCGGCCAGCAGCGCGGTGTTCTCGGCGATCGCACCCAGGTCGACGTGGGCTTCGGCGGAGTTCGGTGGCATGGATTCAGTTTTGCACGCACCGGACGCCGCCCGTGTCAGGTCGGCACGGGACGGCGCTCACGTCCCGCCCCCGGTCAGGGCGGGCGCGGGGCGCCGCCCCGGCGTCAGCGGCCCTCCGGGCGGCGCGGCAGCAGGAGGGAGGCCAGGCCTGCGGCCGCGTACGGCAGCTGCCCCGGGGCCGCCATCCCCGCGATCTCCAGGGCGGCCCTGCCCGGGCTGCGCAGGAGGGTGCGGGCGGCAGGAGGCGACCAGGGCACCGACCATCCGCCGACGGCCAGCGCCAGGAGCGCCGCCGCGCCGGCCAGGGACCAGGCGGCCTCGGCGCCGGACGCGGACGACAGTGTCTCGATCGCGGCCTGCAGCACCGGGAGCGCGTAGGCCGCCCCTTCCGGCCCGGCCCCGGCCGGGGGCGATACGGGCAGGGCGGCGGCCGCCGCGGCCGCGGTCCCCACCACCGCCGTGGCGCCGATCGCGGGCGCGCCGGACTCCAGCCTCCGCCGGGCGGCGTCCAGGCGGGCGTGCGAGGGGTAGGGCCGCCACGGGCGGCCCGCCGCCCGGGCCGCGCCCATCGCGTGGGCCCGGCGGTGCCGCAGGAAGCGCCAGCAGTCGAAGAGCGCCGAAGGCCCCGTTCGGGCCGCCCGGACCTGCACCGCGACTTCGTGCGCCATCGCGGCCAGGGCGGTGGCCGCCGTCACCGGGAAGCGGATGGCGGCCAGGGCGGAGCGCCGGAACACCGGGGCGATGTCGCCCGGCACCCGTACCCGCGCCCGCACCTGGCGGCCGCGGACGGCGCGGGTGAGCCCGGCCAGCGGCTCGGCTCCGGGCAGCGGCGGCGTGGTGTCGGCGGTGGGCCGGGCCAGCCGGTGGTCGAGGAGGACGCCGGCGACGAGCAGCGCGAGCAGCAGCCACCGCACCAGCGCGCCGTCGCCGGTCAGCGCCGCCAGGAACGACCCGACGGGGTCCACGGCCAGGCCCTCCACAGCCGCGTTGTAGCGGGTGTGCACCACCGCGGCGGTGCCGACCGCCGCCGCCGGCAGCAGCCACAGCCAGGCACCGTAGTGCCGGCGGCCAACCACGGCCAGCCCGAACGCCCCGGTGACCAGCGCGGTGAGCACCCCGTGGCCGGGGAAGACCGGGCCGTCGGGGAGCATCTGGGTCCACCCGGGCAGCAGGGTGAAGAGCCGGTGTTCGGCGCCGCCGACGACCGCCCCCTGGGAGGCCAGCGCCGCCAGCCCCTGCTCGGCCAGGTGGAACCCGGCCCCGGAGGCCGCGCCGAGCAGCAGGTAGTCGACGGCGGCCAGGCGGCGGAATCGGCGGCGGGCCACCGGCCACAGCGCCAGCAGCGGCAGCAGCTTGCCGAGCTCTTCGGTGTAGACGGCGATGTAGACGCCGGCGCCGGCGCCCATCGCCTCCGGGCCCAGGGCCTGGGCGAGGACCTGCTGCACGAACGCGATCGGCCACAGCATGAGCGCGCCCAGCGGCACGATCCGCACCAGGGTGGCGAAGCCGACCGTGCGCGAGCGGGCCGGAACGGCCAGCTGGACCAGTAGCCAGAGCACGCCGAAGGCGGCGGGGACGGCGGCCGAGACGCCGGGCGAGAACAGGGCGGCGAGGGCGAGCACGACCAGCAGGGCCCAGCAGGCGCCGCCGCGCACGGCGCGCAGCGCGCGGGCGGTCCCGGGGGCGTGCTCGCGCAGGGACCGGGCGCGTTCGGACAGCCGCTCGGCGAGGTCGGGGCCCGGGGACCGGGAGGTGCGGGCGTGCCGGCCGCCGGTCTCCAGGCACCCGTAGCGCTGGGCGGAGCGCATCAGGTCGGGGTCGCGGCGGTCCTGGGCCTCCTCGGCGAAGCCGGCGCGGACACCGGGCACGTCGGCGCCGACGACGGCGCGGACGAAGGCGTCGGGGCCGGCGGCCACGGTCAGCTCGTCGGCGGTCACCAGGACCGCGGCGGACAGGTCCTCGACGGCCAGGAGCAGGTCGGTGGGGTCGTCGCCCCAGCCGCGGATGACCTCCACCACGGCGGCGGAGGTGGCGGGGGCGTCGGTGACCGGTTCGTAGGCGTACTCGGCGCGGGTGCGGCAGACCAGGATCCGCTCCACGCCCATGGCGGCGGCGCCGCGCACCACCGCGTCGATCAGGGCGGTGTCGCGGGGGGCGAGGAAGGGGGCGACGACCTTGCGCTCGTCGTCGGTCCAGGCGGTGGCGAACTCGGTGGAGTTGGCGCACACGCGCAGGACCAGGTCGCGGGTGAGCATGGGCTGGACGTCCATCGTCTCCCTCGTGCCGGCTCGGGGGGTGCGAATCGGGGGTCGCCTCCGCGTCGGGGGCGCCTACGCTATCGCGGCCCCTGCGGCCGCCGGAAGGCGCGGGTCGGGGGTACGGTCACGGGCATGAACGGCGAGAGCAGGGGCGGCCCGGTGGCGGGCGGCCCACACAGGCCGGGCGGATCCGGCGGGCCCCGGGTGCGGGAGGGCGTGGTGTTCCCCGACACCGGCGACGGCCACCGGTGGGTGGTGGGCGCGGTCGTGGTGGACGGGCGCGGGCGGGCGTTCGCCCAGCGGAGGTCGCCGGACCGGAAGGCCTTCCCGAACTGCTGGGACGTGGTGGGCGGGCACGTCGAGGCGGGCGAGTCCGCGGTCCGGGCGCTGGCCCGCGAGGTCGCCGAGGAGACGGGGTGGCGGCTGCGCTCGGTGGAGGCCGAACTGTTCCGGCTCGTGTGGACCCCGGACGACGGGGTGGACCGGCACGAGGTCGACTACCTGGTCCGCGTGGACGGCGACCTCTCGTCGCCCCGCTTGGAGGAGGGCAAGCACACCGAGTTCATGTGGGTGGACGAGGAGCACCTTCACCTCCTGCACGACGAACGCGACCCGGGCGACTACTTCATCGCCGACATCGTCCAAAAGGGGCTGGAGGCCGCCCGCCACCTGGGCTTGAACGATTCCGACTGACACGCCTGTCCCGGATTCCCCGCCGATGACGAAGGGGGGCCGATTCCAGCCGTAGCGCGGTCGGGTAGCGGGCGTGCGGATGGCCGGTATGGGTTGGCGGCGACGGCACGGCGGGTCGGTTCCCCGGCCCCGCTTGCCGAGCGCCCGGCCCCTCGCGGTCCAGGTGAGCAGCGGTAACGACGACAGGCGGCCGGTCCCAACCGCAGCACTGTCGGGCGCCGGGCGTGCGGATGGTCAAGGAGCAACGGCGACGGCGCAGGCTGGTACCCCGCTCCGGCCTGCTTGCCAGGCGGCGGGGCCCTTCGGCGCAGGAGTAAGGGCGGCGACGACAGGGGTCGTGTCCGCTGGAGTGGTGGAACTCTCGGC
>NZ_ANAD01000057.1 GCF_000341245.1 Nocardiopsis halophila DSM 44494
CGCCGGGGTGCCAGGGGGAGGGCGGCGACGAGAAGGCAGGCCGGTTCCCCAGGGCCTCCGGTCGACCGCCGGGCCACAGCGGTACCGGCGATGAACAGCGGCGGCGGAACGGCAGGTACCCCACTCACGCCTGTNACGACAGGGCCGGGCGATTCCCCGGGGCCACCGGTCGGCCGCCGGGCCACTCGCGGTCCGGCAACAGCAGCAACGACGGAACGGCAGGTACCCCGCTCACGGCCCCCGGCCGGGCGGCGGGGCCGTCGGGGCGCAGGGTGGAACGCGGCGACGAAGAGGAGCGGCGGTTCCTCTGCCCTGCTTCTCGGCCGCCGGGCCTTTCGCGCTCCGGAAACAGCAGCGGCGACGGCGCAGGCTGG
>NZ_ANAD01000058.1 GCF_000341245.1 Nocardiopsis halophila DSM 44494
CCACCGGGCCTCCTCGCGCACCCGGCCCGGACCGCCAGAGGCCCAGCGGCCGACCGGAGTCCCCGGGGAATCGCCCCACTTGCTCGTCGCCGCCCCTCGTCCTGGCACCCCCACGGCCCGCCGCCCGGCCGAGGCCCATGAGCGGGGTTCCAGCTTCGTCGTTGCCGCCCCTCCCCTGCGCCGAAGGGCCCCGCCGCCCGGCAGGCAGCCCCGAGCGGGGAACCAGCCGTTCCGTCGCCGCCGCCCCACACCGGCCATCCGCACACCCGCCGCCCGACCGCGCTACGGCCAGGACGCCGATGCCGTTGGTCGTCTTCCGAGCATGAGGGGACGAGTCGGCGGGCGGTCGGGCTCCAGCTGGCCCCGGCGGGCCCCGGTCGTGTTCTGCGGGTGCCCTGCCTTCCTGGGGAGGGTCTTCGGCCGCGGCTCCGCTGGTCTTCGCCGGTTCCGCCGTTACTCCCCTGCTTCCCCTCCCTCCCCTTCCTTCCTCGCCTCCAGGACGGCCCTCGGGATCCCCTCCCACAGGTCCGTGGCCGAGATCGGGGCGCCGTCTCTCGCCAGGGCCGCTGCGCGGCCGTGGAGGCGGGCCGCACAGAGCGCCGCCTCGTGCGGGTCCAGGCCCGTGGCCAGCAGTGCGCCCGCGATGCCGGACAGCACGTCCCCGCTGCCCGCCGTCGCCAGCAGCGGGGTGCCCGCCGTGTCCGCCGCCACCGGGCGGCCCGGGGTGGCCACCAGCGTCGTCGCCCCCTTCAGCAGCACCGTGCAGCCGAACCGGTCCGCCGCGCGCTCGACGTGCTCCAGGCGGCGTTCCTCCACCTCTTCACGGTCCGTGCCGATCATCCGGGCCAGCTCCCCCGCGTGCGGGGTGAGCAGGGTCGGGGCCCGGCGCTCCGCCGGGTCGACCGCGCCGCGGGCGATCAGCGTGGTCGCGTCGGCGTCCGCCAGCACCGGGGCGCCGCCGCCGAGCACGCCCGCCAGCTCCTCGGCCGCCGCCTCGCCGGTGCCCCGGCCCGGACCGATCACCCACGCCGCCACCCGGGCCCCCGGGTCGGCCGGGCCGGCCACCGCCTCCGGCCAGCGGTCCAGCACCCGGGCCGCCACCGCCTCCTCCCCCAGGTAGCGCACCATCCCCGCGCCGGTGCGCAGCGCGCCCCCGGTGCACAGCACCGCCGCCCCCGGGTAGGCGGGCGACCCCGCGGCCACCCCGAGCACCCCCCGGCGGTACTTGTCGTCGGTGCGCGCGGGCCGGGGGAGCAGCGCGGCCACGTCCGCGCCTCCGGCCGCCTCCAGCCGCGGCGCCGGCAGGGCGGGCCCCAGGCCGATGTCGGCCTGGACCACCCGGCCCGCGTACTCCGCCCCCGGGTCGATGAACAGGCCCGGCTTTCCGGTACCGAAGCAGACCGTGACGTCGGCCCGCACCGTGGGCCCCTCCACCCGGCCGGTGTCGGCGTCCACCCCGCTGGGCAGGTCGACGGCGACCACCGTCCCCGGCGCCGCGAGCGCGGCCAGGCGGGCGTGCGGCGGGCGCAGNNNTCGGCGGCGGCCGCCTCGGCCGCCGCCCGGTCCTGCTCCCGTTCCCCCTCCAGCACACGGCCGCCGGCCGCGCGCAGCGCCGCCAGGCCCGCCTCGTGCACCCGGCCGCCGGCGAGCAGCGCGCACACGCGGGCGCCCCGGCGGGCCAGCTCCGCCCCGGCGTACAGCGCGTCGCCGCCGTTGTCGCCGCCGCCGACCAGCAGCACCACCCGGGCGCCGTACACCCGCCCGAGCGTGCGCGCGCACACCCCCGCCAGCGCCCTCGCCGCCCGGGCCATCAGCGCCCCCTCGGGCAGCCGCGCCATCAGCGCCGCCTCCGCCGCCCGGACGTCCTGGACCGTGTGCGCCCGCCGCATGCGCTCCTCCGTTCTCCGCCGGTCGCCGCCGTCCGCCGACCGGCCGTGTGCCCGATCCCCCACGAGCATGCCCGGGCAAGGGCGTGTCACGGGGGCCCGGACACGGCTGATTTACTTGCCTGAAGGCCCGCGAAACCGAGTACCACGGGACGGCACAGGACACACCCGTATGACCTCGACCGATGAACGCACCGCGACCGGTGACGCGCTCGCCGAGCGCGTCACCCACCTGCAGAACGCCATGCACAAGCTCGGCGCGGACGTCATCCGCCTGCAGACGCAGCTCTCCGACGTGGCCGCGGCCCGCCCCGAGGAGGAGCCCGAGCCGGAGGCGTCGCCCGCGCCGTTCATCTTCAACATGTCCCGGGAGGCCTACAAGGCCGAGCTGGCCGCCCTGGTGCGCTGGGTGGACGGGTTCCTGGTCCCGGTCTACGTCGGCGACGACTCCGGGTGGTGCCCCGCCTGGTGGGAGCACCACGAGGCAGTGGGCCGGCTGCACGCGCTGCGCCTGGCCTACACCGAGCTGGCCGACACCGCCGCCTCGGGGGCCTCGGGCCCGGCCCGCTGGCACGGCGAGCACCTGGACCCGCTGCTGGCCAGGCTGCTCGCCGCCGACGGCCCGTTCTCCCGCTGCCGGGGCGGGGCCGGGCACGTGGAGCGCCGGCCCGCGCCCCGGGAGGCGGCCCTACAGGCGGATCAGGTGCGGGACGAACGATGAGGTGTCGTCGGTGATGAGGTTCTCGGTCTCGCGGATCCCCAGGCCCGCCGCCCCGTCGCCGACCACCCACGCCCCCAGCACCGGGTGCTGCCCCTCGAACACGGGCAGCGGGGCGAACTCCTGGAACACGTACCCCTCGGCCCCGTACGCGCCGGGCCGCCGCTCCAGCTCCCCTCCCGGAACGGTGATGGACATGCCCGCGCCCTCCCGCCCCAGCAGCGGCTTGGCGATGTAGGCGTCCATGCCGCCGGGGTCGCCCAGGCGGGCCGGCAGCAGGTTGGGGTGGCCCGGGTACATCTCCCACAGCACCGCCAGCAGCGCCTTGTTGGACAGCACCATCTTCCAGAGCGGCTCCACCCAGGCGGTGCGCTCCAGGTTCTGCAGCACCAGCGCCCCGAACCGGTCGTGGACCAGCCACTCCCACGGGTACAGCTTGAACGCCGCCCCGACCGGCCGCTCCTCCAGGTCGACGAAGGCCTGCCGGCGCTGGTCCCAGCCCACGTCCTCCAGCGCGATGTCGCAGGTGGCCACCCCGGCGGCGCGCGCGGTCTCCTCCAGGTAGGCGGTGGTGAGCGCCTCCTCCCCGGTCTCGTCCTGGTTGGTCCAGGCGAAGTGCACCCGCTCGCCCGCCAGCCGCGGGGCGATCTCGGCCCAGCGGTCCACCAGCCGCTCGTGCACCGAGTTCCACTGGTCCTGGCCGGGGTGGACGTCCTGCAGCCAGTGCCACTGCACGACCGCCGCCTCCACCAGGGCGGTGGGGGTGTCGGCGTTGTACTCCAGCAGGCGCGCCGGGCCGGTGCCGTCGTAGACGAGGTCGAAGCGCCCGTACAGGTAGGGGTCGCCGCGCTTGAAGGAGTCCCGGACGAACGGCGCCGCCCAGTCGGGGATGCCGAAGTCGGCGTAGCGCTCCTCGGCGACCACGAACTCCACCGCCTCCAGGCACATGCGGTGCAGTTCCCCGACGGTCTCCTCCAGGGCGAGGACCTCGTCCATGGCGAACTCGTAGTGCACCGACTCGTCCCAGTAGGGCCGTGTCAGGTGCTCGGGGTGCACGGCGACGTGGAACCCCAGGCCCTGCTCCTCGACGATGTCCGGCCAGCCGGGCCGCACCGGGTTCGAGCTGCTCCTGTTCACCGCGCCCCCTCAGCCGCCGACCCGTCCGCCGCCGCCACCGCGGCCGCCCATGCCGCCGCGCTGGATGACCTTGCCGCTCTCGGTCACCACTTTGGCGTCCGAGGGGCGGGCCCGGGTGCCGCCGCTGACCGACCCCCCGCTCGCGTTGCCGCCGTAGTAGTAGAAGTAGCCGCCGGTGCGCCCGGTGCCGGAGTCGTCGTCGCACCGGTCCTCGCCGACGACCCGGTACGAGCCGTCGGAGCGGCGGTCGTCGTCCACGCACCGCGCGGTCACCGTGTCCGGGCTGCCGCACCCGGCCACGGCCAGCGACAGCGCGCTCAGCGCACCGACGACCACCGTGGCCGAGCTCTTGCGCCCGGTGGCCCGGAAGCTCCCTCGGTCCTGCCCGTCCTGGGGGATCATGATCCGTGGGCCCCTTTCCGCTCGCGTCCCACCCCGGTGGGACGCCGCCCGCCCCGGTCCCGTTCCGCAGCGGCCGGGTCCGGATCCGGCCGAAGGGCCCGGACCGGTCAGGTCTTGCGCAGCCGCACCCGCCGCACCAGGTGGTCCTCCCCCTTGTGCAGCACGAGGGTGGCCCGCGCCCGGGTCGGCTGGATGTTCTCCACCAGGTTGACCTCGTTGATGCTGCGCCAGGTGTTCATCGCGAACTCCTTGGCGCGCTCCTCGTCGACCGTGGTCGCCATGGAGTGGAAGTAGGAGCGCGGGTCGGAGAAGGCGGTGCGCCGCAGCTCCAGGAACCGGTCCAGGTACCAGTTGCGGATGTGCTCGGGCCGGGCGTCGACGTAGATGGAGAAGTCGAAGAAGTCCGAGACCGCCAAGTGCCCGGCCAGCGGCGGCTGGAGGACGTTGATGCCCTCGACCACCAGGATGTCGGGCCGGTGCACGGTCTGCACCGCGCCGGGGACGATGTCGTAGGCCAGGTGGGAGTAGACCGGGATGTCCTTGGCGGGCGCCCCGGCCTTCATCTCCTGGACGAACCGCACCAGGGCCCGCCGGTCGTAGCTCTCCGGGAACCCCTTCCGGTTCATGATCCCGCGCTCCTGCAGGACCCGGTTGGGGTAGAGGAAGTTGTCGGTGCTGACCAGCTCCACGTCGGGGTGGTCGGGCCACTGGGCGAGCAGGGTGCGCAGCAGCCGGGCGGCGGTGGACTTGCCGACGGCCACGCTGCCGGCGACGCCGATCACGAACGGGACGGGCCGGTCGTCCTCGCCGAGGAAGGCCCGGACCGCGCCGTGGCGCTGCCGGGTGGCCTTGACGTAGAGGTTGAGCAGCCGGGACAGGGGCAGGTAGATGTCCCTGACCTCGTCCAGCGACGTCGGATCGGAGGTCCCGCGCAGCACTTCGAGGTCGGCTTCGGTCAGGGCCAGCGGGGTGGCGTCGCGCAGCGCGGCCCACCCGGCGCGGTCCAGCTCCACGTACGGCGTCGAGAAGCCGTTCTTCGTCGCTTGTGACACGTCTGCCCACTCTAGATGAGCCCCTGAGGGGGCCGACCGGCCGGGGGCGGGGCGCCGGGGCGCACCGCGCCGGATCCGGCCGTGTTTTTTTTGAGTGCTTCGCCACGGGCGCCGCGGTCGGCACTCGCCGCCCGCCGGGGTGCCCCCACCTGCGCCTCCTCCCCGCGAGGTGCCAACTGGTCTATACCGCTACCTGCGAAAACGGCCAGTGGTCCAGCCGTGGAAGGGGCGCGTCGGGGCCCGTGCTGAACTACTCTTGCGCCCATGTGCGGAATCGTTGGCTACGTCGGGCCGCAACCGGCGCTGGAGGTCGTGGTGGACGGCCTCGCAAGGTTGGAGTACCGCGGATACGACTCCGCGGGCGTCGCCGTGCTCGACGGCGGCACCCTGCAGACCGAGAAGCGGGCCGGAAAGCTCGCCAACCTGCGCCGGGCGCTGGAGGCGTCGCCCCCGGCGGCGGACGGCATCGGGATCGGGCACACCCGGTGGGCCACCCACGGGGCGCCCAACGACGTCAACGCCCACCCGCACGTGGACGGCGAGCGCCGGGTCGCGGTGATCCACAACGGGATCATCGAGAACTTCGCCGCGCTGCGCGTGGAGCTGGAGGAGCGCGGCTGCAAGTTCACCTCCGAGACCGACACCGAGGTCGCCGCGCACCTGCTGAGCACCGAGCTCAAGGACCGCGGCGACGGCGACCTGGCCGCGGCGATGCGCGCGGTGTGCCGCCGCCTGGAGGGCGCCTTCACCCTGGTGGCGATGTACGCCGGCGACCCCGACCTGATCGTGGCCGCCCGCCGCAACTCCCCCCTGGTCGTGGGGCGCGGCGACGGCGAGAACTTCCTGGCCAGCGACGTGGCCGCGTTCATCGCGCACACCCGCGACGCGGTCGAGCTGGGCCAGGACCAGGTGGTGGAGCTGCGCGCCGGCGACGTCCGCGTCACCGACTACGACGGCGCCCCCGCCCCGGTGCGCGAGTACCACGTGGACTGGGACGCCTCGGCCGCCGAGAAGGGCGGCTACGAGTACTTCATGCTCAAGGAGATCGTCGAGCAGCCCCGGGCGCTCGCCGACACCCTGCTGGGCCGGGTCGCCGCCGACGGCACCCTGACCCTGGACGAGATGCGGCTGGACGGCGCCGAGCTGCGCGAGATCCACAAGATCGTGATCATCGCCTGCGGCACCTCCTACCACGCCGGGATGATCGCCAAGTACGCCATCGAGCACTGGTGCCGCATCCCCTGCGAGGTGGAGGTCGCCAGCGAGTTCCGCTACCGGGACCCGATCCTGGACCGCCAGACCCTGGTGATCGCCATCTCCCAGTCCGGCGAGAGCATGGACACCCTGATGGCGGTGCGCTACGCCCGCGAGCAGCGCGCCCGGGTGCTGGCCATCTGCAACGTCAACGGCTCGACCATCCCCCGCGAGTCCGACGCGGTGCTCTACACCCACGCCGGCCCGGAGGTGGGGGTGGCGGCCACCAAGACCTTCCTCACCCAGCTGGCCGCCTGCTACCTGGTGGGCCTGTACCTGGCCCAGGTGCGCGGCCACAAGTACGGCGACGAGATCAACGCCGTCATCGGCCAGCTCGCGCACATGCCCGAGCAGGTGGAGAAGGTGCTGGGCACGGTGGACCCGGTGCGCGCGCTCGCGCGCTCGCTGGCCGGCGCCGACACGGTGCTGTTCCTGGGCCGCCACGTGGGCTTCCCGGTGGCCATGGAGGGCGCCCTCAAGCTCAAGGAGCTCGCCTACATGCACGCCGAGGCCTTCGCCGCCGGCGAGCTCAAGCACGGCCCGATCGCGCTGATCGAGGACGGGCTCCCGGTGGTCGTGGTGGTGCCCTCGCGGGAGGGCCGGGGCGTGCTGCACGACAAGATCGTCAGCAACATCCAGGAGATCCGCGCGCGCGGCGCCCGCACCGTGGTGATCGCCGAGGAGGGCGACGAGGCGGTGCGCCCCTTCGCCGACGAGCTGGTGGAGATCCCGGCGGTGCCCACGCTGCTGCAGCCGATCGTGTCCACGGTGCCGCTGCAGGTCTTCGCCTGCGAGCTGGCACTGGCCAAGGGCAACGACGTGGACCAGCCGCGCAACCTGGCCAAGAGCGTCACCGTGGAGTAGCCGCGGCGCGCGGGACGGGTGCGGCCGGATCGTGCCATGGGCCCCCTGGGGCCGGTTCGTCCGGTGTTCCGACGGGTAATCGGGTATGCGTGCGCGGTGACCGCCGCGCACGCATCCCCCGCTCCCCGAGACGAACAGGAGCGTCCATGCGCGTGCGAAGAGGCACCGCCGTCGCGGCCGCCCTGGTGACCGCCCTGGTCCCGGCGACCGCGGCCGCCGCCGAGCCCGGCGCCGGCATCGGCGACCCCTACTTCCCCTCCTACGGCAACACCGGCTACGACGTCGGCCACTACGACCTGCGCCTGGACTACCGGCCGGACACCGACCGGCTCACGGGCACGGCGACGCTGGTCGCCCGCACCACCGAGGAGCTGGACTCCTTCACCCTGGACTTCCTGCTGGACGTGGACTCGGTGCGGGTGAACGGCCGCCCCGCCGAGCACTCCTCGGAGGGCCACAAGCTGACCGTGGACCCCTCCCGCACTGTGGCCGAGGACCGGCAGATGACGGTGGTCGTCAAGTACAGCGACCACCCCTCCACCGTCGGCTGGGGCGACGTGCCCAGCGCCTGGCACCGCACCGACGACGGCGCGATCGCGCTGGGCGAGCCGGAGGCGTCCTGGTGGTGGTTCCCCGCCAACGACCACCCCCGCGACAAGGCCACCTTCGACGTGCGGATCCAGGTCCCCGAGGGGTACAAGGCGATCAGCAACGGCGAGCTCACCGGGCGCCAGACCCGCCACGGCAAGGACATCTTCCTCTGGCGCCAGGACCGGCCGTCCACCACCTACCTCGCCACCCTGGCGGTCGGCGACTACGAGGTGCACGAGGACACGACCGCCTCGGGCCTGCCCGTGTACAACGCCTACTCCCCCGGGCTGGACGAGCTGGCCGGGCCGGCGCGGGCCAGCATCGAGCGCGGCGCGGAGATCCTGGAATTCCAGGAGGAGAGCTTCGGCCCCTACCCCTACAACGCCCTGGGCGGCGTGGTGGCCGGACCCGACGCCGACCTCGGCTTCGCGCTGGAGACCCAGACCCGGCCCGTCTACAGCCACGCCTTCTTCGGGCGCGGCTCCAACACCTACGTGGTGGCGCACGAGCTGGCCCACCAGTGGTGGGGCGACCACGTCTCGGTCGACACCTGGCAGGACATCTGGCTGAACGAGGGCTTCGCCAGCTACGCCGAGTGGATGTGGTCGGAGTACGAGGGCGAGGGGACCGCCCAGGAGCTGGCCGAGTTCACCTACGACGCCTACCCGGCCGACAGCGCTTTCTGGACGGTTCCGCCGGGGGACCCCGGGGCGGACGACGTCTTCCACGCCTCGGTCTACGACCGCGGCGCCCTGGCGGTGCACGCGCTGCGGGTGGCGGTCGGCGAGGAGGACTTCGCCGAGATCCTGCGCACCTGGCAGGAGGAGCACGCCCACGGCAACGCCACGGTCGCGGAGTTCATCGACCTGTCGGAGAAGATCTCCGGCAAGGACCTGCAGACCGTGTTCGACACCTGGCTGTACACCCCCGAGCGGCCCGACGCCGCGCCCGGCGCCGCCGAGCAGGGGCCGAGCACCATGTCCGCGCCGGCCGAGCCGGAGTCCTGGGACACCATCCAGCGCAACCGCGAGCTGTTCCACGAGGGCGGGCACTGAGCCGCAGGCCGGCGCACAGGAACGAGCGCACAGGAAAGGGGCGCCCCCGTCCGGGGGCGCCCCTGCCCGTCTCCGCGGGAGGCCCGGCGCTCAGCCGAGCCGCTCGCGCACCGTGGCGGCCAGCGCATCGGCCACCTCGGCCGCCCGCTCCTGGGTCGGCGCCTCCACCATCACGCGCACCATCGGCTCGGTACCGCTGGGGCGCAGCAGCACACGGCCCTCCTCGCCCAGGTCGGACTCGGCGCGGGCGACCGCGGCGGCCACCCCCTCATCGGTGGCGGCCCGGGCCTTGTCCACCCCGCGCACGTTCACCAGCACCTGCGGCAGCCGCACCATCGACTTGGCCAGCTCGTCCAGGGCCAGACCGCGGCGGGCGACCGCGCTGAGGAGCTGCATGCCGGTCAGCAGGCCGTCGCCGGTGGTGGCGTGGTCCAGCAGCACGACGTGCCCGGACTGCTCCCCGCCCAGCGAGAAGGAGCCCTGGCGCATGGCCTCCAGCACATAGCGGTCCCCGACCGGCGTCTCCACCAGCGCGATCCCGGCCTGGGCCATCGCCTGCTTGAGCCCCAGGTTGCTCATCACCGTGACCACCAGCGTGGACGCGGCGAGCCGCCCGGCCTCCTGCATCTCCAGGGCCAGGATCGCCATGATCTGGTCGCCGTCGACGACCGAGCCGTCCCCGGCCACCGCCAGGCAGCGGTCGGCGTCCCCGTCGTGGGCGATGCCGGCGTCGGCCCCGTGCTCGACCACGGCCGCGCGCAGCGCGTCCAGGTGGGTGGAGCCGCACCCGGCGTTGATGTTCAGCCCGTCCGGGCGGTCGCCGATCGCGACCACCTCGGCCCCGGCCCGGCGCAGCGCCTCCGGCGCCACCCGCGCGGCCGCGCCGTTGGCGCAGTCCACCACGACCTTCAGCCCGTCCAGGCGGTGCGGGGTCGCCGCGAGCACGTGCGCGATGTAGCGCTCGGCGCCGTCGCCGGCGTCGCGCACCCGGCCCACGTCCTCGCCGGCAGCCCCTTCGGCGGGTTCGGCCAGCGCCTCCTCGATCTCGTCCTCCACCGCGTCGGGCAGCTTCTGCCCGCCCCGGCCGAAGATCTTGATCCCGTTGTCCGGTGCCGGGTTGTGGCTGGCCGAGAGCATCACCCCGAAGTCGGCGTCCAGCTCGGCCGTCAGGTGGGCCACCGCCGGCGTGGGCAGCACCCCCAGGCGGACCACGTCCACGCCGGCCCCGGCCAGCCCGGCCACCACGGCCGCCTCCAGGAACTCACCGGAGGCACGCGGGTCCCGGCCCACCACCGCGGTGGGGCGGGCCGTGCCGGCCCCGCGCCCCAGGACGCGCGCGGCGGCGGCGGACAGATCCAGCGCGAGGCCGGCGGTGAGATCGCGCCCGGCGACCCCCCGCACCCCGTCGGTACCGAACAAGCGAGCCACAGCGAATAGCCCCTTCAATCGAAGCGGAAAAGGGTCAGGGAGAGGGGATGCCGCCCACAGGAGCCGAGAAACAGCTATGGCCCGCTCTGGCCACCCCGGTGAACGGGGGACCGGCGGGCCGTAGCCGTGTCTGGCCTGCGCGTCAGCGCTTGGAGAACTGCGGGGCCTTGCGGGCCTTCTTCAGACCGGCCTTCTTCCGCTCGACCTTGCGGTCGTCACGGGTGAGGAAGCCGGCCTTCTTCAGCGCCGGGCGGTTGTTCTCGGGGTCCAGCCCCGCCAGGGCGCGGGCCAGCCCGTGGCGCATGGCGCCGGCCTGGCCGCTGGTGCCGCCGCCGTCAAGGTTGGCGGCCACGTCGTAGGCGCCGTCGAACCCGAGGGTGACCAGCGGCTCCTTGATCTCCTGCTGGTGCACCTTGTCCGGGAAGTAGACCTCGAGCGGCTTGCCGTTGATCTTCCACTCGCCGGACCCGGGGGCGATGCGCACCCGCGCGATGGCCTTCTTGCGGCGGGNCTCGGGCGACTCGGTGGTGTACTCGGCCGGGAACTCCTCGCTCCCGTCGAATTCCTGGGTGACGTCTTCGATGCCGGTGGGCTCGACCACGGTTCTCCTCGTACTTCCTGCTAGCTCTCGCGAACGCCTAGGCGGGCTGCTCGATCTTGCTGATCTCGAAAGGCACCGGCTGCTGCGCCTGGTGCGGGTGCTCCGGCCCGGCGTAGACCTTCAGCTTCTTGGCCATCTGGCGGCCGAGAGAGCCCTTGGGGAGCATGCCCTTAACGGCCTTCTCCACGGCGCGGTCGGGGCGCTTCTCGAGAAGCTCGGCATAGCTCACGCTGCGCAGCCCGCCCGGGTAGCCGGAGTGCCGGTAGGCGCGCTTCTGCTCGCGCTTGCGACCGGTCAGCGCCACCTTCTCGGCGTTCACGACGATCACGAAGTCGCCCGTGTCGATGTGCGGCGCGTAGTAGGTCTTGTGCTTGCCTCGGAGCAGCGTTGCGACGTGGCTGGCCAGCCGGCCGAGCACGACATCGCTTGCGTCGATGACGTGCCACTGACGCTGGACATCGCTGGGCTTGGGGCTGTATGTGCGCACGATCGTAAGCCTTCGTCTCTGTCGGCGTGGTCCGTCCCCTCTTGCGCGAAGGGTCGGGGTCTCGTATTCCTGGGCCGGCCGCCTCGGACGGGACCCAGGCGTTCCGGTGTTGAGTGCGCGGACGATGATGCGTGATCGGCGCCCAGCGACGACTCGCGGGAACCCACGGCAACTCAACGCACAACGACGGAGTATCCTATCGGCACAGAACACCGCAGGTCAAAAACGGCCCACGGGCGCCCCGGCCGGGCGGGCTGGCCGCCGTCCGTGACTACTCCGTCTCCTTATTATGCCCCGCCGAGCGAGTGCTTCGTCCGTCCCGTGCGCACGGGGCGCGGGCGCGCCGCCGCGGAGCGGGCGCTAAAGTCGGCGGTGAAGCATATCGCCATCGGGCGCCGAACGCATCGGCGACGCGCCCGGCACCGCCGCTCGCGCCGACTCTGAGCCCCACCCCCCTTGGCCGCGCCCCCGCCCGACGCCGGGCCCGCGGCCCCGTGTCCCGGACGCCCCGGAGGAGTCCCATCACACCGCATCCGAACGAGCCCAGCCAAGGCCGTCCCGGCCCACCAGACGGCGTGCCCGGACGGCAGGAGCCCGATATGAGCCAGGAGCCGAACCGCCCCGGCCCCCCGCAGCGGCCGCTGCCGCCGGGGGCGCCGCAGGGCCCACCGCCCGGCGCGCCGCGCCCGCTGCCGCCCGGTGCCCGCCCGCCGGGACCGCCGAACGGGCCTCCGCCCGGGCCGCCACAGGGTCCCCCTCCGGGACCGCCCCTCGGCGGCCGCCCGCCGCAGGGCCCNGCCCGCCGCACGGTCCGCCTCCGCCCGGGCCGCCCGGCCCGCCGCCGCGTGGGCCCCGGCCGCCCCAGGCGCCGCAGGGTCCCCAGGGTCCGCAGGGTCCGCCGCGCCCCGGACCGGGCGCCCCGCAGGGGCCGCCTCCTCCCCCGCCTCCCGGTGCCGCGCCCCCCGGCGCCCCGCTGCAGGGCCGGGTGGTGGGCCCGGGCCACGCGCCCGGGGCGGGTGACGAACCCCTCGTCGTGGACGACGACGCCACCCAGAGCATCGGCGCGGTCTCCGGGGACGCCCCGGCCCCCGACGAGTTCGGCGGGCGCCCGATGTTCCGCGACGAGTCCCCGCGCGAAGGCGACACCACCGCCGAGATCGACCTGTCGGCAATGGAGGAGATGGACGGGGCCGGCTCCGGCGGGCGCGGCCGGCGCGGCGCGGGCATGCGCGGCGGCACCACCGCCAAGGTGCTGGCCGGCGTGGGATTCCTCGCCCTGCTCGGCGCGGCCGGGACCGGCGCCTTCATGCTGGCCGGGGGCGGGGGCCCAGACGACGGGTCCGGGTCCTCCGGCGGCGCCGCGGCCGCCGAGGCCCCCGGCGAGCCGCAGCGGCTGGGGGCGGGGGGGNCTGTTCCCCGAGACCCTGGAGGTCGCCGGGCAGGAGTACGCCCTGGCCCTGGTGGACGACACCGACGACTGCGCCACCGTGGGCCGCGGCTCCTACGGCGCGGCCCTGGACGAGGCCGGCTGCCGCCAGGTGATCCGCGCCACCTACGTCTCCGAGGACGGGGCGACCGCGGTCACCGCCGGGGTCGCCGCCCTGGACTCCCCGGACGACGCCGGGAAGGCGCTCGACGCCCAGGACCTGGAGGCCGGCGAGTGGTTCGCCGGCCTCAACGGGACCGAGGACAGCGGCGCCCGGAAGCTGGACACCGCCGCCGGGGTCGGCTCCGGCGGGCAGTGGGGGCCCTACCTGCTGTTCACCTTCACGGCCAACGCCGACGGATCGCCCCCCGAGGACCGGGCGGCCGACCTGGAGGAGGTCTCCCCCGGGTTCGTCGACTCCACCCTGTCCTCGCTGGCCGACCAGGTCGCCTGAGCCGGGCCGGTCAGGCGGGCGGGGCCGCGTCCCCGCCGAGCGTGCGCACCCTCCTGGTGGCCCGTGCACGGGCCGCCAGGAGGCCGCCGTCCGGGTAGGCGACCTCCTCCAGGCACAGCCCGTGCGGGCCCACCACGTGGACCGCCGAGTCGCGCTCCCCCGCGGCCAGCACCCGGGCCGGCCACCCGGTGTCCCGGCGCCCGTCCCCGACCGCCAGCAGCGCCCCCACGAGCGCCCGCACCATGTTGTGGCAGAAGGCGTCGGCCTGGACCGTTCCGGCCAGCAGGTGGTCGCCCTCGCGCACCCACTCCAGGCGCAGCAGCTCGCGCACCGTGGTGGCCCCCTCCCGCCGGCGGCAGTAGGCGGCGAAGTCGTGCTCCCCGGCCAGCTCGGCGGCGGCCAGGTTCATCCGGTCGGCGTCCAGCGGCCGCCGGTGCCAGAGCACGTCGTGGCGGCGCAGCGGGTCCACGCCCCACGGGGCGTCGCTCACCCGGTAGACGTAGCGCCGGTGCAGCGCCGAGAAGCGGGCGTCGAACCCCTCGGGCGCGGGGGCCGCCGAGCGCACCCGCACGTCGGGCGGGAGCACCCCGGCCAGGCGCCGCAGTACCCGCTCGCCCTCGGCCCGCCACACCTCCTCGGGCACGTCCAGGTGGGCCACCTGCCCCGCGGCGTGCACCCCGGCGTCGGTCCGGCCGGCCACGGTCAGCACCGCCTGCTCCGGCGGCAGCCGCAGCACCCGCGCCAGCGCCTCCTGCAGCACCCCCTGCACGGTGCGCCGGCCGGGCTGCTCGGCCCACCCGGAGAAGCCCGAGCCGTCGTAGGCCAGGTCGAGGCGGAGGCGGATCATGGTCGGGCCTTCCTAGGTCGGCGCCCCGTCGGGGGCGCGGAATCGGGGGCGGGGCAAACAGCGGTGCCCGGCCCCCATCGAGGGGACCGGGCACCGGCGGGCAAGGGGAGTCCCCTTACTCCTCGTTCTTCTTGTCCTCGGCGGACTGCTCGGCGGAGTCGGCCGCGGCCTCGGGGGCCGCCTCCTCCGCCTTCTCCTGCTCCGGGGCCGCAGCGGCGGCCTCGGGGGCCGGAGCCGTCGTGGCGGCCGGGCGGTTGAGCGCCTCGACCAGCTCGATCACGGCCATGGGGGCGTTGTCGCCCTTGCGCGGCCCGATCTTGGTGATGCGGGTGTAGCCACCGGGGCGGTTCTCGTAGCGCGGGCCGATCTCGGTGAACAGCTCGTGCACGACCGCCTTGTCGCGGATGGTCTGCAGCACCTGGCGCCGGGCGTGCAGGTCGCCCCGCTTGCCCAGGGTGATCAGCTTCTCCGCGTAGGGGCGCAGGCGCTTGGCCTTGGCCTCGGTGGTCTTGATACGGCCGTGCTGGAACAGCGAGGTCGCCAGGTTCGCCAGCATGAGCCGCTCATGGGCCGGGCCGGAACCCAGGCGAGGCCCCTTCGTCGGCGTGGGCATCGTGTACTTCTCCTAGTGGTGCGGTCCGCGGCCGCACAGGCGGCCGCGGTACCTCGGGCGACGTCTTCTAGTACTGCTCGGTCTCGACGTAGGACTGGTCGTCGTCGTCGGACCCGTAGGAGTCGGCCGCGCTGCTGGGGTCGAACCCGGGCGGGGAGTCCTTGAGCGAGAGGCCCATGTCCACGAGCTTCTGCTTGACCTCCTCGATGGACTTCGCGCCGAAGTTCCTTATATCCAGAAGGTCCTGCTCGGAGCGGGCGACCAGCTCGCCCACCGTGTGGATGCCCTCGCGCTTGAGGCAGTTGTAGGAACGCACCGTGAGGTTGAGGTCCTCGATCGGCAGCGCCAGGTCCGCGGCCAGGGCCGCGTCCGTGGGCGAGGGGCCCATGTCGATGCCCTCGGCGTCGACGTTGAGCTCGCGCGCCAGCCCGAACAGCTCCACCAGCGTCTTGCCGGCGCTGGCCACGGCGTCGCGGGGCCGGATGCTCGGCTTGGTCTCGACGTCCAGGATGAGCCGGTCGAAGTCGGTGCGCTGCTCGACGCGGGTGGCCTCGACCTTGTAGGTGACCCGCAGGACCGGCGAGTAGATGGAGTCGATCGGGATACGGCCGATCTCCTGGCCGGGCTGCTTGTTCTGAGTCGCCGAGACGTATCCGCGGCCGCGCTCGACCGTCAGCTCCATCTCCAGCTTGCCCTTGCTGTTCAGCGTGGCGATGTGCAGGTCGGGGTTGTGCACCTCGACCCCCGCCGGCGGCGCGATGTCCGCAGCGGTCACCACGCCGGGGCCCTGCTTGCGCAGATACATCAGAACCGGCTCCCCGTGC
>NZ_ANAD01000059.1 GCF_000341245.1 Nocardiopsis halophila DSM 44494
GCAGCGGTCACCACGCCGGGGCCCTGCTTGCGCAGATACATCAGAACCGGCTCGTCGTGCTCCGAGGAGACGACCAGGCCCTTGAGGTTCAGGATGATCTCGGTGACGTCCTCCTTGACGCCGGGCACGGTGGTGAACTCGTGCTCGACGCCCTCGATGCGGATGCTGGTGACGGCCGCACCGGGGATCGAGGACAGCAGGGTCCGCCGGATCGAGTTGCCGATGGTGTAGCCGAAGCCCGGCTCCAGGGGCTCGATCACGAACTTGGAGCGGAGCTCCGACAGGCTCTCCTCCGAGAGCGCCGGACGCTGGGCGATGAGCATGTTCGGTGTTCCCTTCCCACGGCCGCCCGCTATTTGACGGCCACTGGACGGCCCCGCGGATGCGGGACCTCATCAACTACCTACCCGCTCCCCGGCCGAACGAGGCCGGGCGGGCGCGGCGAGCGCGCCGGGGTCAGACCCGGCGGCGCTTGGGCGGACGGCAGCCGTTGTGCGGAGTCGGCGTGACGTCCTGGATCGAGCCCACCTCCAGGCCGGTGGCCTGCAGCGAGCGGATGGCGGTCTCACGGCCGGAGCCGGGACCCTTGACGAAGACGTCCACCTTGCGCACCCCGTGCTCCTGGGCGCGGCGCGCGGCGGCCTCGGCCGCCATCTGGGCGGCGAACGGGGTGGACTTGCGCGACCCCTTGAAGCCGACCTGCCCGGAGCTCGCCCACGAGATCACCGCACCGGTGGGGTCGGTGATGCTCACGATCGTGTTGTTGAACGTGCTCTTGATGTGAGCATGCCCGTGGACGATGTTCTTCTTTTCCTTGCGGCGCACCTTGCGCGCGGCGCCCTGCTGGCGGCCCTTAGGCGGCATACCTGATTACTCCCAAGATCGTCGGTCCGTCGGCGCCGGACCCGGTGGTCGAGGTCCGGACGGACTACTTCTTCGGCTTCTTCTTGCCGGCCACGGTCTTCTTCTTGCCCTTGCGGGTGCGGGCGTTGGTCTGCGTGCGCTGACCGTGCACCGGCAGACCGCGGCGGTGCCGGATGCCCTGGTAGCAGCCGATCTCCATCTTGCGACGGATGTCGCCCTGGACCTCGCGCCGCAGGTCGCCCTCGACCTGGTAGTTGGCGTCGACCCAGTCGCGGATCTGGACGAGCTGGTCCTCGGAGAGCTCGTGGACACGGGTGTCGGGGCTGACACCGGTGTTCTTCAGGGTCTCGGCCGCACGGGTCCGGCCGATACCGAAAACGTAGGTGAGAGCGATCTCCACCCGCTTGTCACGGGGGAGGTCGACGCCTGCGAGGCGTGCCATATGGGCGTACTCCTTCGTACTGTGCGGAGGTCTTGCCCGTCCCATTGCCGCTCGCCGCCCTGACGAGCGCCCCGGCCTCCGACCGGGGGTTGTCCCCGCGCACCGCGGGGACCGGGACAGGTCCGTCTGGAATTCGTCGCCGTCGAGAAGACGCGCGAGGGGCTCAGCCCTGGCGCTGCTTGTGGCGCGGGTCCGAGCAGATGACCATGATCCGGCCGTGGCGGCGGATCACTCGGCACTTCGCGCAGATCTTCTTGACGCTCGGCTTGACCTTCATGGTGTCTCCGAACTCGTGCCGCCCCGCCCGCCCGGCTCCCGCCGGACGGCTGCGCGGCGCGGCCTTACTTGTAGCGGTAAACGATGCGCCCGCGGGTGAGGTCGTACGGGCTCAGCTCCACGACGACGCGGTCGTCGGGGAGAATACGGATGTAGTGCATCCGCATCTTGCCGCTGATGTGGGCAAGCACCTTGTGCCCGTTGTCGAGCTCCACTCGGAACATTGCGTTGGGCAGGGACTCGATAACGGAGCCCTCGATCTCGATGGCGCCGTCTTTCTTAGCCATATCCTCCACGCTTCGAGAATCTCCCCGCCGAAGGCAGGGGCTGGCGGCCGGGCGTCCGTGGACGGACACCGGGCACACTGCTGATTCGGACATTGACGATCAGGTCAACCGCGACAGCATACGCGGAGATTCCTGCGGATGCGGAAGTAAGGCACGCTGACCCAACGGCCCGAGTGTGGGCCATCCCAGTCTAACGCCCTCCGCGAGCGGGGAGGACGCCGCGTCAGTCGCCGGCCGCGGTACCGCCGCCGCGGTAGACCGCGGCGAGTCCGAGTGTGATGAACGCCATCACGATACCCCACGGACCGAGCACCCACAGGAACCACGGGTATCCGTCGCTCTGACCGGTCAGATACAGGATGAGCCAGATGGTGAAGCACAGGGTGTTCACCCCGGCCCACAGGCCCCAGGGGATGAGCAGCGCCGGATCGCGCAGCAGGCTCCTCCCGCCGCCCGCGCCCCCGGCCGCACGGGCCGGCCGCGGCGGCTCGGGCGAGGAGGGCAGGTCGGAGACGGCGGCCTCCAGCTCGCGCGCGTCCGAGGCCTTGTAGACCCGCTCCAGGCGGGAGCTGAACTCGCCGCCGTCGAGCCGCCCCTGCGCGAAGTGCTCCTGCAGGAGGCGCGCGGCGCGGTCCCGTTCGGAGTCGGCCGGACCGGCGGCCTTCGGGGCGTCCTCGGCCACGGTGCCCCCTCCTCCATGGAATCGACCCCCGCGGAGTCGGCTGACGGCCTCGATCCTATCCGGCGCCGCCCCCCGGCCGCCGCCTCCGCGGGCGCGGGGCCTACCAGCCCGGGTCGGGGAAGGAGCGCTTCTCGATCTCGGGCCGGTCGTCCTCGCGGGCGGTGAGCACCATCGGGCCCTGCGCGGTCACCGCGACCGTGTGCTCGAAGTGCGCCGAGCGGCGGCCGTCCCGGGTGACCACGGTCCACTCGTCCTCGAGCACCGCGACGTTGCGGGTGCCCTGGTTGGCCATCGGCTCGATGGCCAGGCACATGCCCTCCTCCAGGCGCAGCCCCTTGCCGGGGCGGCCGTGGTTGAGCACGTGCGGCTCCATGTGCATCTCGGTGCCGATGCCGTGCCCGCCGTACTCCTGGACGTTGCCCCAGGACCCCTGGGAGGCCATGTAGGAGTCGATGGCGTGGCCGATGTCGCCCAGGCGCCGCCCGGGCCGCAGCTCGGCGATGCCGCGCCACATGGACTCCCGGCACACGTCCATCATCCGCAGGTCGTCGTCGGAGACGGTGCCGACCGGGACGGTGACCGCCGAGTCGCCGTGCCACCCCTCCAGGATGGCGCCGCAGTCGACCGAGACCACGTCGCCCTCGGCGAGGACCTTGGAGGCGCGCGGGATGCCGTGCACGACCTCCTCGTTGACCGAGGTGCAGATGGACCCCGGGAAGCCCTGGTAGCCCTTGAACGAGGGCACGGCCCCGGCGCCGCGGATCACCTCTTCGGCGACGGCGTCCAGGTCCAGGGTGCTCAGCCCGGGGGCGGCCGCGGCGCGCACCGCGTTCAGGGCGCGCGCCACGACCTTGCCGGCCTCCCGCATCATGCGGATCTGCTCCGGCGTCTTGATCTGGATGTCCGGCTTGGATCTGCGGAACATCAGGCGTCCGGCCCCAGCGCGGCCAGAGCGCGGGCGGTGACGTCCTCGACGGAGCCAGTGGCCCCGATCGCGACCAGCACGCCCTTGTCCCGGTAGTAGGCGACCAGGGGCTCGGTCTGCTCCCGGTAGACCTCCAGGCGGTGCCGGATGACCTCTTCGCGGTCGTCGTCGCGCTGGTAGAGCCCGCCGCCGCAGGCGTCGCAGACGTCCTCGGCCCGGGGCGGGTCGTAGTCGACGTGGTAGACGCGGCCGCACTCCCGGCAGGAGCGGCGGCCGGAGAGGCGCTTGACGACCTCCTCCTCGTCCACCTTGAGCTCCAGGACCGCGTCCAGCGCCGTCCCCATGTCCTTGAGCATGGAGTCCAGCGTCTCGGCCTGGGGCACGTTGCGCGGGAAGCCGTCGAGCAGGAAGCCCTCGCGGGCGTCCTCCTCGGCGAGCCTGCCCCGCACCATCTCGTTGGTGACCTCGTCGGGGACGAGGTCGCCGCGGTCCATGTAGCTCTTGGCCTTCTTGCCGAGCTCGGTACCGCCGCTCACGTTGGCCCGGAAGATGTCGCCCGTGGACACCTTGGGGATGGACAGTTCTGACGCCAGGATCTGGGCCTGGGTGCCTTTCCCGGCACCAGGGGGCCCAACAAGTACGGCACGCACTATCGCAAGAAACCTTCGTAGTTCCGCTGCTGGAGGTGAGACTCGATCTGTTTCACCGTGTCCAGCCCGACACCGACCATGATCAGGATGCTCGTGCCGCCGAACGGGAAGTTCTGGGTCGCCCCGGAGGCGCCCATCGCCACCATCGGCAGCAGAGCGATGAACCCGAGGTACAGCGATCCGGGGGTCGTCAGCCGGTTGAGCACGTACTCGAGGTACTCCGCGGTCGGACGCCCGGGCCGGATACCCGGGATGAACCCACCGTACTTCTTCATGTTGTCGGCGACTTCGGCGGGGTTGAAGGTGATGGCCACGTAGAAGAACGCGAAACCCACGATCATGACGAAGAAGGTCGCCATGTAGACCGGGTGCGTGCCGGTCACGAAGTACTCGTTGAGAAAGCCCACAACGGGGTTGTCGCTGTCCTGGCCGAACAGGCCGATGGCCAGCTGCGGGAGGTAGAGCAGCGAGGAGGCGAAGATGACCGGGATGATGCCGGCCTGGTTCACCTTCAGCGGGATGTAGGTCGAGCTGCCGCCGAACATCCGCCGGCCCACCATGCGCTTGGCGTAGTGCACCGGGATGCGGCGCTGCGCCTGCTCGATGAAGACCACGCCGGCGATCAGCACCAGGCCCGCGATGCAGATGAGCACGAACACCCAGGTGTCCTGCTCCTGCCAGATGGTCCCGATCGAGGACGGGAACATCGCGATGACCTGGGTGAAGATCATCAGGGACATGCCGTTGCCCACGCCGCGCTCGGTGATCAGCTCACCGAACCACATGATGACCGCGGTCCCCGCCGTCATGGTGAACACCATGGTGATCAGGGTCAGCAGGTCGTCGTTGGGCATGTAGGTGTGCACCGGGATCTGCCCCTGGAAGAGCTGCCCGCTGCGCGCCATCGCGATGAAGCTGGTCGACTGCAGGATGGCCAGGGCCAGGGTGAGGTACCGGGTGTACTGGGTGATCTTCGCCTGGCCGGGCTGGCCCTCCTTCTTGAGGGCCTCCAGCCGCGGGATCACCACCGTGAGCAGGTTGATGATGATGCTCGCGGTGATGTAGGGCATGATGCCCAGCGCGAAGACCGCCAGCTGCAGCAGGGCCCCGCCGCTGAACAGGTTGATCAGCGAATAGATCCCTGATTCGTCGGCGGCCTGCACCGACTCCAGCTGCTCTCTGATCGCCGCGGAGTTGATCCCCGGCGCCGGGATGACCGAGCCCAGCCGGAAGATGGTCAGGATGAAAATGGTGAACAGCAGCTTGTTACGCAGGTCGGGCGTGCGGAACGCACGGACGAACGCTCCTAGCACGTCTCCTCCTGCGCGGCTTCGGCGGCGGAACCGGTTCGAGACATCGCGGCCGATCCTGAATCGTCGTAGAGCGGCGGCACCGGGGGCGGCCCCGGGGCCCTGGAGTCATCGGTCGAACAGTTAGGCGTCAGGCAGTAAGGCACTGTAACAGCCCTTCGGGTCCGGGGCGGGATCGTCCTGGTGAAGGCGGACCGGACCCGGGTAGCACGCGGGGGCGCCCGCCGGCTCCCACCCTGGGTGGGTCTCGCCGGCCGACGCCCCCGCATCACTCGTGGCGGATCGGATCGATGCGCCTACAGCTCGGTGGTGGAACCACCGGCGGCGGCGATCTTCTCCTTGGCCGAGGCGGAGAACGCGTTGGCGCTCACCTGGACGGCCACCGAGATCTCACCGGTGCCCAGCACCTTGACGGGCTGGTTCTTGCGCACCGCGCCCTTGGCGACCAGGCCCTCGACGGTGACCTCGCCCCCCTCGGGGAACAGCTCCGCGATCCGGTCCAGGTTCACGACCTGGTAGGTGGTGCGGAACCGGGCGTTGCTGAACCCGCGCAGCTTCGGCAGCCGCCGGATCAGGGGCATCTGACCGCCCTCGAAGCCGACGGGCACCGTGGAGCGGGCCTTGGTGCCCTTGGTGCCGCGACCCGCGGTCTTGCCCTTGGAGGCCTCGCCGCGACCCTTGCGGATCTTGGACTTGTTGCTGCCCGGAGCCGGGCGCAGGTGGTGGAGCTTGAGCAGCTCGCCGGGGTCGTTGTCGCTCATTCGCTGACCTCCTCGACATTCACGAGGTGCGCCACGACGCCGACCTGCCCGCGGAGCTGCGGACCGTCCTCACGGACGACCGACCGGCCGATCTTGCCGAGGCCGAGAGAGCGCAGGTTCTCGTGCTGCTTCTTCGTGCCGCCGATCTTCGACCGCACCTGGGTGATCTTGAGCTTCGCCATCGTCAGGCCCCCGCCTTCGCTTCCGCACGGGCGCGCAGCATGGCGGCCGGCGCGACGTCCTCGATCGGCAGGCCGCGGCGGGCCGCGATCTCCTCGGGACGGCCCAGGCCCTTGAGCGCGGCGACGGTGGCGTGCACGATGTTCAGGGCGTTGGACGAGCCGAGGGACTTGCTCAGCACGTCGTGGACGCCCGCGCACTCCAGCACGGCGCGGACCGGACCGCCGGCGATGACACCGGTACCCGGCGCGGCCGGGCGCAGCAGCACGACGCCGGCGGCGTCCTCGCCCTGGACCCGGTGCGTGATGGTGCCCTGGATGCGGGGGACGCGGAAGAAGTTCTTCTTCGCCTCCTCCACGCCCTTGGCGATGGCGGCCGGAACTTCCTTGGCCTTGCCGTAACCCACGCCCACCATGCCGTTGCCGTCGCCGACGACGACCAGCGCGGTGAAGCTGAACCGCCGGCCGCCCTTGACGACCTTGGCGACCCGGTTGATGGTCACGACCTTCTCGATGTAGGAGACACCCTTGTCTGCGGCGCCGCCGCGGCGATCGTCGCGGCGGTCTCGCCGCTCGCCACCGGCGCCGCGCCGCGGAGCTGCAGCCATCAGTGGTTCCTCTTCCCGTCGGTGTACTTGCTGTGGACCGGGTTCATCGGATCAGAACTCCAGCCCGCCGGACCGGGCGCTCTCGGCGAGCGCCGCGATGCGGCCGTGGTAGCGGTTGCCGCCGCGGTCGAAGACGACCGCGCTGATGCCGGCCTCCTTGGCGCGCTGCGCCAGGAGCTCGCCGACCTTCTGCGACTTCTCGGACTTGGTGCCCTCCTGGGCGCGCAGCCCCGCCTCGATGGTGGAGGCCGAGACCAGGGTGTGGCCCTTGGTGTCGTCCACGATCTGGGCGACCATGTGCTTGGAGGAGCGGGTGACGACCAGGCGCGGGCGCGCCGGCGTGCCGTTGATCTTCTTGCGGACCCGAAGGTGGCGCCGCGCACGCGAAGCAGTGCGCGCGGCCGTGCCCTTGCGGACCGCGGTCGTGCTCTTCGCCATGGCTACTTACCAGCCTTTCCGGCCTTGGAACGGATCCGCTCGCCCGCGTACCGCACGCCCTTCTTCTTGTACGGGTCGGGCT
Source organism: Nocardiopsis halophila DSM 44494 (assembly GCF_000341245.1). Classification (GTDB taxonomy): domain Bacteria; phylum Actinomycetota; class Actinomycetes; order Streptosporangiales; family Streptosporangiaceae; genus Nocardiopsis_A; species Nocardiopsis_A halophila. Next base: position 7,505 of record NZ_ANAD01000059.1, read on the forward strand.
TGCGCAGACGACGGATGTTCGCGGCGACCTGGCCCACCAGCTGCTTGTCGATGCCCTCGACGTGCAGCAGAGTCGGCTTCTCCACACGGAAGGTGATCCCCTCCGGCGGCTCGATCACGACCGGGTGGCTGTAGCCCAGCGAGAACTCCAGGTTGGAGCCCTTCGCCTGGACGCGGTAGCCGACGCCGTGGATCTCCAGGGTCTTGCTGAAGCCCTTGGAGACGCCCTCGACCAGGTTGGCCAGCAGCGCACGGTTCAGACCGTGCAGCGACCGGTTCTCCGGGTGGTCGTCCGGGCGGCTCAGGACGGCCTCGCCGTCCTCCAGCTCGACCGTGATCGGGTCGGTAACGGTGTGGTGCAGAGTGCCCTTCGGCCCCTTGACAGTGACGTCTTGCCCGTCAATCGTGACTTCGACGCCCTTGGGGACCGAAATCGGCAGTCGACCGATACGCGACATGCTGAAATCTCTCCCTATTACCAGACGTAGGCGAGGACTTCGCCGCCCACGCCGTTCTTCTTGGCCTGCTTGTCGGTCATCAGGCCACCGGACGTCGAGATGATGGCGGTGCCGAGACCGCCCAGAACGCGCGGAAGGTTGTCCTTCTTGGCGTAGACGCGCAGGCCCGGCTTGGACACGCGCCGGATGCCGGCGATCGAACGCTCCCGAGTGGGGCCGTACTTGAGCTCCACCACCAGGGTCTTTCCGACCTGCGCCTCTTCGACGCTCCAGCCCTGGACGTAGCCCTCCTGCTGGAGGACCTCGGCGATGTGCGCCTTGATCTTGGAATACGGCATCGCCACGGTGTCGTGGTGCGCCGAATTCGCGTTGCGCAGACGCGTGAGCATGTCTGCGATCGGGTCGGTCATCGTCATGGCCGACTGGCCCTTCCTCACCGCGGTTTCCCCAAGGACAGACGGGTCCCTTCCCGCCTGTTCCCCTTTCCGGGGCACCTCTAGGACCTACGGCGTGGTCACGGGCCGGCCACCGGACGCACCGGTGCCCGGGCCCTTGTTCTGTCCATCGTGTTACGTGGTGGTCGCCGCGCCCGCCCGCGCCCGGCCACTCCGGGGAGGGGGCGGCGCGGCGGCTCCGCGATCCGCTCCTACGGCCGGGACGGCGCCCGGCCGGCGGCTGCTACCAGCTCGACTTGGCGATGCCCGGCAGCTCACCCTTGTGCGCCATCTCGCGGAAGCAGATGCGGCACAGGCCGAACTTGCGGAAGACGGCACGCGGACGCCCGCACTTCGAGCAACGAGTATACGCGCGGACGGCGAACTTCGGCTTCCTGTTCGCCTTGGCGATCAGCGCCTTCTTTGCCATGGTCGCCTCCCTCAGGCTTCCTTGAAGGGGAACCCGAGGCGCTTGAGCAGGCTGCGCCCCTGGTCGTCCGTGGTCGCAGTGGTCACGACCGTGATGTCCATGCCCCGCGGCCGGTCGACCTTGTCCGGGTCGACCTCGTGGAACATGACCTGCTCGGTGAGGCCGAAGGTGTAGTTGCCCTTGCCGTCGAACTGGTTCGGGTTGAGCCCGCGGAAGTCCCGGATGCGCGGCAGGGCCAGGGAGACCAGCCGGTCCACGAACTCCCACATGCGGTCGCCGCGCAGCGTGGCGGCGGCGCCGATGGGCTGCCCCTCGCGCAGCTTGAACTGCGCGATGGACTTCTTGGCCCGGTTGATCTTGGGCTTCTGGCCCGTGATCGCCGACAGGTCGGCGACGGCGCCCTGGATCAGCTTGGCGTCGCGCGCGGCCTCGCCCACGCCCATGTTCACCACGACCTTGGTCAGGCCGGGGATCTGCATGACGTTGGCGATCCCGAACTCCTCGCGCAGCGCCGGCATGATCTCGGAGCGGTACTTCTCCTTGAGACGAGGCATCGCCGGAGCCTCGATGTCGTTGGTGACCGTCATCAGATGTCCTTACCGGTACGGCGCGAGACGCGAACCTTCTTGCCGTCTTCGGTGAAGCGGTAGCCGACCCGGATGCCCTTGCCGTCCTCGGCGAGGGCGACGTTGCTCACGTGGATCGGGGCCTCCTGCGTGACGACCTCGCCCTGCTGGCCGCTCGCCGGGTTCGCCTTCCTGTGCTTCTTGATGAGGTTGACGCCCTCGACGACGACACGCTGCTCCTTGGGAAGGGCCTTGATGACCTTCCCGGTGGCACCCTTGTCCTTGCCGGCGATGACGATGACCTCGTCGTCCTTCTTGACCTTCATCGCCTAGAGCACCTCCGGCGCTAGCGAGATGATGCGCATGAACTTGTTGTCCCGCAGCTCACGTCCGACCGGACCGAAGATGCGGGTGCCTCGCGGGTCCCCACCGTCCTTGATGAGCACGGCGGCGTTCTCATCGAAGCGGATGTAGGAGCCGTCGGGCCGGCGGCGCTCCTTGACGGTGCGCACGATGACAGCCTTGACGACATCGCCCTTCTTCACGCCTGCGCCGGGAAGGGCGTCCTTCACCGTCGCCACGATGGTGTCGCCGATGCCCGCGTAGCGCCGACCCGAGCCACCGAGGACACGGATGGTCAAGATCTCCTTGGCCCCCGTGTTGTCGGCGACCTTGAGTCGCGACTCCTGCTGAATCACGTCTGCTCCTGATATGTGCGCGCGGGCGCACTGCCCGCACTGCTAGGTGGTCTCACCCCTTAGGCGGCCGATCTCCACCAACCGGCCGCCGAGGCAGGGGTCTACTTAGCCTTCTCCAGGATCTCCACGACGCGCCAGCGCTTGGTCGCCGACAGCGGGCGGGTCTCCATCATCCGGACCCGGTCGCCGACGCCGCAGATCTCGTTCTCGTCGTGGGCCTTGTACTTGGTGGTGCGGCGGATGACCTTGCCGTACAGCGCGTGCTTGACACGGTCCTCGACCTCGACGACCACGGTCTTCGACATCTTGTCGCTGACGACGTAGCCCTCGCGCACCTTGCGGTAGTTGCGAGCGGTCCGCTCGTCGATCTCGCTCATTCGGCTGCTTCCTTCGTCTTCTCAGCCGACTCGGCCAGCGGCATGATGCCCAGCTCGTGCTCCCGCAGGACCGTGTAGATCCGCGCGATCTCGCGCTTGACGGTGCGCAGTCGGCCGTTGTTGTCGAGCTGCCCGGTGGCAGCCTGGAAGCGCAGGTTGAACAGCTCTTCCTTCGCCTCCTTGAGCTTGCCGACCAGGTCCTCCTGGGACTGGACGCGCAGCTCCTGGGCGGTCGGGGACTTCGCCATTACTCCCACACCTCCCGCTTCACGAACTTGCACCGCATCGGGAGCTTGTGCATGGCCCGACGCATGGCCTCCTTGGCCACCGGTTCCGGCACGCCGGACAGCTCGAACATCACTCGGCCCGGCTTCACCGGGGCGACCCACCACTCGGGCGAGCCCTTGCCGGAACCCATCCGGGTCTCGGCCGGCTTCTTGGTCAGCGGGCGGTCCGGGAAGATGTTGATCCACACCTTGCCGCCGCGCTTGATGTGACGGGTCATGGCGATACGAGCGGCCTCGATCTGCCGGTTGGTGACGTAGGCGGCGTCCAGGGCCTGGATACCGAACTCACCGAAGTTGACCGTCGTCCCACCCTTGGCGCGGCCGCGCAGGTCCGGGTGGTGCTGCTTGCGGTACTTGACCTTCCGGGGAATGAGCATCTCGTTCAGCTCCCCTCGTTCCCGGACTTCTCGGCGCCCTGAGCCGCGTCGGCGGGCGCGCTGGACTTGGCCTCGGCCGGCTGCCCTTGGCCGCCGCCCTGGCCGCCCTGGCCGCCGCGACGGCGACGGCCCGGACGCTCGCGGCGCTGGCCGCCGCCTCCGCCGCCCGGGGCGCGCTGTGCGGCCTGCTGGGCCTCGCGCTCGGCACGGGTGGCCGGGGCGTCGCCCTTGTAGATCCACACCTTCACGCCGATGCGGCCGAACGTCGTACGGGCCTCGAAGAAGCCGTAGTCGATGTCGGCGCGCAGCGTGTGCAGCGGCACGCGGCCCTCGCGGTAGAACTCCGACCGCGACATCTCGGCACCGCCGAGACGGCCGCTGCACTGGATGCGGATGCCCTTGGCGCCGCTCTTGGAGGCGCTCTGCATGGCCTTGCGCATCGCGCGGCGGAACGCCACCCGGCTGGCCAGCTGCTCGGCCACGCCCTGGGCGACGAGCTGGGCGTCGGTCTCCGGGCTCTTCACCTCGAGGATGTTGAGCTGGACCTGCTTGCCCGTCAGCTTCTCCAGGTTGCTGCGGAGGCGGTCGGCCTCCGCGCCGCGCCGGCCGATGACGATGCCGGGGCGGGCGGTGTGGATGTCCACGCGCACGCGCTCGCGGGTCCGCTCGATCTCGACCTTGCTGATTCCGGCCCGCTCCATGCCGCGGTTGAGCATGCGGCGGATGGCCACGTCTTCCTTGACGTAGTCCTTGTACTGCTTCTCGGCGTACCAGCGGGTCTTGTAGTCAGTCGTGACCCCGAGCCGGAACCCGTGCGGGTTGATCTTCTGCCCCACTATCGGGTCCTTTCCTTGGTCTCACTGGGCTCCACGACCACGGTGATGTGGCTCGTGCGCTTGGTGACCCGGAAAGCGCGCCCGAAGCCACGCGGACGGATCCGCTTCAGCGTCGGGCCCTCGTCCACCCAGGCACGCCCCACGACCAGGGTCTCGCGGTCCAGCTTGTCGTTGTGCTCGGCGTTGGCGATCGCACTCGCCAGCACCTTCCCCACCGGCTCGCTCGCCGACTGCGGCGCGAACCGGAGGACCGCCTGTGCCTCGTCAGCGGGCAACCCGCGAATCAGGTCCACCACCCGGCGGGCCTTGCGGGGCGTGACGCGGACGAACCGCGCCTGTGCCCTCGTTCCCATCGCTTTTCCCTCGCTCACGGAAATCTCCTCCCCACTCACCGTGGGGAACATGGTCCTTGTCGATCGGTGCAACCGCTAACGGCGGCTACGGCGGTCTTCCTTGACGTGGCTCCGGAAAGTGCGCGTGGGGGCGAACTCGCCGAGCTTGTGGCCGATCATCGCCTCGGAGATGAAGACCGGGACGTGCTTGCGGCCGTCGTGCACGGCGATGGTGTGCCCGATCATCTCCGGGACGACCATGGAGCGCCGCGACCACGTCTTGATGACGTTCTTGGTGCCCTTCTCGTTCTGGTCCTCCACCTTCTTGGCCAGGTGGTGGTCCACGAAGGGGCCCTTCTTAAGGCTACGTGGCATCAGACGTGCTCCTTACCGCTTCTTCTTGCCGCTGCGCCGACGCCGCACGATGTACTTGTCGCTGGCCTTGTTCTTGCGACGGGTCCGGCCTTCCTTCTTACCGGCGGGGTTGACCGGGTGGCGGCCGCCCGAGGTACGGCCCTCACCACCGCCGTGGGGGTGGTCGACCGGGTTCATGACCACACCGCGGACGGTGGGCCTGCGGCCCTTCCACCGCATGCGGCCGGCCTTGCCCCAGTTGATGTTGGACTGCTCGGCGTTGCCGACCTGTCCGACGGTGGCGCGGCAGGTGACCTCCACCATCCGCATCTCACCGGAGGGCATGCGCAGCGTGGCGTAGTTGCCCTCCTTGGCCAGGAGCTGGATCTGCGACCCGGCGGAGCGGCCCAGCTTGGCGCCGCCGCCCGGCTTGAGCTCGACCGCGTGCACGAACGTACCCGTGGGGATGTTGCGCAGCGGGAGGCAGTTCCCGGGCTTGATGTCGGACCCGGGGCCGTTCTCGACCCGGTCGCCCTGCTTCAGGCCGGCGGGCGCCAGGATGTAGCGCTTCTCGCCGTCCACGTAGTGCAGCAGGGCGATGCGGGCGGTCCGGTTCGGGTCGTACTCGATGTGCGCGACCTTCGCGGGGACGCCGTCCTTGTCGTGCCGACGGAAGTCGATGACACGGTAGGCGCGCTTGTGGCCGCCGCCCTGGTGGCGCGTGGTGATACGGCCGTGGCCGTTGCGGCCGCCCTTGGAGTGGAGCGGACGCACCAGGGACTTCTCCGGCTCCGAACGCGTGACCTCGACGAAGTCGCTCACGCTGGAGCCGCGACGACCCGGCGTCGTCGGCTTGTACTTACGAATGCCCATCTTCTTCGTGCATTCCTTCGCGAATTGCTGGTTGAAGCGGTGTCCGGCCGCAGGCTGCGCGGATCAGACCCCGAAGATGTCGATCCGGTCGCCCTCGGCGACCGTCACGATCGCGCGCTTGGTGTCGGGACGCTTCCCGTAACCGAAGCGGGTGCGCTTGCGCTTGCCGGGACGGTTGATCGTGTTCACGCTCGCGACCTTCACCTCGAAGATCTTCTCGACCGCGATCTTGATCTGCGTCTTGTTGGCGTCCGGGCGCACGATGAACGTGTACTGGTTCTGGTCCTGCAGCCCGTAGCTCTTCTCGGAGATCACCGGCTCGACGATGATGTCCCGAGGGTCGGGGATCCTCACTGGTCGTCCTCCTCCGGCTTCCGGGCCTGCGAGGCACCCGAAGCGTGCGCCAGGAACTCCTCGTACCCGCGCTCGGTGAAGACCACGTCGTCGGCGTCGAGGACGTCGTAGGTGTTCACCTGGTCCGCGTCGAGGATGTGCACCTCGGCGAGGTTGCGCAGCGCGAGGCGGTTGGTCTCGTCGTTGCGGTCCAGGACCACCAGGACCTTGTCGGAATCGGTGACCTGGCGCAGGGCCTTGAGCGCGGTCTGGGTGCGCTTGGCCGACACCTCGTCGGGGACGAAGGTGCTGAGCACGTGCACCCGGCCGTTGCGGGCCCGGTCCGACAGGGCGCCGCGCAGCGCGGCGGCCTTCATCTTCTTGGGCGTGCGCTGGGCGTAGTCGCGCGGCTGGGGGCCGTGCACGGTCCCACCGCCGGCGAACTGCGGAGCGCGGGTCGAGCCCTGGCGGGCCCGGCCGGTGCCCTTCTGCCGGTAGGGCTTCTTGCCACCGCCGCGGACCATGCCGCGGGTCTTGGTGGCGTGGGTCCCCTGCCGGGCCGCGGCCAGCTGCGCGTTGACGACCTGGTGCATCAGCGGGATGTTCGCCTGCTGCTCGAAGATCGCCTCCGGGAGCTCGACGCTCCGGCCGGCGGCGCCGTCGGGGCCCTTGACCTCGATCGTCGCCATAATCAGTTCTCCCCCTTCGCGGCGGTGCGGACGAGCACCAGCCCGCCGTTGGGACCGGGCACCGCACCCTTGACCAGGATGAGGCCCTTCTCCGCGTCGACCGCCTGAACCTTGAGGTTCTGCACGGTCGTACGGGCGTTGCCCATCCGGCCGGCCATCCTCATGCCCTTGAACACGCGCCCGGGCGTGGCGCAGCCGCCGATGGAGCCCGGCGAGCGGTGCACCTTGTGCGCACCGTGCGAGGCCTTCAGGCCGCGGAAGCCGTGGCGCTTCATGACACCGGCGAAGCCCTTGCCCTTGCTGCGGCCGGTGACGTCGACCAGCTGGCCGGTCTCGAAGTCCTCGGCGGTCAGCTCCTGGCCGAGCGTGTACTCGGTGGCGTCGGAGGTGCGGACCTCGACGTAGTGGCGGCGCGGCGTCAGGTCGTGCTTGCGCAGGTAGTCGCCGAGCGGCTTGTTCACCTTGCGCGGGTTGACCTTGCCGTAGCCGAGCTGGACGGCGGTGTAGCCGTCGGTCTCCGGAGTCCGAACGCGCGTCACGACGCACGGGCCGGCCTTCAGGACGGTCACGGGCACGATCTTGCCCGAGTCGTCGAAGACCTGGGTCATGCCGAGCTTCTCGCCCAGGACTCCCTTGATCTGCTTGGTGGCCATGTCTGTGCGTCCCTTAAAGCTTGATCTCGATGTCGACGCCGGCCGGCAGGTCGAGACGCATGAGCGAGTCGACGGTCTTCGGCGTCGGGTCGATGATGTCGATCAGCCGCTTGTGCGTGCGCATCTCGAAGTGCTCCCGCGAGTCCTTGTACTTGTGCGGAGAGCGGATGACGCAGTAAACGTTCTTTTCCGTCGGCAACGGCACCGGGCCAGCGACCTGCGCGCCGGTCCGCGTCACGGTCTCGACGATCTTGCGAGCCGAGCTGTCGATGACCTCGTGGTCATAGGCCTTGAGCCGAATGCGGATCTTCTGTCCCGCCATGGTGGCCTTTTCGTCCTTCGCTTCAGTGTCCGTAGAGGCGCCGTGCCGGCGAGCCGGCCCGGGCCCCGTCAGGGGGCGCCCTGTCGTTGTTTGGCTCTATTCACCTGAGAAACCGCTGCAGGGCTGTCCCCTGAGGTGCATCACCGCTACAGAGCCCGATGACGTCGTTCATGGTGCGGCGGCCGGGCCGGTCGGCGGCCCGACCGCCGCATACGGTCGTCCTCTACTTGAGGATCTTGGTGACGCGACCGGCGCCCACCGTCCGGCCACCCTCGCGGATGGCGAACTTCAGGCCCTCCTCCATCGCGACCGGCTGGATCAGCTGGACGGTCATGCCGGTGCTGTCACCGGGCATCACCATCTCGGTGCCCTCCGGGAGCGTGACGACGCCGGTGACGTCGGTGGTCCGGAAGTAGAACTGGGGCCGGTAGTTGTTGAAGAACGGGGTGTGGCGGCCGCCCTCGTCCTTGGACAGGATGACGACCTGGCCCTCGAACTCGGTGTGCGGGGTCGTGGTGCCCGGCTTGATGACGACCTGGCCGCGCTCGACGTCCTCGCGCTTGGTGCCGCGCAGCAGCAGACCGACGTTGTCGCCGGCCTGGCCCTGGTCGAGCAGCTTGCGGAACATCTCGACGCCGGTGACCGTGGTGGTCTGCTTGTCTTCCTTGATGCCGACGATGTCGACCGTCTCGTTGACGTTGATGACACCGCGCTCGATGCGGCCGGTGACGACGGTGCCGCGGCCGGTGATCGAGAAGACGTCCTCGATCGGCATCAGGAACGGCTTGTCGGTGTCGCGCGCCGGCTCGGGGATCTTCTCGTCGACGGCGTTCATCAGCTCGAGCACGCCCTGGGCGGCGTCGGCGTCGCCCTCCAGCGCCTTGAGCGCGGAGACCTTGACGACCGGGACGTCGTCACCGGGGAACTCGTACTCGCTGAGGAGCTCGCGGATCTCCATCTCGACGAGCTCGAAGATCTCCTCGTCGTCCACCATGTCGGCCTTGTTCAGGGCGACGACGATGTAGGGGACGCCGACCTGGCGGGCCAGGAGCACGTGCTCCTTGGTCTGCGGCATCGGGCCGTCGGTGGCGGCGACCACCAGGATGGCGCCGTCCATCTGCGCCGCACCGGTGATCATGTTCTTCACGTAGTCGGCGTGGCCGGGGCAGTCCACGTGCGCGTAGTGGCGCGCCTCGGTCTGGTACTCGACGTGGGCGACGGAGATGGTGATGCCGCGCTCGCGCTCCTCAGGAGCGTTGTCGATGTCCGCGAACGGCGTGAACGGGTTCATCTCCGGGTACGCGTCGTGCAGGACCTTGGTGATGGCCGCGGTCAGCGTGGTCTTGCCGTGGTCGATGTGCCCGATCGTGCCGATGTTGACGTGCGGCTTGCTCCGGTCGAACTTTGCCTTCGCCACTGGATCTCTCCTAGACGTACAGGGTTGCTAGCTGACTGGTTACGTGTTCGCGGTTATTCACCGCGGGCCTTGGCCACGATCTCTTCCTGCACGCTCGAGGGAACCTCGGCGTAGGAGTCGAAGACCATGGTGAAGTTGGCCCGGCCCTGCGTCCGACTGCGCAGGTCCCCCACGTAGCCGAACATCTCCGACAGGGGCACCTGAGCCTTGACGACCCGGCTGCCTCCGCGCTCCTCCATGGACTGGATCTGACCGCGGCGGCTGTTCAGGTCACCGACCACGTCGCCCATGTACTCCTCGGGCGTCGTGACCTCCACCGCCATGACCGGCTCCAGGATGACCGGCTTCGCCCGGCGGGCGGCGTCCTTGAACGCCATGGAACCGGCGACCTTGAAGGCGAGCTCGGAGGAGTCCACGTCGTGGTACTGGCCGTCCTGCAGGGTCACCTTGACCCCGACGATCGGGTACCCGGCGAGGACGCCGAACTCGGCGGCCTCCTGGCAGCCCGCGTCCACCGACGGGATGTACTCCCGCGGGATGCGGCCACCGGTGATGTTGTTGACGAACTCGTAACCGGCGCTGTCACCGTCACCGTCGGCCGCGAGCGGCTCCAGGTCGATGATGACGCGACCGAACTGGCCCGAGCCACCCGTCTGCTTCTTGTGGGTGTACTCGACCTTCTCGATCTTCTTCCGGACGGTCTCGCGGTAGGCGACCTGGGGACGGCCGATGTTGGCCTCGACCTTGAACTCGTCCCGCAGCCGGTTGACCTGGACCTCGAGCTGGAGCTCGCCCATGCCGGACACGATGGTCTGGCCGGTCTCCTCGTCGGTCTTGACCTGGAAGGTCGGGTCCTCTTCAGAGAGCCGCTGGATCGCCAGGGACAGCTTCTCCTGGTCGCTCTTGGTCTTGGGCTCGATGGCCACCTCGATGACCGGGACCGGGAAGGTCATGGACTCCAGCACGATCGGGTTCGCCTGCTCGCACAGGGTCTCGCCGGTGGTGGTGTCCTTGAGGCCCATGACGGCGACGATGTCGCCGGCGCCGACGCTCTGGATCTCCTCGCGCTTGTTGGAGTGCATCCGGTAGATCTTGCCGATGCGCTCCTTGCGGCCCTTGAGGCTGTTGAGGACCTGGGTCCCGGCCTCGAGCACGCCCGAGTAGACGCGGATGTAGGTCAGCTTGCCCAGGTGCGGGTCGCTCATGATCTTGAAGACCAGCGCGGAGAAGGGCTCCTCCTGGCTGGGCTTGCGAACGAGCGAACGCTCCTCGGACTCGTCCTTGGGGTCGTGGCCCTGGACGCCGCTGATGTCGGCCGGCGCGGGCAGGTAGGCGACCACCGCGTCGAGCAGGGGCTGCACGCCCTTGTTCTTGAACGCGGAACCACAGGTGACCGGGATCGCGGTGCCGGCGATGGTGGCGCGGCGGATGGCGGGCACGATCTGCTCGATGGTGGGCTCGGTGCCCTCCAGGTAGAGCTCCATGATCTCGTCGTCGGCCTCGGCCAGCGTCTCGATCATGGTGTCGCGCGCCTCGCGGGCGGCGTCGACGTACTCGTCGGGGATCTCGATCGTGTCGTAGGCCTCGCCGAGCTTGGCCTCCGCGTTCCACACGTAGGCCTTCATGCGGACCAGGTCGATGACGCCCTTGAAGTCCGACTCCGCGCCGATCGGCAGCTGAATCGCCATCGGGGTGGCGTTCAGGCGCTCGCGGATCATGTCCACGCAGCGCTGGAACTCCGCGCCGATCTTGTCCATCTTGTTGACGAAGCAGATGCGCGGCACCTCGTACCGGTCGGCCTGGCGCCAGACCTGCTCCGACTGCGGCTCCACGCCCTCCTTGGCGTCGAAGACCGCGACTGCGCCGTCCAGAACACGCAGCGACCGCTCGACCTCGGACGTGAAGTCCACGTGGCCGGGCGTGTCGATGATGTTGATGGTGTAGTCGTCCCAGTGGGTGGTGGTGGCGGCAGAGGTGATCGTGATGCCCCTCTGCTGCTCCTCCTTCATCCAGTCCATCGTGGCGGCGCCGTCGTGGACCTCGCCCACCTTGTGGGTCACACCGGTGTAGAACAGGATCCGCTCAGTCGTCGTGGTCTTGCCCGCGTCGATATGAGCCATGATCCCGATGTTGCGGACCTTGGCAAGGTCAAGAGCGGTGGTAGCCATGTGGCTCGTCTCTCTCGGTCTCAGGTATCGAGTAGACCGCGGGGATTACCAGCGGTAGTGAGCGAAGGCCTTGTTGGACTCCGCCATCTTGTGCGTGTCCTCACGCCGCTTGACGCTGGCGCCGAGCCCGTTGCTCGCGTCGACCAGCTCGTTCATCAGGCGCTCGGTCATGGTCTTCTCGCGGCGCTGGCGCGAGTAGGTGACGAGCCAGCGCAGGGCGAGGGTGGTGCTCCGGGAGGCGCGGACCTCGACCGGGACCTGGTAGGTGGCACCGCCGACGCGCCGGCTGCGGACCTCGAGGGAGGGCTTGACGTTGTCCAGCGCGCGCTTGAGGACGACCAGGGGCTCCTGACCGGTCTTCTCCTGCGCGCCGTCCAGCGCCCCGTAGACGATGTGCTGGGCGAGGGAACGCTTGCCGTCCAGCAGCACCTTGTTGATCAGTGCGGTGACGAGCGGCGATCCGTGGACCGGGTCGGTGATCAGCTGGCGCTTCGGCGCCGGGCCCTTGCGCGGCATGCTTACTTCTCCTTCTTAGCGCCGTAACGGCTGCGCGCCTGCTTGCGGTTACGGACGCCCTGCGTGTCGAGCGAACCGCGGACGATCCGGTAGCGGACACCCGGCAGGTCCTTCACACGGCCGCCGCGCACGAGCACGATGGAGTGCTCCTGCAGGTTGTGGCCGATGCCGGGGATGTAGGCCGTGACCTCGATCCCGCTGCTCAGCTTCACACGGGCGACCTTGCGCAGCGCGGAGTTCGGCTTCTTGGGCGTAGTGGTGTAAACACGCGTGCACACACCACGACGCTGCGGACTCCCCTTCAGCGCCGGGGTCTTGTTCTTTGCGACCTTGTCCTGTCGGCCCTTGCGGACCAGCTGCTGGATGGTGGGCACCGCGTCTCCGTCTTCCTCGTGACCTACGCCGGTTCTCGTAGCCTTGTCGCTATCGACCTGCTGGATTTCCCGTTCCCCCCGACCCCCGCATCCGGGCGTGTCGGGCTCTGTCCCGGGGACGGCCGACACCGAATACGCCCGACCTGGCGGTCGAATGTCATGGGAGGAGGTGTCACGCGGCGCCGGACTCGCGACCGGCCCCGAAGGGCGGCGCGACGAGCGCACGCGCTGTGACCCGTTGGCTCACGGGCACGAAGGTCAAGGGTACCGAAGGGGTTGTGCCCGGTCAAAACGGGTCCGGCCCCTCGGGTACCGCTGTTCCTCGGACCTCATATCAGCCGTAGGTCGTCTCCCAGTGTAACGACCCCCGGGCAGTGCTCGGGCGCATTATCGGACCGCGGCCCCCTGATGTGCGCACCGCCGCACCGGTGCGACCGGGATCACCCCCGGCCCCGCGCGGTCGGCGCCCGGTCCGGGCGCCGACCGCGCCGCCGCTCCGACGGCCGCTAAAGCAGCAGGAAGGCCGCCGCCGCGAGCGCCTCGACGAGGAACAGCCCCAGGCCGACCCAGCCCAGGATCGTCCCGGTGCGCGCCTGGCCCTCGCCCTCGTACTCCCCGCGCGAGGAGCGGATCCGGCGCACCGCGCGCGGACCGACGATGACGGCCGCGATCGAGGTGAACAGGCCGATGCCGGGGACCAGGCCGATGACGCCGAGCCACATCGCGGCGGCGGCGCCGGTGTCCGGCTCGGCCCACACGTCGTCGATGCTGTCGTAGCCCGGGTAGTCGTCCCCGGCGTTCCCGCCGGGCGGGCGGTCGCCGAAGCCGGGGAACTCCTCGGCCAGCCGGTCCCGCCGGCCGCGCCGCCCGGGGCCGCCGCCGTCCTGGACGCGCCCGTCGTCGTGCCCGTAGCCGTCGTCGTAAGCGCCGTCGTAGGCGCCGTCGTAGCCGTCGTGCCCGGGGCCGCCCTGTTCGTAGGCGCCGTACCCTTCGGGCCCTTCGTCATAGGCGCCGTCGTAGCGCCGGTCCGAGCGGCCGTGCTCCGGGTACCCCTGCTCCGAAAGGGCCGTGGCCGCCGGATCGGTCCCCCACTGCTGCGGGGTGCCGAGCGGATCGTCATGCCCCACCGAGGGCATCGCCTGCGTCCCCTCGAAGGACGGGCCCTGGGCCCCCTCCGAGCCCCAGGCACCCGGCACCTGAGCCGGACCCGAACCGTACTCCTCATCACCCGAAGGCGCCGATCCCCACCGCTGCGGGCCGCCGAGCGGGTCCGGGGTGCCGAGCGGGTCGTCACGGCCCACCGGGGGCATCGCCTGCGTCCCCTCGAAGGACGGGCCCTGGGCCCCCTCCGAGCCCCAGGCACCCGGCACCTGAGCCGGACCCGAACCGTACTCCTCATCACCCGAAGGCGCCGATCCCCACTGCTGCGGACCGCCCCACCGGTCCTCGGCGGGGGCCTCGCCGTAGGCCTCCTCCGCCTCCCGGGCCGAACGCTGCTGCGCGGCGATCGACCCGAGCGGGTCCGACGGGTCCAGGCCGTCCGCCGGGGGCCGAACCGGGTCGGGGCCCTGCGGCTCCTGCGGCTCTTGCGAGGGCGGCGCGGCCCGGCCTGCCCACGGGCCTCCGGGGGCGAGCGGGTCGTAGTCGCCGTACCCGCCCTGTTCCCGGGGGGACGGGTCCTGCAGCGCCGGTTCCTGCGGGTAGGGCTCCTGCCGGTAGGTGTCCTGCGGGATATAGGGCTCCCGGGCGGACTCCTGCTCGGCCCTGCGGCGCTCCTCGGCGCGCATCGCGGCGTCGCGCACGTCCGTGGGCAGGTCGTAGTCGTCCCTGCTGAACGCCCACGTGTTTCCGCTTCCGGTGCCCAGGCCGCCGTGGCCCGCTCCCCCGTCGCTCGGAGGCTGTGCCGGAGCCGGTTCCGGGGCAGGGGCGGACGCGGCGTTCGGAGGCTCCCCCGAACCGCCGAACGCCCACGTGTTCCCGCTCGGACCACTGCTCAGAGCCGCCTGCTCGGGCGGCAGGTGCGGCTGCGGACCCGACAGGGGGTCGTTCCCGGGCGTGCCGGACGGTCCTTCCCCGTGACCGTCCGACTCCCCCGGGCCGGGGGCCGCGCTCGGCCACCCGCCTCCGGTGAACGCCGCGGGCGCCCCGGCGCCGCCGTCGGTGGCGTCGGTGGCGTCGGTGGCGTCGGTGGCGTCGGGGCCGTCGCCGCCCCCGTCGGCCGCGGGCGCGGCCGAGGCCGCGGACGGCCAGGCGCCGGTCTCCACGTTCCACACCGGCGCCTCGGGCCCGGGCGCCGGCTCAGGGCGCGGCGGCTCGGGGCGCGGCGGCGGCTGCGGGCCGTCCGGGGCGGTGCCGAAGGAGGCCGCGGACGGCCAGGCGCCCGACCCCAGCTCCACGCCGTCGGGGCGCTCGGGCGCCGGGGGCGCCTCGGGCTCGGGCGTGTACGGCCGGCCCACCGGTGCACCGGTGGGCGGCGGCATCGGCGGCGGTGCGGGCGCATCGCCCGCGAGCGGGCCGTCCAGGGCCGACGGGTAGGGCTCGGCCATCGGCGGGCGCTGCCCGCCGGTGCTCGGGTAGCCGCCGCCGGCCGGGAACCCCCCGGTCGGCCGCTCGGAACCGCCCGGCGCATCCGGTGCGCCCGGTGCCCCCGGTTCCTGGGCCTCGCCGCCCTCCTCGTAGGGGTCCTGGTAGCCGGCCTGGGTGCGGTACCGGTCGCCGCTGGGCGTGAACCACGAGCCCGCGTCGTCCGCGGGCCGAGACTCCTCGTCGGGCGGTCGGTACCGCCCTCCCCCGTTGTCCGTCACTGGTCCTCGTTCTCCCGACCGCGCATGTGCGCTCGACTCCCCTGACAGATCCGCGCGGACCCGGCGGGCCCAGCGGACACAGCGAACGGCGGGGGGGCCCCCCCCCCCNCACCGGATCGGTCAACCGATCTCTCCGAACTCCGTCCCGCCGGGGCGGGATCCGGCCCTACCGGTTGTAGGGCCCGAAGTCGTACTCCTCCAGCGGCACCGCTTCACCGGTGCCCTGGCCGAACGTGTACTCGCTGGGCTCCTCGTAGCCCGCGACCGAGTACATGGAGGCCTTGGCCTCCTCGGTCGGCTCGACCCGGACGTTGCGGTACTGCGGCATACCGGTACCGGCCGGGATGAGCTTACCGATGATGACGTTCTCCTTGAGGCCCACCAGCGGGTCGCTCTTGCCGTGGATGGCGTTCTCGGTGAGCACCCGGGTGGTCTCCTGGAAGGAGGCCGCCGACAGCCACGACTCGGTGGCCAGCGAGGCCTTGGTGATGCCCAGCAGGACCGGGCGGCCGGCGGCGGGCTGACCGCCTTCGGCCACCACCTGGCGGTTGACCGACTCGAACTTGGGCCGGTCCACCATCTCGCCGGGCAGCAGCTCGGTGTCGCCCGACTCCAGGATGTTCACCCGCTTGAGCATCTGCCGCACGATGATCTCGATGTGCTTGTCGTGGATCGAGACGCCCTGCGACTTGTAGACCTCCTGCACCTCGTTGACCAGGTGCTGCTGCACCGCGCGCGGGCCCTGGATGCGGAGCACCTCGTGCGGGTTGATCGCGCCCTGGATGAGCTGCTGGCCCACGGTGACGTGCGAGCCCTCCTCCACCAGGAGCTGGGCGCGCATCGGCACCGGGTAGGAGATCTCGTCCGAGCCGTCGTTCGGGATCAGGATGATCTTCCGGCTCTTCTCGGTCTCCTCGATGCGGATCCGCCCGTCGAGCTCGGCGATGGGCGCCACACCCTTGGGGATGCGGGCCTCGAAGAGCTCGGTGACACGCGGCAGACCGTGGGTGATGTCCTGGCCGGCCGAACCGCCCATGTGGAAGGTCCGCATGGTCAGCTGGGTGCCGGGCTCACCGATGGACTGCGCCGCGATGATGCCGATCGCCTCACCGACGTCCACCGGCTTGCCGGTGGCCATGGAGCGGCCGTAGCAGGCGCTGCACACGCCGATCTTGGCCTCGCAGGTGAGCGAGGAGCGCACGCGCACCCGCTCCACGCCGGCCTCGACCAGCTTGTCGATGACGCCCTCGGAGGTGTCGGTGCCCGCGGGCAGCAGCACCTCGCCGTCGACCACGACGTCCTCGGCGATGGTCCGGCCGAAGCCGGTGTTCTCCACGTTGTGCTTGCGCACCACGGTGCCGGCGGCGTTCTTCTCACCGACCTCGTGCCAGAGCGAGCGGTCGGTGTGGCAGTCGACCTCGCGGACGATGACGTCCTGGGCCACGTCCACCAGGCGCCGGGTGAGGTACCCGGAGTCGGCGGTGCGCAGTGCCGTGTCCGCCAGGCCCTTGCGCTGGCCGTGCGTGGAGATGAAGTACTCCAGCACCGACAGGCCCTCGCGGTAGGAGGCCTTGATCGGACGCGGGATCGTCTCACCCTTGGTGTTGGAGACCAGGCCGCGGATACCGGCGATCTGGCGGACCTGCATCGGGTTGCCCCGGGCACCCGACTGGACCATCATCCACACCGGGTTGTCGGCGGGGAAGTTGTCCTCCATCTCCTTGGCGACGTCGTTGGTCGCCTTGGTCCAGATCTCGGTGAGCTCCTGGCGGCGCTCGTCGTCGGTGATCAGACCGCGGTCGTACTCGCGCTGGATCTTGTCCGCCTGGCGCTCGTAGGACTCCATGATCTCGTCCTTGCGCGGCGGCGTGAGCACGTCCCCGATGCCGATGGTCAGCCCGGAGCGGGTGGCCCACTTGTAGCCGGCGTCCTTGAAGGCGTCCAGCGTGGTGGCCACCTGCACCTTGGGGTAGTTCTCCGCCAGCTCGTTGACCAGCGCCGAGACCTGCTTCTTGCCCACCTGGTAGTTGACGAACGGGTAGTCCGCCGGGGTGGTCTCGTTGAACAGGTACCGGCCCAGGGTCGTCTGGAGCATGTAGGGCTCGCCGGGGACGTGGCCCTCGGGGGCCTCCCAGTCGGCCGGCGGCACCACGTCGCCGGGCACCCGCAGCCGCACCATGGCCTGCAGGTCCAGCTCCCCGCCGTCGTAGGCCATGATGGCCTCGGACGGGCTGCTGTAGGCCTGGCCCTCGCCCTTGCCGCCCTCCTTGAGGGTGGTCAGGTAGTACAGCCCGATGATCATGTCCTGGGTGGGCATGGTGACGGGCTTGCCGTCGGAGGGCTTGAGGATGTTGTTGGTGGCCAGCATCAGCAGTCGCGCCTCGGCCTGGGCCTCGGCGGACAGCGGCAGGTGGACCGCCATCTGGTCGCCGTCGAAGTCGGCGTTGAAGGCGGTGCACACCAGCGGGTGGATCTGGATGGCCTTGCCCTCGACCAGCTGCGGCTCGAAGGCCTGGATGCCCAGGCGGTGCAGCGTGGGCGCACGGTTGAGCAGCACCGGGTGCTCGGTGATGACCTCTTCGAGGACGTCCCAGACCACCGGGCGGGACCGCTCCACCATCCGCTTGGCGCTCTTGATGTTCTGCGCGTGGTTCAGGTCGACCAGGCGCTTCATCACGAACGGCTTGAACAGCTCCAGCGCCATCTGCTTGGGCAGGCCGCACTGGTGCAGCTTGAGCGTGGGGCCGACGACGATGACCGAACGGCCGGAGTAGTCGACGCGCTTGCCCAGCAGGTTCTGCCGGAACCGGCCCTGCTTGCCCTTGAGCATGTCGGACAGCGACTTCAGCGGACGGTTGCCCGGCCCGGTGACCGGGCGGCCGCGGCGGCCGTTGTCGAACAGCGCGTCGACGGCCTCCTGCAGCATCCGCTTCTCGTTGTTGACGATGATCTCGGGAGCGCCCAGGTCGAGCAGGCGCTTGAGCCGGTTGTTCCGGTTGATGACCCGGCGGTACAGGTCGTTCAGGTCGGAGGTGGCGAACCGCCCGCCGTCCAGCTGGACCATGGGGCGCAGGTCCGGCGGGATCACCGGGACGCAGTCGAGCACCATGCCCATCGGGCTGTTGCGGGTGTTCAGGAACGCCGAGACGACCTTGAGCCGCTTGAGGGCGCGGGCCTTCTTCTGGCCCTTGCCGCTGCGGATGGTCTCGCGCAGCTTCTCGGCCTCGGCGTCGAGGTCGAAGTTGGCCAGGCGCTCCTGGATGGCCTGGGCGCCCATGCCGCCGCGGAAGTACTTGCCGAAGCGGTCCCGCATCTCGCGGTAGAGCATCTCGTCGCCCTCAAGGTCCTGGACCTTCAGGCCCTTGAAGCGGTTCCAGACCTCGTCGAGGCGGTCGATCTCGCGCTGCACGCGGTCGCGGATCTGGCGCATCTCGCGCTCGGCCGACTCGCGGACCTTGCGCCGCGCGTCGCCCTTGGCGCCCTGCTCCTCCAGCTCGGCCAGGTCGGCCTCGAGCTTCTTGTGCCGCTCCTCGACCTGGGAGTCGCGGCGCTGCTCCAGGTGCCGCCGCTCGACCGAGACCTGGGCCTCCAGGGAGGCCAGGTCGCGCTCGCGGGCCTCGTTGTCCACCCACGTCACCATGTAGGCGGCGAAGTAGATGATCTTCTCGAGGTCCTTGGGAGCCAGGTCCAGCAGGTAGCCCAGGCGGCTGGGAACGCCCTTGAAGTACCAGATGTGGGTCACGGGAGCGGCCAGCTCGATGTGGCCCATGCGCTCGCGGCGCACCTTGGCCCGGGTGACCTCGACACCGCAGCGCTCGCAGATGATGCCCTTGAAGCGGACCCGCTTGTACTTACCGCAGTAGCACTCCCAGTCCCGGGTCGGGCCGAAGATCTTCTCGCAGAAGAGCCCGTCCTTCTCCGGCTTCAGGGTGCGGTAGTTGATCGTCTCCGGCTTCTTGACCTCACCGTGCGACCACTGGCGGATGTCGTCGGCCGTGGCCAGGCCGATGCGCAGCTCGTCGAAGAAATTGACGTCGAGCACTTAATTCGTCCCCTGCTCTCGAAGCTTGCGGAAGTCAGACCTCTTCGACGCTGCTCGGCTCGCGCCGACCCAGGTCGATACCCAGTTCTTCCGCCGCACGGAAGACGTCCTCGTCGGTGTCTCGCATCTCGATGGACATACCGTCACTGGACAGCACCTCCACGTTCAGGCAGAGCGACTGCATCTCCTTGATGAGCACCTTGAAGGACTCGGGGATGCCGGGCTCCGGGATGTTCTCGCCCTTGACGATGGCCTCGTACACCTTCACGCGGCCCAGGACGTCGTCGGACTTGATGGTGAGCAGTTCCTGCAGCGCGTACGCGGCCCCGTAGGCCTCCAGCGCCCAGACCTCCATCTCTCCGAAGCGCTGCCCGCCGAACTGCGCCTTGCCGCCCAGCGGCTGCTGGGTGATCATCGAGTACGGACCGGTGGAACGGGCGTGGATCTTGTCGTCCACCAGGTGGTGCAGCTTCAGGAAGTAGGTGTAGCCCACCGCGATCGGCTCGTCGAACGGCTCACCGGTGCGGCCGTCGTAGAGCACGGCCTTGCCGTCGGCGTTGATGAGGCGGTCGCCGTCGCTGTTGGGGAGCACCGCCTGGAGCAGGCCGGTGATCTCGTCCTCGCGCAGGCCGTCGAAGACCGGGGTGGCCACGGTGCTGCCCGGGGGGACCTCCCCCGCGCCGATGGCGCGCAGCCGCTGCTTCCACTCCTCGGGCCCGTCGTCGACCTGCCAGCCGTTGGCCGCCATCCAGCCCAGGTGGATCTCCATGATCTGGCCGACGTTCATCCGGCCGGGCACGCCCAGCGGGTTGAGGACGATGTCGACCGGGGTGCCGTCCTCCATGAACGGCATGTCCTCCTGCGGCAGGATCTTGGCGATGACGCCCTTGTTGCCGTGGCGGCCGGCCAGCTTGTCGCCGTCGGTGATCTTGCGCTTCTGCGCCACGTAGACGCGGACCAGCTCGTTGACGCCGGGCGGCAGCTCGTCGCCCTCCTCGCGGCTGAACACGCGCACGCCGATGACCTTGCCGGACTCGCCGTGCGGCACCTTCAGGGAGGTGTCGCGGACCTCGCGGGCCTTCTCACCGAAGATGGCACGCAGCAGGCGCTCCTCCGGGGTCAGCTCGGTCTCGCCCTTGGGGGTGACCTTGCCGACCAGGATGTCGCCGTCGACGACCTCGGCGCCGATCCGGATGATGCCGCGGTCGTCCAGGTCGGCGAGGACCTCCTCGCTGACGTTGGGGATCTCGCGGGTGATCTCCTCCGGGCCCAGCTTGGTGTCGCGGGCGTCGACCTCGTGCTCCTCGATGTGGATCGAGGACATGACGTCGTCCTGGACCAGCCGCTGGGACAGCACGATGGCGTCCTCGTAGTTGTGGCCCTCCCAGGACATGTACGCCACGAGCAGGTTCTTGCCCAGCGACATCTCGCCCTGGTCGGTCGAGGGGCCGTCGGCCAGGACCTGGCCCGCCTCGACCCGGACGCCCTCGTCGACGACCGGGCGCTGGTTGAAGCAGGTGCCCTGGTTGCTGCGGCGGAACTTGCCCAGGCGGTAGGTCTTGCGGCCGCCCTCGTCGTCCATGACCGTGATGTAGTCGGCGGTCACGTCCTCGACAACGCCGGCCTTCTCGGCCAGCACCACGTCGCCGGCGTCGGTGGCGGCGCGGTACTCCATGCCGGTGCCGACCTTCGGCGCCTCGGCGCGCAGCAGCGGCACCGCCTGGCGCTGCATGTTGGAGCCCATGAGCGCGCGGTTGGCGTCGTCGTGCTCCAGGAACGGGATCATCGCCGTGGCGACGGAGACCATCTGGCGCGGGGAGACGTCCATGAAGGACACCTCGCCGCCGGCGACGGCCTCGAACTCGCCGCCCTTGGTGCGCGCGAGCACCCGGGACTCGCTGAACGTGCCGTCGGCCTCCACCTGGGTGTTGGCCTGGGCGATGACGTAGCGGTCCTCCTCGTCGGCGGTCAGGTAGACCACCTCCTCGGTGACCCGCCCGTCGACGACCCTGCGGTAGGGCGTCTCGACGAAGCCGAAGGAGTTGACCCGCCCGTAGCCGGCCAGCGAGCCGATCAGGCCGATGTTCGGGCCTTCCGGCGTCTCGATGGGGCACATGCGGCCGTAGTGCGACGGGTGGACGTCGCGGACCTCGAAGCCCGCGCGCTCACGGGACAGACCGCCCGGGCCCAGCGCCGAGAGGCGGCGCTTGTGGGTCAGCCCGGCCAGCGGGTTGGTCTGGTCCATGAACTGCGACAGCTGGCTGGTGCCGAAGAACTCCTTGATGGAGGCGACGACCGGCCGGATGTTGATCAGCGTCTGCGGCGTGATCGCCTCGACGTCCTGGGTGGTCATGCGCTCGCGGACGACGCGCTCCATCCGGGCCAGGCCCAGCCGGACCTGGTTCTGGATGAGCTCGCCGACCGTGCGCAGGCGCCGGTTGCCGAAGTGGTCGATGTCGTCGGTCTCGATCGGCCGCTCGCCGATCGCGGTGTCCATCGACTCCTCGCCGGCGTGCAGCCGCACCAGGTAGTCGACCGTGGCGACGATGTCGTCCTCGGTCAGGGTGCCCTGGGTGAAGTCCGTGTCCAGCCCGAGCTTCTTGTTGATCTTGTAGCGGCCGACCTTGGCCAGGTCGTAGCGCTTGGGGTTGAAGTACAGGTTCTCCAGCAGGGCCTGCGCCGACTCCTTCGTCGGGGGCTCCCCCGGGCGCAGCTTGCGGTAGATGTCCAGCAGCGCGTCGTCGGTGCCGGCCGTGGGGTCCTTCTCCAGCGTGTTGCGGATGGACTCGTAGTGGCCGAAGCGCTCCAGGATCTGGTCGGTGGTCCAGCCGAGCGCCTTGAGCAGCACGGTGACCGCCTGCTTGCGCTTGCGGTCGATGCGGACGCCGACGAAGTCGCGCTTGTCGACCTCGAACTCCAGCCACGCGCCGCGGGACGGGATGACCTTGCAGCCGAACAGGTCCTTGTCGGAGGTCTTGTCGACCTGCCGGTCGAAGTACACGCCCGGAGAGCGGACCAGCTGCGAGACGACGACACGCTCGGTGCCGTTGATGATGAAGGTGCCCTTGACGGTCATGAGCGGGAAGTCGCCCATGAAGACCGTCTGGCTCTTGATCTCGCCGGTGTCGTTGTTGATGAACTCCGCGGTGACGAACATCGGCGCGGAGTACGTCATGTCCTTGTCCTTGCACTCCTCTTCGGAGTACTTGGGCGGCTCGAACCGATGGTCGCGGAACGACAGCGACATCGTGCCCGAGAAGTCCTCGATCGGACTGATCTCCTCGAAGATCTCTTCGAGACCGGACTGCTCCGGAACGTCCTTGCGGCCCGCCTCGAGGGCGGCCTCGACTCGGGCGCGCCACTTCTCGTTGCCCAGCAGCCAGTCGAAGGACTCGGTCTGCAGCGCGAGAAGGTCGGGGACCTCGAGCGGTTCGTGGATGCGGGCGAACGAAACGCGGTTCGGACCAAGGGCGTTAGCGGAGGCGTTGCGCGAGGCTGCCAACAGGGGTCCTTCCGAAGGCTTGTGGCGGTTGATGCGCGCGCACGCCGGACGACCCGGGTCGTTGTTCGATGGGGGAAGCCTCCGGGGCTCCCGGTGGCCTCCGCCGTCGAGGTGGCACGTGCAGTCGGTGGGCCGAGACCACGGGTGATCAGGGCGCGGAACGCACGGACACCGGCACAGGGGTCGTCAAAGGGCAGCGCAAAAGGGCAGTGTAGCCGAATACTACACCGCTGTCCAACCGCATCCCCCGGAGTCAGTCACGACACCACGCAGCATCGCTCCCTCAGGCGGATCCGTCAAGCCCGGAGGGGCCTGGCGGCCTCGCCCGATGCCCGTGAGAGGTCCCACAGGACAGGGCGGGTGTGAGGGAGGAGACATCGGGGAAGGAATCTTCACTTCCAAGGGTCGGTCGAACGCGGGCAAAGAGCGGCGGCGACGGGCGGCGCGGAGGCGCGCCCGGTGGAACGAGGAAGGCCGCCCCGGTGTTCCGGGACGGCCTCCCTGCGGCGCGGCGGCCCCGCGTGCGGGGCGGCCGCTCGGCCCTACTTGAGGGTGACGGTGGCGCCGGCGCCCTCCAGGGCCTCCTTGGCCTTGTCGGCGTTCTCCTTGTTGACGCCCTCCATCAGCGGCTTGGGGGCGTTGTCGACCAGGTCCTTGGCCTCCTTCAGGCCCAGGCTGGTGAGGCCGCGGACCTCCTTGATGACCTGGATCTTCTTGTCGCCGGCCGACTCGAGGATGACGTCGAACTCGTCCTTCTCCTCCTCCTCGGCGGCACCGGCGTCGCCAGCACCCGGGGCGGCGGCGACGACGGCGGCCGGAGCGGCGGCCTCGACGTCGAACTTCTCCTCGAACAGCTTGACGAACTCGGAGAGCTCGAGAAGGGTCATCTCCTCGAAGGCGCCGAGGAGCTCTTCGTTGCTGAGCTTCGCCATGATTGCGATCTCTCTTTCTTCCCGAACACGCGCGCCCCTCGGCGCCGTGCCATGGTCGTCTTAGGCCTCGTCCGACTTCTTGTCCTGCAGCGCCTGCGCGAGGCGAGCGAACTTGAGCGGGAGGGCCTCGAACGTGGCGGCGGCCTGGCCCTGCTTGGCCTTGAGGGCGCCCGCCAGCTTCGCGAGGATGACCTCGCGGGACTCAAGGTCGGCCAGCTTGGTGATCTCTTCGGGGCCCATCGTCTTGCCGTCGATGTAGCCGCCCTTGATCACCAGAGGCGGGTTCTCCTTCGCGAAGTCACGCAGGCCCTTGGCCGCCTCGACCACGTCACCGCGGACGAAGGCGATGGCCGACGGCCCCTCGAACATCTCGAGGGCCTTCTCGTCAAGGTCGGCCTCCTTGGCCGCGATCTTGCCGAGGGTGTTCTTCACGACGCGGAACCGCGCGTTCTGGCCGAGGCTGCGGCGCAGCTTGCCCATCTGCGCCACACTGAGCCCCCGGTATTCGGCAAGCACGGCGCCCTGGGAGCTCGTGAACTCCTCGGTGAGCTCGGCGACCGCGGCTGCCTTATCCGGCCTCGCCATGGGACTCCTTCCAACAGTGAACGCCGGGGGTTCCAGGGACCTGGGCGAGGCGGGCGGGCGCGGCATGAAAAAAGCCCCGGCGCAGGGGCGCGGGGCACGACCGAGGACGCACGGATCCGGGGATCGCGCACACGTATCGGAAGAGCTCACATCACACCTGCGCAGGCCGCCCGACCTCGTCGGGACCTTGGGCCGCCCTGAGGGCGGCGACCGGCGGTCTTCGGCACTCACCATCTTAGGGCATCCGGAAAGCGCCCCGGCACGTGCGCCGGAAGGTGTGGGCGGAGGCACACCGGCGCGGGCCGGGGGACCGGGCGGCACGACCGGGGGAAACGGCAGGGCCCCGGACCGCACGCGGTCCGGGGCCCAGAGCAGGGGGCCGAGGCTACTCGGCGGCGACGCGGGTCACCGACGGGTCGACCGGGATGCCCGGGCCCATCGTGGTGGTGATGTTCGCGGACTTGATGTAGCGCCCCTTGGCGGCCGACGGCTTGAGCCGCAGGACCTCCTCCAGGGCGGCGGCGTAGTTCTCCGCCAGCTGCTCCTCGGCGAAGGAGGCCTTGCCGATGATGAAGTGCAGGTTGCTGTGCCGGTCGACACGGAACTCGATCTTGCCGCCCTTGATGTCGGACACGGCCTTGGCCACGTCCGGGGTGACCGTCCCGGTCTTGGGGTTGGGCATCAGGCCGCGGGGGCCCAGAACCCGGCCCAGGCGACCGACCTTGCCCATCAGGTCCGGCGTGGCCACCACGGCGTCGAAGTCGAGGAAGCCGTTCTGGATCTCCTGCACCAGGTCGTCGTCGCCGACGTAGTCGGCGCCCGCGGCACGTGCGGCCTCGGCCTTCTCGCCGGTGGCGAAGACCAGGACCCGAGCGGTCTTACCGGTGCCGTGCGGAAGGTTGACGGTGCCGCGGACCATCTGGTCGGCCTTGCGCGGGTCGACGCCCAGGCGCAGGGCCACCTCGACGGTGGCGTCGAACTTGGCGGTGGAGGTCTCCTTGGCCAGCTTGATCGCGTCGACCGGCCCGTAGAGGCGGTCGCGGTCGACCAGGGAGCTGGCCTTGCGGTGGTTCTTGCTGCGCTTCATGCGGTTCTCCTGACGAGATGTGTGGTGAGCGGGCCGCGCAGGACCCTGCCACGGTCGACGGCGGGGGCTACTTGATCACGAAGCCCATGGAGCGGGCGGTGCCCTCGACGATCTTGCTGGCGGCCTCGACGTCGTCGGTGTTGAGGTCGGGCAGCTTGGTCTGGGCGATCTCGCGGATCTGGTCGGCGCTGATGCTGCCGGCCGTGGTGCGCCCCGGGTCGGTGGAGCCCTTGTCGACGCCGGCGGCCTTCATGATCAGCTTGGGCGCCGGCGGGGTCTTGGTGATGAAGGAGAACGAGCGGTCCTCGTAGATGGTGATCTCTACGGGGATGACGTTCCCGCGCTGGGCTTCGGTCGCAGCGTTGTACTGCTTGCAGAAGTCCATGATGTTGACGCCGTGCGGGCCCAGCGCGGTACCGACGGGCGGGGCCGGGGTGGCCTGGCCCGCGGGCAGCTGAACCTTGACGAGCGCCGCGATCTTCTTCTTCTTCGGAGGCATATCGGGTCCTTTGCCTGATCTGCGTTGCTTCTCGGCCCCTCGGGCGCGCCGGAGGGTGTGCGCAGGGCGCACGGACCGCGCGGAGCGGGGCCGACAGGGGCCCTGCGCTGGGCAGAGCGCGGTGGGTCCGCCCAGAAGGCGGACCCACCAAGTCTACGTGCTCGCGCGGGCGGCGGGGCACGGCCGCCCGCGGTCCGGGCGAGCGGTGCTCAGATCTTGGAGACCTGGTTGAAGCCCAGCTCCACCGGGGTCTCTCGGCCGAAGATGGAGACCAGCACCTTGAGCTTCTGGGTGTCGGGGTTGATCTCGCTGACGGTCGCCGGGAGCGTGGCGAAGGGCCCCTCCATCACGGTGACCGACTCGCCCACCTCGTAGGCGACGTCGCCGCGCGGCTCGGGCCGCTCACCCTGCTTGGCCTGCTCCGGCTCTTCCTCCGCCTCGGGCGCCAGCAGGTCGGCGACCTCCTGGACGCTCAGCGGCGCCGGCCGGTTGGACAGGCCCACGAAGCCGGTGACGCCCGGGGTGTTGCGGATGGCCGACCACGACTCGTCGGTCAGCTCCATGCGCACCAGGACGTAGCTGGGAAGCACCTTCTCGGTGACCTGCTGCCGCTTGCCGCCCTTGACCTCGGTGACCTCCTGGGTGGGCACCTCGACCTGGAAGATGTAGTCCTCCATGTTGAGCGACTGGGTGCGGCTCTCGACATTGGCCTTCACGCGGTTCTCGTAGCCCGCGTAGGTGTGCACGACGTACCAGTCGCCGGGAAGCAGCCGGAGCTCGATCTTGAACTCCTCGACCGGGTCGAGCCTGGGGGCCTCGTCGGCCTCCCCCTCGGCCTGGGACTCGGCCTCGGGGCCGCCGGAGCCGTCGGCGCCGTCCTCGGCGCCCGGCTCCTGCTGCTCCTCCTCGGCGCGCTGGCCGGCCTCTTCCTCTGACACCTGATCAAGGTCCTCTTCCGGGAGGTCGCCAGAGGTCAGTGGGGACTCGGACACGGCTGCTCTTTCTCTCGTCGGTTACGCCCGCCGGGCACCCGCGCGCGTGGCGGCCGGTGCCGGTCCTGCCAGCTTACGGCGTCACAGGGCGCACCGTGACCAGGCGCGGCCGGGGCGGGAGGGGCGCTAGAAGGGGGCCTGCTCGCCGCCGCTGCTCCCGAGCGTCCCGTAGAGCCAGGTGACGGCCTCGCCGAAGCCGAAGTCGAGGAGCGAGACGTAGCCGACCATGATGACAACGAAGACGATCACGACGATCGTGTAGGTGATGAGCTCGCGGCGCGTAGGCCAGCGGACCTTGCGCAGCTCTCCGACGACCTGGCGGGTGAAGGTCACCGGACCGGTACGACGCTGGGGCTCCTTGCCGGGCTTGGCGTCGGCGTTGGTCTGAGTCACCAGAGGTCCTTAGTGTCGGGTCCGATGCGCACCTCATCCACATCTGTCCTTGCAGGGCAGGAGGGACTCGAACCCCCAACCGCCGGTTTTGGAGACCGGTGCTCTACCAATTGAGCCACTGCCCTTCGCGGCGTCCGCGCGGTACCCACCATAGCCGGTTCCGCGCCCGGATGCGCACCCGGAGCCACCGCTCCGCCGTACGCGTCCGCCCCGCCGGGTCGCCTGAGTCTATTGCCTATCGGCCCTGCGGGCCAACCCGAGCGGGCCGGACCCGCTCACCGCGTGCAACGATGGGCCCATGAGTGACCGACCTCGTATCTCGCAACGCATCGGCGGCATCTCCGAGTCGGCGACGCTCGCCGTGGACGCCAAGGCCAAGGCCATGAAGGCCGAGGGCCGCCCCGTGATCGGCTTCGGCGCCGGCGAGCCGGACTTCCCGACCCCCGACTACATCGTGGAGGCGGCGGTCAAGGCCGCCCGTGAGCCGCGCTTCCACCGCTACACCCCGGCGGGCGGGCTGCCCGAGCTGAAGGAGGCGCTGGCCGCCAAGACGCTGCGCGACTCCGGCTACGAGGTGGAGCCCTCCCAGGTGCTCGTCACCAACGGCGGCAAGCAGGCGATCTACGAGGCCTTCGCCACGCTGCTGGACCCGGGCGACGAGGTCATCGTCATCGCCCCGTACTGGACCACCTACCCCGAGTCGATCAAGCTGGCCGGCGGCGTTCCGCGCTACGTGGTCACCGACGAGTCCACCGGTTACCTGGCCACCGTCGAGCAGCTGGAGCAGGCCCGGACCGAGCGCACCAAGGTGCTGCTGTTCGTGTCCCCCTCCAACCCGACCGGCGCGGTGTACGCCCCCGACCAGGTGCGCGGGATCGGCCGCTGGGCGGCCGAGGCGGGCCTGTGGGTGATGACCGACGAGATCTACGAGCACCTCGTCTACGGGGACGCCCGGTTCTCCTCGATGCCGGTGGAGGTCCCCGAGCTGGCCGACCGCACCGTGGTCGTCAACGGCGTCGCCAAGACCTACGCCATGACCGGCTGGCGGGTGGGCTGGGTGATCGGCCCCAAGGACGTCGTCAAGGCCGCCTCCAACCTGCAGTCGCACGCCACCTCCAATGTGGCCAACGTCTCCCAGGCCGCGGCGCTGGCCGCGGTCACCGGCGACCTGTCGGCGGTGGAGCGCATGCGCGAGGCCTTCGACCGGCGCCGCCGCACCATCGTGCGGATGCTGGGCGACATCCCCGGCGTGGTCTGCCCGGAGCCGCAGGGCGCGTTCTACGCCTACCCCTCGGTCAAGGGGCTGCTGGGCAAGGAGATCCGCGGCGTGCGGCCGCAGGACTCCGCCGAGCTGGCGAAGCTGATCCTGGAACAGGCCGAGGTCGCGGTGGTCCCCGGCGAGGCCTTCGGCACCCCGGGCTACCTGCGGCTGTCCTACGCGCTCGGCGACGCCGACCTGGCCGAGGGCGTGGGCCGGATCCAGAAGCTGCTGGGCGAGGCCGCCTGAGCCGCCCACCGGCCGCCGGACCCGACGCGACGCGCCGCACGCCCTCCTCCGGGGCGTGCGGCGCGTCTCATTTCGCACGAGGCACCGGGCGGCGCCCGCGCCGATACGGCACCATTGCGTCATGGAACGCCCCATCGCGCTGCTGCCGAAAGCCCATCTGCACCTGCACTTCACCGGCTCCATGCGCCACTCCACGCTCGTGGAGCTCGCCGCGCGGCACGGGGTCCACCTCCCCCAGGCCCTGGCCGAGGAGTGGCCGCCGCACCTCAGCGCGGCCGACGAGCGCGGCTGGTTCCGGTTCCAGCGGCTCTACGACATCGCCCGGTCGGTCCTGCGCGAGCCGGAGGACATCCGCCGGCTGCTGCGGGAGGCGGCCGAGGACGAGGCGGCCGCCGGGGCGCGCTGGCTGGAGATCCAGGTCGACCCCAGCGGGTACGCCGCCCGGTTCGACGGTCTCACCGCCGCCCTGGAGCTGGTCCTGGACGCAGCCCGCGCCGCCGAGCGGGAGACCGGGGTGCACATCGGGCTGATGGTGGCGGCCAACCGCACCCGGCACCCGATGGACGCCAAGGCGCTGGCTCGCCTGGCCCGGCAGTACGCCGACAAGGGCGTGGTGTCCTTCGGGCTGAACAACGACGAGCGGCGGGGGCGCGCCCTGGAGTTCGAGGGCGCCTTCCGCATCGCCAAGCGCGCGGGGCTGCTGTCCGCGCCGCACGGGGGCGAGCTGCAGGGGCCGCGCAGCGTGCGCGAGTGCCTGGACGAGCTCGCCGCCGACCGCGTCGGCCACGGGGTGCGCGCCGTGGACGACCCCTACCTGGTGGAGCGGATCGCCACACAGGGGGTGACGCTGGAGGTGTGCCCCTCCTCCAACGTGAGCCTGGGCGTGGTCTCCGACGTGGCGCACGTGCCGCTGCGGCGGCTCTTCGACGGGGGCGTCCCGATCGCCCTCGGCGCCGACGACCCGCTGCTCTTCGGGCCCCGGCTGGCCGAGCAGTACGAGATCGCGCGGTCGGTCTTCGGGTTCGGCGACACCGGGCTGGCGGAGCTGGCGCGGATGTCGATCCGGGGGTCGGGCGCGCCGGAGTGGCTGCGCAAGGAGATGCTCGCCGGGGTGGACGAATGGCTGTCCCGCTCCCCCGGGGAGCCCGGCGCGCGAGAGGGGGCGTCCGGAGGCGGCACCGGTCACAGCCCCGACAGCGTCAACGCGCCCTGAAGCGTCATCGCGCCCCCGGCCAGGAAGAACAGGACGGCGGCAGCGATCTGCACGGCCCGCTCGGGGAGTTTCTTGCCGAGCACCGCCCCCAGGGCGATCGCGACGGCGTCGGCGGCGACCATGCCGACGGTGGAACCGATCCAGACCGGCAGCCAGTGGTACTGGGTGCCCACGGTCACGGTGGCGAGCATGGTCTTGTCGCCCAGTTCGGCGACGAAGAAGACGGTGGCGACGGTGAGGAAGGCCGACCGGACCCGCCGGGACGCGGCGCGCCGCTCGTCGGCCTCGGTCATCTCGTCGCCGCGCAGGGTCCACAGCCCGAACCCGATGAAGGCCAGGCCCGCGATGAGGGTGACCCATTCGGTGGGGACCGCCAGGCCGGCGGCCTCGGCCAGCAGGACGCTGAGCCCGTGCACCGCGACGGTGGCGGCGGTGATCCCGGCCAGGACGGTCCACCAGCGGTAGCGGCTGGCCAGGGAGAGCGCCACCAGCTGCGTCTTGTCTCCCATCTCGGCGAGGAACACCACCACGGTGCCCGCCGCCAGCGCGGGGAGGAAATCCATTCGGTCCGCCTTTCGCCCGGTGTGCCGGGGCGCGAGGGGACGCCCTTTCGGCCCGGTGGCGTCCGTTACCGGGCCGAAGGTCTCGTCCGCCCGTGCGGCGGGCTCCCGCGGCCGGGCCGGGCACGGGGCCCGGCCAGTGTGTCGACGGCGGGAATTGGGGACTACTCCCCTTCGGTTGTTTCGACCCTAGGACGGGCGAAATTCCGAACACAATTCATGGAGACGCCTTCCCGCGAGCGGGAAATTCGGCGAAGAATGAAGTTGGCCGCCCCCAACTTCCTTTTTGGGAGGGGCGGGCGGGGCCGCGCGGGTCAGAGCCGCACGCCCACCATGACGGGCTCGTTGACCAGCGTGACGCCGAAGCGGTCGGCCACGCCCGCGCGCACCTCGCGCGCCAGGGCGAGCAGGTCGCCGGTGGTGGCGCCGCCGGGGTTGGTCAGGGCCAGGGTGTGCTTGGTGGAGATCCGCGCCGGCCCCGAGCCGTGGCCCTTCGAGAAGCCGGCCTTGTCGATCAGCCAGGCGGCGGAGGTCTTGACGCGGCCGCCGGCCTCGGGGAAGGCGGGCGGCTCGGCGCCGGGGCCGAGGAGGTCGGCGGCGCGCTTGCGCAGGTCCTCGAACTCGGCCTCGGTGAGGATCGGGTTGGTGAAGAACGAGCCGGCGCTGCGGGTGTCCGGGTCGTCGGGGTCCAGGACCATGCCCTTGCCGCGGCGGAGCTCCAGCACGGCGGCGCGGGCGTCGGCGGCGGGGACCCGCTCGCCCTGCCCGACGCCCAGGCGCCGGGCGAGCTCGGCGTAGGCCACGGGGGCGCTGAGCGCGGAGGACTCCAGCTCGAAGACGACCTCGCAGACCACGTAGCGGTCGGAGCCCTTGAAGACGCTGTCGCGGTAGGCGAAGCCGCACTCGGCGGGGGCCATGGCGCGCCGCTCGCCGCGCTCGCGGTCGTACACGACGACCTCGGCGACGGTCTCGGAGACGGACTGCCCGTAGGCGCCGACGTTCTGGATGGGGGTGGCGCCCACCCGCCCGGGGATGCCGGAGAGGCATTCGACGCCGCTGAGGCCGTCGGCGACGCACCGCTCGACGAGCCCGTCCCACTCCACGCCGGCCTCGGCGCGCACCCGGACGGTGCCCGCGGCGCTCCCGGCCTCGGTCCGCACCCCGCCGGTGCCGACCAGGACCACCGTGCCCGCGAAGCCCTCGTCGGCGACGACGAGGTTGCTGCCGCCGCCGAGCACCAGCAGGGGGCCGCCGGCGGCGTCGGCCTCGGCGACGGCGGTGGTGAGCTCACCGGTGGTGGCGGCGGAGACGAACCGGGCGGCCGGGCCGCCCAGGCGCAGGGTGGTGTGGTCGGCCAGCCGGACACCGGCGGCGGGTGCAGCGGACACGGGGATCCCTCTCAGAGGCTGTCGGACGACCGGACATCACCGGCCGGCCCTTTCGCGTTGATCTCGGGGAAGTCGGCCTTATCAGGACCCTCTCAAGGCCGACTTCCCCGAGTTCAACGCGGGGTCGATCAGGCGAGGCGGACGACGACGGTGGGGCGGGCCAGCACCCGTGTGCCGCCCGAGCGCACGGTCAGGGCGACGAGGACCTGGTTGTCCCCGCGCTTCTCCTTGATGACCCCGGAGACGGTGATCTCGGCCCCCTCGTCGTCGTCGGGCACCACCACGGGGGCCGAGAAGCGGGTGCCGTACTCCACGACCGCGCCGGGGTCGCCGACCCAGTCGGTGACCAGGCGCACGGCCTCGGCCATGGTGAACATGCCGTGGGCGATGACGCCGGGCAGGCCGACCGCCTTGGCGGTGCGGTCGTTCCAGTGGATGGGGTTGAAGTCGCCGGAGGCCCCGGCATAGCGGACCAGGTCGACGCGGCGCACGGGGAAGGTGCGCTCGCCGAGCTCGGTCCCGGCCTCGACCTCGTCGTAGCGGACGGCGGCGGTCACGCGTCCCCCTCCTTCGCCTCGGACGTCGCCCCGGCCCCGTCCGCGGCGCCGCGGACCACGAGCATGTTGACCGCGGTGACCACGTGGGCGCCCTCGGGGTCGGTGATCTCGCTCTCCAGGGTGATCAGCTCGTTGCCCGCGAGGCTGCGGATGTCGGTGATCCGGGTCACCGCGTCCAGCACGTCCCCGGCCCGCACCGGCCTGGTGTAGCGGAAGCGCTGCTCCCCGTGGACCACCATGGAGAAGTCCAGGCCCAGCTCGGGGTCGGTGACGGCGCGCCCGGCGCCGGCCATGCCCAGCACGATGGGGAACGTGGGCGGCGCCACGACGTCGGGGTGGCCCTCGTCGCGGGCGGTGGCCGGGTCGCTGTAGAGCGGGTTGGGGTCGCCGACGGCCTCGGCGAACTCGCGGATCTTCCCGCGGGTGACCTCGTAGGGCTCGGGCGCGGGGTAGGCGCGGCCGAGGAAGGCACGGTTGATCGCCATGGGCTCCTTCTCTCACACGTATGGCCCAGCGAGCCGGGGCTCACTGGGCCATGTGCGCTGCTCTTCCGCGGTTAACGGGTCTCGCGGTGCTCGTTGTGCCGCCGGCAGTTGGGGCAGAACTTCTTCAGCGAGAGACGGTCGGGGTGGTTCCGACGGTTCTTCCGCGTGATGTAGTTGCGGTGCTTGCACTCCTGGCAGGCCAGGGTGATCTTCGGCCTCACGTCAGTGGCAGCCACGTCGGAGTGCCTTTCTGCTGGTGACGGTGAACACTGAAAAAGACCCGCGATGACCCCTGACAATGGGCAGGGGCCGTGCGGGTAGTAGCGGAGGCCGGACTTGAACCGACGACACAGCGATTATGAGCCGCTTGCTCTACCGACTGAGCTACTCCGCCGCGACGGTCCGGGAAACGGACCTCACTGGGTGAGGATACCCGTCTCTCGACCCGGCCGGGAGGGATCATGGCCCCCCGCCGACCGTCCACCTGAGTGGGGAAGGAACCTCATCGAGGTGGTAGAGCCCCTTTACGGAATCGAACCGTAGACCTTCTCCTTACCATGGAGACGCTCTGCCGACTGAGCTAAAGGGGCACGCTCCTGCGGCTTCTCCCCTTCCGGGGTTCCGCCCTTGCGTTGGTCATGACTATACAGGCCTCTGGGGGTGCTCTGCCAAATCGGGAGGCGCGACCCGGACGTTGGACAGCGAATCGCGCTCGATGGCGCGCAGGTCGGCGGGGAGCCCCAGCCTCCTGAGCGCGTCCGGAAGCCGCGTGTCGTGGGTGAACACGACGATCTGCCGGTGCGCGCCGACCTCGGCCAGCACCCCGGCCAGACCCTCCACCGTCTCGGTGTCCATGGCCTGTACGGGGTCGTCCAGGAGCAGGAACCCGAAGGGGTTGCCGGCGGCCAGGGTGCGGGGCAGGCAGATGGACAGCGCGAGCGCCTGGAACTCGCCCTGGCTGAGCAGCCCGGGGGCGTTGCCCTCCCCCTCGGCGCCGTCGACCGCCACGTCCACGGCCACGCGCCGGCGGGCGCCCCGCCCGACCAGGCGCAGCGACTCCAGGTCGATGTGGCGCTCCTGGCGCAGCCGCTGCCAGACGTGCTCGGTCTGCGCGGCCAGCGGGCGCAGCCGCTCGTCGCGGATCTCCTTGGCCGCGGCGGAGAACCAGTCCAGCGCCTCGTGGGCGGAGACCAGGAGCCCGTCGGCCTTGACCGCCGCGCGCGCGTCCTCCACCCAGGCGGCGAGCATCTCGGCGTACTCGCCCCAGTCCCCGGCGGGGTCGTCCAGGCGCCGCCCGGCGTCCTTGCGGGCGGCCAGGGCGGCCGAGCGCAGGCGCCGCCCGGTGCTCTCGATGTGCTCGGCCAGCTCCACCAGGTCGGTGATGCCGGCGCCCTCCTCCCACTCGCTCCAGATGCGCCCCAGATCGCTCTGTGCGGGCAGCCAGGACGGCTTGGGGGCCATGAGGAACCGGGCCTGGTCCCGGGCGGCCTCGGCGCGCTCGTAGGCCGCCGAGGCGCTCTCGGCGACCGGCCGCAGCCGGTCGATCTCGGCCCGGGCGCGCCGCACCCACTCCTCGCCGAGGGCGCCCTCGGCGCCGCAGGCGGGGCAGGCGGAGTCGGCGGGGTGGCGCTCGTGGTGCTCCAGGGCGCGGGAGAGCAGGTCGGCCACGCCGCGGGCGCGGTCGCCCTTGGTCCCGGCGGCCATCGCCAGCTCCATGGCGGCGCCGCGCAGCTCGTTGACCACGTCGGCGATCAGGGAGCGCTCGGGCACCGACAGCCGCCGCAGGCGGCGCAGCACCCGCTCGGCCTCGGGGTCGGCGGGGCCGTCGTCGGCGGCCAGCGCGGCCAGCCGGTCCAGGTCGGGGGCGCCGGGGCCCTGCTCGCCGAGGAGCTCCACGGCCCGCGCGGCGCGCGGGTCGGTGGCCTCGCCGAGCCGCGCCAGCAGGTGGTCCAGGTCGCGGCGCGGGCGGTCGCGCAGCCGGGCCAGCCGCGAACAGGTCTTGGCCAGGCCCCGCTCGGCGTCGGCCAGTCCGGTCAGGCCCAGGACCGCGGTGAGGGTGTCGTAGAGCTCGGCGGCCCGGCCGTTCACGGCCCGGCCGAGCTCGTCGTAGGAGAGGAAGGGGCGGTAGCGGTCCAGGTCGGGGCCCCAGCCCAGGGAGCTGAGCGGGCCGGAGGAGCCGTCGGGCAGCTCGACGCGGCCGCGGGCGGAGCGGACGCTGTCGCCGTCCCACACCCGGGTGGCGCGCAGGGGGCCGTCGGCCCCGGGGGCGGCCAGCGTGACGGTGACCTCGGTGCGCTCGGGGTGGTGCAGGTTGCGCCAGCCGTCCCGCCAGGCGGTGGGCATGGCGTCCCAGCGCAGGTTGCGGCCGGTGAGGGCGGCCTCGGCTGCCTCGGCGAAGCTGGACTTGCCCGACCCGTTGCGGCCGACCACCACGGTCAGCCCGGGGCCGGGCGTCAGCTCCAGCGCGGCGGGGCTGCCGATTCCCCGGAAGCCCTGCACCCCGATGCGGGAGAGGAAGACCGGGCGCGGCACGGCCCCGGGGTCGCGCTGCGGCTCGGGGGCGCCGTGCAGGACCTGGGAGGGCTCGGGGGCGGGGCCGCCCCCGGCGAGGGCCTCCAGCGCCTCTTCGCCGCTCAGGGCCGCCAGCACCCAGCCGCGGGCCCCGTTGTCGAGGGGGGAGCGGGCGAGCAGGCCCAGCACCGCGGCGGCGGTGGCCGCCCCGTCGGGCGGCGGCGGTTCCTCGGCGAACGTCTCAGCGCCGGTGGTCAGCGTCGTCACCACACCCGCCTCCGTCGTCGGTTCCGGTACGAAGGGACAGTATGCGCGTTCGGGGCGTACCGGGTCAGCCCGGGGGCCGCCCGTCCCGCCCGGTCCGGGCCCGGCAGGCGGGTCCCGGGGAGGGGCACGGGACGACGGGCCCGGAGACACGGGGCCGGAGCATACCGAGCACGCCCGGCGTGTGCGGCCGGAACGGCGCGAGCCCGGACGGAGCCGGACGTCCGCACTCCGACGGCCTCCGAGGACCGCCGGGTGGCGATGGCCCCCGGGCGTGGTGCTCGCCTTTGCCGACGTCCAGGCCGAGGTAGACGCCGATGTCGTCGGTGGGGGGTCGGCCATGGGCGCTCCTGATCCTGGTCGGTGTCCTCCCGGCCTCGCCTGGGCGCCGTGTGCCGGCATCCACATCACGAAGGTCCTGCCCGCGGGGCGGATCGTGCTTCTATCAGCGGTCTCGCGGCGCCTCCGTGCCCGGTGACACCACCCCCGGACCATGGGCGACCGGGGGCGGAGAGTCATACCGGGCACGGAGGCCGGGGTCCCGTTGCGGGACTGCTCGGGAAGGTGACGGGGCGGGCGCACTCGACCACGTCCGGTCCGCGGGAGACGCCCACGTCGAGGTGCTCGTGGCGGAGCCGGCCTCGGCACTGGTGGCATGCTCGCGCATCCACGTTCTGCAGTCCCGGCGCCCGTGAAAGGGGCGGCGGCAGGGGCGGAGCGTGCCGTGCACGGCCGGCCCCCGCTCAGGCCCCGACCATGCGTCTGCGGGTGCCGTCCCAGGTGAAGTGCAGGGTGGCGATGCCCGGTTCGGACGGGTCGCGCAGGCACTCGTAGACGTGCAGGCTCGGCACGCTGGCGAAGCAGCCCCAGACCCGCTCCGAGGTGAGCACGAAGTCCAGGTCCAGCTCCACCAGCAGGCCCAGCAGGCGGCCGTGGGTGGGCTCGTCGACCTTGGCGAAGGCGTCGTCGAGCAGGATGAGCCGCGGCGCGTGCGGCGCGCTCTTGGCCAGCGAGTCGTACTGGGCCGCCGCCGCGGCGAACAGCACCAGGTAGGCCACCACCCGCTGCTCGCCCTGGCTGAGCCCGGTGCGGTGGCTCAGCCGCCGCTCCCGGCCCGGGCGGGCGGCGTCGGTCACCCGCACCTCGAAAGAGAACCACGACCGGTAGTCCAGCGCCTGGCGGAGCTGGGCGCCGCCGGTGGCGCTGGGGTCCAGCCGGCGGATGGACTCGATGCAGCGGCGCAGCGCGTCCCGCAGCCGGGTGGTCTCCACCCGGCTGCGCCGGTGCGCGGGCCGGGCCAGCAGCGGCACCACCGCGCGCACGTCCTCGTCGGCGTCGGGGGCCAGGTCCCAGCCGATGCGCACGCCGATGCCCTGGGAGGTGGTCACCCCCTCCAGCACCCCGTTCATGGCCGCCACCAGCTCGCGGGCCTCGTCGATGCGGCGGGCCAGGTGCTCGGCCAGCTCGCCGAGCAGGTGGCGCTCGTAGGCCTCCTCCTCGCGCAGCAGGGCCGCCTCCTCGGCCTCGGCGCGCATCCGCTCCAGCCGGGCGGCGTACGCGCTCACCCCGTCGGCTCCGGAGTCGTCGTGCACGGTGACCCGCTTGACCCCGTGCACCTCGGCGACAGAGGTGCGGGCGGCGGCGTACCGGCCCAGCGCCTCGTGCAGCTCCTCGCGGCGGCGCAGCAGCCCGCTGTCGTCGACCTCCTCGGCGCCGGCGCCGCCCTCCAGGCCCTTCTCCAGCGCCGCGACCAGCTCCTCCAGCGCGGCCAGCCGCTCGTCCTCGCCGGCCCCGGGCTCGGCGCCGCCCTCCAGGGCCGGGGCGGCCTCCTCCAGCCCGGCGGCGGCGAGCAGGTCGGTGTCGGGGGCGCCGTCGGCGCCGCACAGCGCGGCGCGCAGCCGGTCCCCGGCGGCCAGCGCCCGCTCGGCCTGCCCGGCGCGCTCGGCCGCGGCGGCGGCGAGCCGGGTCTCGGCGGCGATGCGCTCGTCGCGGGCGCGCTGGGCGGCGCGCTCCAGGTCCGGCACGCGGGCGGCGGCCTCGTCCATCCGGCCGCGCACCTCGTCCACGGCGGTGCCCAGGCGGTCGGGGTCGGCGGCGCGTGCCCGGTCGGTGAGCTCGATGTCCCGGCGCACGGTGATCATGTCGCCGATGGCGGCGGTGCGGGCGTCCTCGGCCACCACCCGGTCGGCGCGGGCCTGGCGCCAGTCCTCCACCGCGACGCGGTGCTCCTCCAGCAGCGCGGCCAGGTCGCGCAGGTCGCGCAGGGCGGCGGCGGTGCGCACCCGCAGGCCCTCCACGGCGGCTCCGGTGGCGGCGGCCTCCCCGGGGTCGGTGGGCAGCGACGCGGCCTCGGCCTCCTCCCGCACACGGGTGCGCAGGCCCAGGGCGGTGCCGCGGGCGTCCTCGGCGGCCTCCTGGGCGCGGTCCCGTTCCTGCAGGGCGGCGTCCAGCCAGGACCGGGCGGCCTCCAGGGCGGCGCGGGCGCGGTCCGGCCCGGCGGGGCCGGGCAGCTCGCGGGCGGCGGCCACCAGGCGGTCCTGGGCGCGCTCGGTCTCGGCGCGGCGCTCGCCCGCCTCGGCGAGCAGCGCCTCGGCGATGTCGATGCGCCGGTCGACGTTGGCCAGGCGGCGGTCGCGGGCGGCGGCCCGGGCGTCGGCGCCGATCCGCTCGGGGGCGACCGGCAGCTGCCCGGCAGCGCCGGAGGCCACCCCCAGGCGCCAGCGGCCGTCCACGGAGACGGCGCAGGCGGCCGGGGGCCGCTCGCCGTCGCGCAGCCGGCGGTGCCGGGGCGCGGGGTCGCCGGCCGGCCCGCCCTCGGCGGGCAGCAGCGCGACCGAGGACAGCAGCGCCTCGACCCGGTCCCGGGGCACGCCGAACTCCTCGGCGGCGCCCTCGGCGACCCGGAGCACGTCGAGCAGGCCGGCGCCGTCGGCGGGGCGGCCGGGCACCAGCACGGCCCCGTCCAGGGCGCCGTCCCCGACGCCGTGGGCGGTGCCGTCGGGGGCCAGGCGGGCGTCGAGCAGCCCGGAGGCGGTCAGGGCGGCCTCCAGGCCGACCTTCTCGGCGTCGCTGAGCCCGTCGGCGAA
Organism: Nocardiopsis halophila DSM 44494; assembly: GCF_000341245.1. Lineage (GTDB taxonomy): Bacteria > Actinomycetota > Actinomycetes > Streptosporangiales > Streptosporangiaceae > Nocardiopsis_A > Nocardiopsis_A halophila. The sequence continues at coordinate 46,405 of NZ_ANAD01000059.1, forward strand.
GTCGACCAGCAGGTACAGCGGGGTGCCGTCCGGGCCGGCGTCGGCGGCCCGGCGCTTGCGCTCGGAGAGCTCGTCCAGCTCGGTGACGAGCTCGCGCTCCTCGCCCAGGGAGGTGTCCCGGCGCGCGCGCAGCTCCTTGAGCAAGTCGTCGACGAGGGCGTGGGCGGCCTGCTCGACCCGGGCGCACAGGTCGGCGTCGACCGCCTCTCCCCCGCCGGGCGGCAGGTGGACGAGCTCCTCCAGGGCCGAGGCGGCCCCGGCGGCCTCGGGGAAGTCCTCGGCGAGGGCCTGGGCCCAGGCGCGGACCCGCTCGGCGTAGTGCCCCCCGGCCTCGCCCAGCGCCCGGACGGCGTCGGCCTCGCGGGCGCGGGCGCGCTCCAGGGCGGCGTCGGCGGCCTCCGCCTCGCCCTCCAGCGCCTCGGCGCGCCGCTCGGCGGCGTCCCGGCGGGCGGCCGCGGCGCCGAGCGCGGTGACGGCGGCGGCCCGCTCGGCGGCATGGGCCTCGGCCCGGCAGAGCCGGTCGTGCAGGTCGGCCAGGCCGGAGCGGAGCGCCTCCAGGTCGATGCCGGGAACCGGGTCGCGCTCCACGGCGCGCTCCAGACCCTCGAAGTCGACGTGGGTGGTGGACTCGCGGGGGGCGAGCACGGTGTGCACGGGGCGGGGCACCCGGCCGAGCAGGGCGGGGTCCATGCCGGCGGCACGGGCCGACTCGGCGGCCTCGGCGTGCAGCTCCTCCAGGCCCTCCAGGCTGCGCTCGACGGCGCCGGTCCCGGTGGCGAGCGCGGCCACCGCCCGCTCTTCGCGGGTGAGCGCGTACCCGGCGGCGGTCCACGCGGCCTCGGCGGCCCGGATGTAGGCGGCGACGGCGGCGTCGCGCGCCTGCAGCTCGCCCTCGGCGGGGGCGGGCTCGGCCCGGCCGGCGGCGGTGAGCGTGGCGGCGTCGGAGGCGGCGGTGTCCCGGGTGCGCCGGCTGCGGTCGCGCTCCTCCTGGGCTGCGGCCTCCTCGGTGACCAGCCGGTCCAGCTCCTCCTCCAGCCGGGCGGCCTCGGCGTCCCGGCGCTGGTAGTCCTCCAGCAGGCCGCGCACCCGGGCGGTGCGGCGGCCGAGCACCCCGTGCAGGTAGGAGCGGTAGCCCTCGAGGAAGGTCCGGACGTGCTCGGCGGCCCCGGTGAGCGCGGTGCGGCGGTCGCGGGCCTCCTCCAGGTCGGCGACGTTGCGGGCGACCTGGTCGAGCACGGCCTCGTCCATCGGCGGCAGGGCCTCGGCCAGCACCGAGACCAGCTCGCCGGCCTCCAGGCGCTCCCCGATGGTGGGGCGGCGCAGCCGGTAGAGCAGGTGGACCAGGTTGCGGTAGCGGACCGGGTCCTCCAGGCCGAACAGGTCGCGCATGACGCGGGCCCGGTAGGCCGGGGCGGAGTCGTAGCAGTCGTCGGCGCCGAGCTCGGCGCGCAGCCGCTCGACGGGGACGGGGCGGCCGTCGCGGACCAGCTCCAGGTCCTCGCCGACGGTGCGGCCGGTGACGAAGTACAGCCGGCGGGGCTCCTCCCCGGGCACGGCGGTGACGGCGGCGCCCAGGGTGAGGCGGTCGGGGGAGCCGGGGCCCTCGGGTTCCCCGGCGCCGTCGGTCTCGCCCCGGGCGGCGTCCCGGGCGAACTCGATCCACAGGTAGCCCACACGCGCGGCGGGGGCGCCGTCGGGGGCACCGGGGCCGGCGTCGCCGGGGGCGGCATCAGTGCCGTCGGCGCCGTCGGCACTGTCGGCGGCGTCGGCCTCCTCCGCGCGCTCCCCGCGCTCCTCGCCGTCCTCGTCGTCGTCCAGGACCGGGGCGCTGCGCCCGTCCTGCATCAGCCAGCGCAGGCTGGTGCGGCCGGTGCCGGTGGTGTCGAGCCGCCGGGCGTCGCCGTCCAGCAGGAACGGCAGCAGCATCTCCAGGGCCTTGGACTTGCCGGCGCCGTTGCGTCCGCGCAGCAGCAGCCGCCCGTCGGCGAAGGAGAAGACCTGGTCGTCGTAGTGCCAGACGTTGTGGATGCCGGCCCGGCGCAGCCGGTGGCGCCGGCGGGCGGAGCGGCCGACGACCGGCAGCGGTGCGGTCACCTGCTCGTCGGCGGACACCTGCTGCTCGGCGGGGCCGGCCGGGTCCGGGGCCGTGCCGGTGTCGCTCATCTACCGCCCTCCGCTTTCGTCGGTGCCGCTGGGTGCGCCCGTCCCCGCCGCGGCCGGAACCGGGCGATCCGGGCCATTGTCCCGGATCCGCGCCCCCTGCGGGCCGTACCGGGCGGCGGCCGCGAGCAGTTCCCACCCCTGTCGGCCGCCGCCGTCCGGCGCCCGCAGCAGCCCGGCCCCGCACAGCCGCCGCAGCACCCGGGCGCGCAGGTCGCGGCGGCCCGGCCCGTCCGGCAGCGCCGCCGCCAGCTCCTCCTCCAGCACCGCCTCGGGGACCTCGGCGGCGCGGGCCGGGGTGGCCGGCGGGCGCACCCGCCCGGCCAGGCCGCGCACCAGCAGAAGCGCGGCGCGGCCCTCCGCGCCCTCGCCGGGCAGCAGGGCCTCGTCCCGGCCGTCGGGCGTGATCAGCGCCACACCCTCGGCGCGGACCTCGGTCTCGCACCCCAGGAGCGCGCCGAGCTCGGCCGCGGCGCGCCACTGGTGGCGGGCGAGTCGGCCGCGCTGGCGCTCGGGCAGGTCCTCCCGGTAGACGACGGCCTGCTCGGCCAGCAGGCGGCGGAGCGCGACCTCGCCGTCGGCGTCGGCCGCGGGGTCGGGGTCGCGGGCGGACTCCAGGAACTCCTCGGGGCCCGAGGCCGAGTGCGGCGGGTGGGCGAGCGCCCGGCGGGCGGCCTCGGCGTCGGCGTCCAGGGCGGCGGCGGGGCGGCTCCCGGCGGCGTAGTCGGCCAGGGCGCCCTCCTCCCGTTCGGCGAGCACCCCCCAGGAGGCCAGGTGGCGCAGGGCGGCGGCGAAGGCGCGGCGCTCGGCGGCGCGCGCCTCGGGGTCGTGCGCCAGCCCGGCCTCGGCGGCGGCGGCGCGCACCCGGTCGGCCACCTCGCCGGTGCCGGTGGAGGCGGCGCACTCGGGCAGGGCGGCCAGGGTGAGGGCCAGGTAGGTGTAGGCGCGCGGGGTGAGTGGGGCGCCGCTCGCCCGGCGCGGCGGCGGGGCGTCCTGCGGCGGGGCGGCCTTGACCAGCCGGGCGTGGTCGGCCTCGACGACCAGCTCGTAGCCCAGGACACGGCGAAAGCGCTGCACCAGCCAGTCGGAGTGGGCGCGGACGAGCGCCAGGTCGCGGGGGTGGGTGCGGGCGGACAGGACCGGGGTGCGCAGCAGCCGCCGGGCGGCCGCCTGCCGCTCCCCGGTGAGCGCGATGTCGTCGATCATTCCGGGGGCTCCTGCTCGGGACCGTCGTGGGGCCCGTCGCCTGCCGGGGCGTCGGCCGGGGTGTCGTCCGGGACCCGGGTCGTGCGGTAGTCGGTGACCTGGAGCCACAGCCCGTCCAGGTGCAGCTCGCCGTCGGGGGAGGCCAGGGTCAGGCGCGCGTCGGGGGCGGGGCCGGCGTGCAGGCGGACCTCCAGCTCCATGTCTCCGGCGGTGACGGGCGCGCGCTCGGGGTCGCCCGACCCCAGGGCGGCGGTGAGCAGCTCCATGAGCACGCCCGCGGCGGCGGGGTCGAGCGCGATGCGGGCGCCGCCTTCGGTGCGCTCGGCCAGGGCGCGGTGCACCTCGGCGGCGGCGGCGCGGCGCCAGTGCGCGCGGGACTCGGCGGCGGCGTGCAGCGCGGCCCGCTGGGCGGAGTGGTCGGCGGCGGGCTCGGTGGGCACGGGGCCCGCGGGGCGCGGCGGCGCGGCGTGCGCGCGGGGGGCGTTCCACCAGCTGCCGGTGGCCGGGGCCGTCTCGTCGCCGGCGCCGCCGAGGCGGCGCGCGGGCCAGGCGGCGAAGGCCGCGGCGTAGAGCGCGTCGGCGCGCGCGGTATCGGCGGAGTCGAACCACCGGGCCAGCCGCAGGAGGGCGGCGCGCCCGTGCCGGCCGGTCGCCCGCCCGCTCCCGGCCGCCTCGTCCACTGCTGAGTCACCCATCACTTCAGCAGCCTAAAGACCCCCGGCGACCGCCGTGCCCCGATTGCCCGTCCCGGTGCCCGCCGGGCGGCCGAAATCACGCCGGTGAGCTGGGAGTTATGCACACCTTGGGAATTATGCGGGGCCGATGCGGGCGTCGGCAGGGGCGCTGGGCGGGGTGCCGGTCGTCCGGCCGTGCCGGATTCCGGCGTCCGGGGCATGAGGAGAGCATCAGGGGATGCATGAGGGGCGCCGAGGCCGGTGCTTGGGCCGACACGGGGTCTGGGCCCCTCGTCCTGACGGATACGGACCGACGGGCACGCACCGATGAACACGGAGCGCGCGGGCGGGGCCCGCCGGGGAGGGCGGCGGCCGACCGGCCACGGACGCCCACCCGCGCCCGCAGTCGTTCAGGCAGGCCTCATCAGGGATCCGGCCGTTGTCCGCCGCCCCTACGGCCCAAGAGGCGGGCGCTTCCCGGACCTGCTCGACAGCTGCCGGGTCTCTCGCGATCCAGGCGAAAGGGCGACGACGGAGCAGCAGGTGCCCCGCTCACGCCCGCTGGCCGGGCGCCGGGTCCGTGGTGCGGACGGGCGGCCCGGCCCGTGCATCGGGTGGCGATATCGCCACCCGATGTGCGATCGAGTGGTGACCTCACCACGATCGATGGCCCCGCCCGCCCGGGGCGGGGCGGGCTCGGTCACGGGCGCATCAGCCTGCCGCCGTCGGCCTCCTCCATGGCCTGCCGCTCCTCGTCAGGGAGCTCGTCGGTCTCACCCACCTCGTAGGCGGTGAAATAGCTCTTCCCGTCGAACTCCTCCGGATCGGTCAGCTCGACCGGGACCCGGTACGGGTCCTTCTGGCACTGCGGCAGGCACCAGGTGCCGGACAGGTCGCCCTCGCCGACGGCCCGCTCGGTGCCCCACTCGCTCCACTCCAGGTCGTTGAAGGCGGTGAACTCCGATGCGGTCAGGTCCTGCGGCTCCTGGTCGGTGGAGCCCTGCTCGTCGCCGTGGGTGTTGAAGACGTAGGCCTCTCCGCCGTCGCGGGTCCCCCCGGCCGGCGACGGGTCGACTCCCCCGGTCGTCTCGGGGGTGGGCTGCTGGGCCGCGCCCCCGCCCGCGCCGCACCCCGCGGCCAGGGCGACGGCGGCCGCTCCCGCCGCGGCGGTGATGGTGCGTGTCGGCTTCATGGGGTCCTCCCTCGGAACGCCGAGCATCGTCACTCACCGTAATCCTACGTGCGGCTTCGCCGGATTCGCCGGATGCCGCCCTGCGCGGCCCCGATCCGCCCGCCGCCCGCCCCCTATACCAAGCAAGCGTTAGGTGCTATATCTGGCCCATGGAGACCGCCCACTGGCTGGCCCGCGGCCCCGACGGGCCGCACCTGGTCGGCAGCCGATGCACCGCCTGCGGCGCCGTGGCCTTCCCGCCCGACCCCGACCACTGCCGCGACCCGCACTGCCCCGGCGGGCCGACGGAGGAGGCGCCCCTGCCCCGCCGCGGCCGCGTCTGGTCCTTCACCGACTGCCGGTACCGGCCGCCGCCCCCGTTCGTCCCGCCCACCGACCCCTTCGAGCCGTTCGTCCTCCTCGCCGTCGAACTGGACGGCCCCGGACCCATCGTGCTCGGCCAGGCCCCGCCCGGCACCGACCTGTCCGCCCTGCGGGTGGGCCTGCCCGCCGAACTGGTCGAGGGCACGGCCGCCGGACCCGGAGGCGAGCGCCACCCGGTCTGGCACTGGCGGCCGCTGCCCGCGGACGGACCGCGGGAGGAGGACCGGTGAGCGGCGGAGAGGTGTGCGTCATCGGCACCGGCATGCACCCGTGGGGCAAGTGGGGGCGCCCCTTCACCGAGTACGGGGCGGTCGCGGCGCGGGCCGCCCTCGCCGACGCCGGGACCGACCCCGGTGAGGTCGACTTCGTCTCCGGCGCGGCCACCGTCCGGGGCGGCTATCCCGGGTTCGTCGCCGGGGCCGTCTTCGCCCGCGCCCTGGGCTGGCGGGGCCAGCAGGTCGCCAGCTCCTACGCCGCCTGCGCGTCCGGCGCCCAGGCGATCGCGGCCGCCCGCGCGCGGCTGCTCGCCGGGCTGAGCGACACGGCGCTGGTGGTGGGGGCCGACTCCGCCCCCAAGGGCTTCCTCGCCCCGCTGGGCGGCGACCGCCCCGACGACCCCGACTGGCTGCGCTTCCGCCTGCTCGGGGCGGCCAACCCGCTCTACTTCGCGCTGGCCGCCCGGCGCCGGATGGAGCTGTACGGCGCACGGCCCGAGGACTTCGCCGCGGTCAAGGCCAAGAACGCCGCGCACGGATCGGCCAACCCCCGGGCCCGCTACCGGGCGCGCACCACCCCCGAGGAGGTGCTGGCCTCCCCCGTGGTCGCGGACCCGCTGCACCTGCTGGACGTCTGCGCGACCAGCGACGGCGGGGCCGCGCTGGTGCTGGTGCGCACCGAGGACGCGCGGCGGCGGGGCGCCGGCCCGGTGCGGGTGTCCGGGCTGTCGGCGGCCGTCCCCGCCTACCCGGTGGCCGAGCCGGAGATGCCCTACCTGGCGGGCGACCCGCCCCGGCGCGGGGACGGGGGCCGGGTCACGGGCGCCCCGCGCTTCCGGGCGGCCAATGCGCACGCGGCCTACGAGGAGGCCGGCGTCGGCCCGGAGGACCTGGACCTGGCCGAGGTCTACGACCTGTCGACCGCGATGGAGCTGGACTGGTACGAGGAGATCGGGCTGTGCCCCTGCGGCGGCGCCGAGAAGCTGCTGCACGAGGGGGCGACCCGGGTGGGCGGGCGGATCCCGGTCAATCCCGGCGGCGGGCTGGCGAGCTTCGGCGAGGCCGTCCCGGCCCAGGGGATCGCCCAGGTGTGCGAGATCGCCGACCAGCTGCGCGGACGGGCCGAGGCCGGGCGCCGGGTGGAGGGAGCGCGGGTCGGGATCGCGGTCAACCAGGGGCTGTTCGGACACGGGTCGGCGACCGTGCTGACCCGCTGAGCACCACGGGCGCGCACCGCACGCGAACGGGCCCCCTCCCCGGAGCGGGGAAGGGGCCCACGAGCCGACCGGCGGCGGTCCGGGCGGCGGCGCTCCGGCGGTCGCGGCCGCGCGCCCGGATCACGCGTCAGTGGCGGTAGCCGTCACCCTCGTCGACGACGGTCTGGACCGGCCCGTTGGTGCAGTCCTCGGTGGTCTGCGGCGACAGGACCGGCACCGCGGCGCCGAGCACGCCGACGTTGGCGTTGCAGACCTGCACGGGCAGAACCTGCAGGTTCTGGTTGAACGTCTGGTCGGTCGCCTGAGCCGGGGCCGCCATGAGGACGGCGCCGGCCGCGGCGCCGACGAGCATGCCGGCGACGGTGGCCTTACGCAGCATCTGCGTCTCCCTACTTGACGAGCGTGGAGATCGCGCCGTTGGTGCAGGCGCCCGTGGACTGGGGCGACAGCACCGGGACGGCGAAGCCGATCGCGGCACCGACGTTGGCGTTGCAGACCTGCGCGGGCACGCCCTGCAGGTTGGAGTTGAAGTCCTGGTCGGTGGCCTGGGCCGGGGCGGCCATCAGGACGGCGCCGGCCGCGGCGCCGACGAGCGCGCCGGCGACGGTGAACTTGCGGATCATGGGTGATTCCTCTCGCTACTCGACGATCGTCGAGATGGGGCCGTTGGTGCAGTCGCCGGTGGTCTGCGGGGACAGGATCGGCACCGCGGCGCCGAGCACGCCGATGTTGGCGTTGCAGACCTGGACCGGGACGACCTGCAGGTTCTGGTTGAACGTCTGGTCGGTCGCCTGGGCGGGAGCGGCCATCATGAGCGCGCCCATGGCGGCGCCGGCGACCAGGCCGGCGGCGGAGATCTTGCGGATCATCAGGTCGTTCCTTCCTAGACGAGCGAGGAGATGGCGCCGTTGGTGCAGGCACCGGTGGTCTGCGGCGAGACGACCGGCACGGCCGCGCCGATGGCGGCACCCACGTTGGCGTTGCAGACCTGCGCGGGGATGCCCTGCAGGTTGGAGTTGAACTCCTGGTCGGTCGCCTGGGCCGGAGCGGCCATCAGGAAAGCGCCCATCGCGGCACCCGCCACCAGGCCGGCGGCGGAGATCTTGCGGATCATCGGATTTCCCCTCTGGAAAAGTATGTCTGGAATCGTCACCCGTTATCGGGTGCTGCCGCTCTAGCCGACCTTCGTCAGGATCGGGCCGTTGGTGCAGTCACCGGTGGTCTGCGGGGACAGGACCGGGACGGCCGCGCCGAGCACACCGACGTTGGCGTTGCAGACCTGGATCGGCACGCCCTGCAGGTTGGAGTTGTACTCCTGGTCGGTGGCCTGGGCCGGGGCGGCCATCAGAACGGCACCCATGGCGGCGCCGGCGAGCAGGCCGGCGGCGGTCAGCTTCTTCATTGCGATTCCCCCGGAAGATTCCCTAAGGAGGCGGATAGATAAGGGCGCGCCGTGCGGACGCTCCCCCGCGGTGGACGTGAGTAATCATGGGACTACGCAGCGTATTTTGTCAACGCCGAAACGGCGGATTCAAAATGTCCTCTTCACCCTTCTTCGACCATGGATCCGCAATACGGAGGGAATGGGGAGAGAAAACGCGGCACCATTTCCGGCATTCCGGGTGCCCGGTCGGGGGCGTCGCGTCGGCGGAGGCGGGGGCGCGGCGCCGGACCGGGCGGTCGGGACGCCCGGCGCGGGGGCGCCAGGCGGCGCGCGGGAGGATTCGGACCGATGCGGGTCCGGGCACACGGCTGCTGCACCCGGCCACGGGCGCGCTGCGGGTTTCGGTCCTACCCATATCCGGCCCCGCCGACGGCGGACGGTCACCGGACCGGGGTGATGGGGGCACGAAGTGCTCCGCTCCGACACGCCGGGGGTGCCGGAGGCGCGGAAGAGTCGGAGAGCAGGTGGGCCCCTAACGGGGTCGGAAGGCGGGTCCGCACGACGGATCCGGCGGACCACAGGCGGGCGGGAGCACGCACGAATCGCGTGCCGCTGCTCCCACTGCACCGCTCGAACGCCTGAGGGCGGGTCCAGCGTACACAGCTCCGCACTCGGACGCCCGCCGTTCCGGAGCTTTCCGGGGTCCCCCGTTCCGCTCCGCCGCTCAGCCGCGCCGGCGCTCGTCCCGCCGCGCGCTCAGCTCCTCGACCGGGGTGGGAAGCGTCGTCTCGGAGCCGAGCAGCTCGGCCCAGGTCGGGGCCACGAGGATCCGGACCATGCCGTCGTAGAGTGAGCGGACCTCGGCCTCCCGGTCGTGTCCGCTGGAGCGGTGGAACTGTCGGCCGCGTCCTTCTGAGCGGCGCGGCCGCTGCACCTCGATCAGCGACCCCGCCCCGGGCGCGCGCCCCCTTCTCTCCTTGCCGTTGATCTCGGGGAAGTCGGGGTAATACCGGCGAGTATTCCCCCGACTTCCCCGAGATCAACAAGGGTGCCGATGCGGGCGGCAGGCAGCGCCCCCGGGAGCGGCCGGGGCCAGCAGAGTCCAACCACGCCAGCGGACACGACCGGCCTCCCGCTCGACCCGTTCGACCCGTTGTTCGGCCGTCCTCGTGGAGGAGCCGTTCATGTGGAGGAACCCCCTCGGGGATGCCCTCGACGTGGTCCGACTCGGCACGTCCGCGGATCAGCAGGACCGGGGGCACGTCGCGATTCCGCGCTTTGCACAGCAAAAATTACACCCAGGCTGCAACTTTCGCCGACCCAGGGTGTAACCTTTGCTGCATGAGACGCGAGGATGCGGCGAAGGTTCTCGCCGAGTACGCCACCGACCAGTGGGGTCTCGTGACCGCCGCGCAGGCCAAGCAGGCCGGTGTGAGTGGGGTTACGCTGCTGCGCCTGGTCGAGGCGGAGGTGGTGGAGAGGGTCGGCCGGGGCGTGTACCTGGTTCTGGGGGCCGCGCCCCCGCAGCACCTGGACGTCAAGGTGGCATGGCTGCGGCTGGACCCGGCACGCCCGGCTTGGGAGCGCACTTCCCCCGGGGACTATGGCGGAATCGTCTCGCATGCCTCGGCCTGCCTGGTTCACGACCTGGGCGATATCCCGACAGGGGAGGTCGAACTCAGCGTGGAACGGCGCCGCTCGACCAGGGAGAGCGGAGTTCGGCTCCGGGTCCGTCCGGTGGCTGCCGAGGATGTGACCGTCATCGACGGCCTTCCCGTGACCCGGGCCGAGCGCACGATCGCCGACCTGCTGGAGGCCCGCACCGACGGCGGACACGTGGGCGGTGTGATCGCCGACGCCGAGCAGCGCGGGCTGGTGGACCCGGAGGCCCTGGCCGAGCGGGTCCGGCATTTCGCCACGACCTACGGCCTCTCGCGGCACACCAGGGGGCAGGCCTTCATCGAGCACCTGGTGGAACAGGCGGGGCGGACCCTGCACGCCGAGGAGGTCGCACGGGCTGCAGGGGCCGGGTATGCCCTGGCCCTGGCGGAAGCGCTGTCCACGATGCCCCTGCCCCCGGCCGAACTGCGCTCGATGAGCAAGGTCGCCGAACAGATGGGCAGCCTGCGCAGGAGCCTCTCTCCGCCCGCGACCGCTGCGGGGATGCCGTCCCTCCCCCAGATCGGCCGACTCGCCCTTCCGAATCCGGCGCCCTCGATGCGCGAAACGCAGGCCGCGCTCGCACGTGCTGCGCTCAGAGCCCACCTACCCGACTCCTTCGGGGCATACCGATCCGGAGGAGGGCCCTCGGACGAGGACGACTCAGAGGAAGAATCGTGAGCTACAAGACACCGCGGGCCTTCGAGCAGGCGATCAATACACACGCCCGGCGCGCGGCCAGCCAGAACGGCCTGAAGACCGGCGACCTGGTCACCGGCTACTACTTCCACCGCCTGGTCGCCCGAGTGTTCCATGCCGACCCCCATGGGTGGCTGCTCAAGGGCGGGCAGGCGCTCCTGGTCCGCTACGCGGCCCAGGCGCGGCTGAGCCGTGATATCGACCTGCAGCGCCTCGGGGCCGAAGACCCCGAGGCGGCGCTGGAGACGCTGTGCGCGGCCGCGGCGACCGACCTGGGCGACTACCTCTGCTACGAACCGACCAAGCGCCAGATGCTCGCCGAGCTGACCGGCGGGGCCAAGCAGACCTTCGATGTGCTGATCGGCGTCCGCAGGGTCGCCTCGGTGAGCATCGATATCGTTACTGGACAGACCCCCACCCAGAACCCGGTCGAAACCGCTCTGGAGCCGCTCATGGAGCTGGAGTGGCCCCAGGACTGGCCGACGGTGCGGCTCTACCCGCTCGCCGACCACATCGCGGACAAGGTCTGCGCGATGTACACCCGGTTCCAAGGCCGGGCCTCCAGCCGAATCCGCGACCTGCCCGACCTGCTGCTCATCTGCCAGAAGGACGAGGTAGAAGGCCCGGCGGCCCGGGCGGCGCTGGACAGCGAGCGCGAGCGGCGCCGCTCACTCGGCCACGACCTCGATCTCCCCGACCGCTTCGTGCTCCCCGATTCCAGCTGGGAGAAGCTCTTTCCCAAAGCCGCAGCGAACATCAGCGGGCTGAAGGGGTGCGCGACCCTGGACGAGGCCCGGCCCCTGGCCGACGCCTTCCTCACCCCGCTGCTGGCCGGACCGCTGGAGGCGGTGTGGATGCCTTCGGATCGGGCCTGGCGTTAGGGGGTGTTTCTTGGATCAGGCCCCGGCCCGTCCCGAGGCGCCTCCCAGTCCGGACCAGGATCCCGTGCACGGTCGAGGTGTTCATGTGCAGGTGTCCGGCGATGGGGGCCGGGCGGCTGGAGGCATCGCCCATGCCCGCCGGGCCGCGGTCGCGGTAGCGGTCGGCCCACCGGCGGGCGATGGTGCGGCTGACCTGGAAGCGCTCGGCGGCCCGGCACAGGGGCCCGTTTCCTCGACGATCCCGCTCAGGTCGCGGAGTGCGCGGGGAGCAGCGTGGGCTCCCTACTGAGCACGTACGCCACGTGCGTCTCGGGGCGCGAGGCCATCAACCGGCGCAAGGCTGAGCAGGCCACACGGGTGGGCTCCAAAGCGCCGCCCGGGGAGTAGCCGACCGTGGGGCCGTAAAGCTTCGCCGCGTATTTGTCGCGAACGGCCGTCTGCGGCGGGACACGCCCGGACGCGGCCGGACCGAACGAGAACGCCCCCTGACCGGGCTCACGCTGGTCAGGGGGCGTTCTCCGTGGGTGGCAGGTGCAGGGTTCGAACCTGCGTAGGCTGAGCCGGCGGTTTTACAGACCGCTCCCTTTGGCCACTCGGGCAACCTGCCTGGGAGTGCTGCGCCCTCGTCGGGGCGCGGCGACGTGAAAGAGAATAGCGGACAAGCGGCGCGCTCGCGAATCGGTAAGCTCTGTGCCGCCGCGGCCGGCCCGGCCCGGGACCGCGGCCGCCTGCCGGAACCGACCCGAACCCCGAGAGTGTGAGCGCACGTGGCCGCTGAATCCAGTTTCGACATCGTCTCCAAGCTCGACCGGCAGGAGGTCGACAACGCGCTGAAGCAGGCCGAGAAGGAGCTGTCCCAGCGCTTCGACTTCAGGGGCACCAACGCCTCCCTCGCCTGGTCCGGAGAGCAGGGCATCGAGGTCAGGGCCAACTCCGAGGAGCGCGTCACGGCCGCCCTGGACGTGTTCAAGGAGAAGCTGATCAAGCGCAAGGTCTCCCTGAAGGTCCTGGACGTCCCCGAGAAGCCCAAGGCCTCGGGCAAGGAGTACCGCCTGCCGGTCGCCCTGAAGGAGGGCATCTCCTCCGACGACGCCAAGAAGATCTCCAAGCTCATCCGCGACGAGGGCCCCAAGGGCGTCAAGGCGCAGATCCAGGGCGACGAGCTGCGGGTGAGCGGCAAGAAGAAGGACGACCTCCAGGCCGTCATGCAGCTGGTCAAGGAGAAGGACTTCGACCTGGCGATCCAGTTCGTCAACTACCGCTAGAGCCGGCGGAGTCCCGAGGCGCGGTACGCGGCGGCCGTCCGGCCGCCGCGCCCCTCACTCCAGGCGCCACTCCTCCTCCAGGGCGCGCAGGCGGCGGATGCGCTCCGCCGCGGGAGGGTGGGCGTCGAACAGCCGGCACATCCCCCGCTTGGGGAACGGGTTGGCGATCATCTGGTGGCCCGCGGCCAGCAGCCGGCGCTCGGTCGGCAGCGGGTGGGTGCGCGCCCCCGCCTCGATCTTGCGCAGGGCCGAGGCCAGCGCCAGCGGGTCGCCGGTGAGCCGGGCCGCCGCCTCGTCGGCGCGGAACTCCCGGCGGCGCCCGACCCCGGCGTGGATCACCGTCGCCGCCAGCGGCCCCAGCACCAGGAAGAGCAGCCCCTCCAGCAGTCCGGGCCCCTCGTCGTCGCCGTCGTCCAGCGGCAGCAGCAGCGCCAGCGCGGTCAGCGAGGTGATGATCGTGGCCAGCCCCACCGCCACCGCCGAGACCAGGGTGTCCCGGGTGCGCACGTGGGCCAGCTCGTGCGCGACGACCGCGCGCAGCTCCCGCTCGTCCAGCAGCCGCAGCAGGCCGGTGGTGCAGCAGATCCCCGCCGAGCGCGGGCCGCGCCCCACCGCGAAGGCGTTCGGCGCCGCCGTGGGCGACAGGTAGAGCCGGGGCATCGGCTGGCGCGCCCGGGTGGCCAGGTCGCGCACCACCCGGTGCAGTTCGGGCTGCTCGAATTCGCCCACCGGCCGGGCCCGCATCGCGCGCAGCGCCAGCGAGTCGCCGAAGAAGCAGACCAGCCCGGTCACCCCGAGCACGACCACCGCCGCGGCGCGCACCCCCTCGTGGCCGGCGCACACCCATCCGGCGAGCACGATCAGGGCCGCCAGTCCGGCGAGCAGGGCGAGGGCCCGGATCGGATTGGGGTGCACGGCGGTCCCGCCCTCCTTCGTCCGCCCGACAGTCCTCCCGGCCGGGCCGCGCTTCGCGGGCCCGTCCACCGATAGGAACGTGTGGGCCCCGCCGGTCCGTTCCCGTCCGGCGCCGCGACCCCGCCGACCGGGCCCGGGGCGGCGCCGACCTGATCGGCCCGCCCCCGCCCGCCGCGCGCGCCGGGCCGGAGGCCTATAGTGGCGGACGTGGCCGTAATCACTCCGCACCGCCTCCCCGGTGCCCTGCTGACCGGTCGGCGCCACGTCGACCTGGCACGGGTGGAAAGCGCCCTGTGTCGCCCCTGACCCCGGCACGGGGGCGCCGCCGAGGGGCGGCGCGGCCGTTCCCGGAAAGGGGGTGTGGGCCCGGCCCTCACCCAGCGGCGCCCGCCAGGCGCCGCCCATCAGGTCCCCACTGATCCCATTGGCAACCGTTGGGGCCCTGCGCCGGCCACCACGCGGCCGCTCGGCGAGCGGTGCGGTGCGTAGTCTGGCGGCGAGGGCCGAGGCAACCTGAGCCTCCGCGCGCCCGCGGGGGCTCGTCGAGGAGGTCGGCGATCTCAGTGACCAAGAAGGTCCAACGTGTCGATCGCGTCATCATCCGGTTCGCGGGAGACTCCGGCGACGGGATGCAGCTGACGGGCGATCGCTTCACCCAGGAGACGGCGTCGTTCGGGAACGACCTTTCCACCCTTCCCAACTTCCCGGCGGAGATCCGCGCCCCTGCCGGAACCCTGCCCGGCGTGTCGAGCTTCCAGCTCCACTTCGCCGACCACGACATCATGACCCCCGGTGACGCCCCCGACGTGCTGGTGGCGATGAACCCGGCCGCGCTCAAGGCCAACGTGGACGACCTGCCCCGGGGCGCCACGATCATCGCCAACACCGACGAGTTCACCAAGCGCAGCCTGGCCAAGGTCGGCTACGGGTCCGACCCGTTGGAGGACGGGTCGCTGGAGTCGTACAAGGTGAGCCGGGTCCCGCTGACGTCGATGACGGTCAAGGCCGTCGAGGAGTTCGACGTCTCCAAGAAGGACGCCCAGCGGGCCAAGAACATGTTCGCCCTGGGCCTGCTGTCCTGGATGTACAACCGGCCCACCGAGGGCACGCAGGGCTTTTTGAAGTCCAAGTTCGCGGGCAAACCGGAGATCCTCGCCGCCAACCTCGCGGCGTTCCAGGCCGGGTGGAACTTCGGCGAGACCACCGAGGACTTCGCCGTGTCCTACGAGGTCAAGCCGGCCTCGCTGCCCCCGGGCACCTACCGGAACATCACCGGGAACCTGGCGATCTCCTACGGGCTGGTGGCCGCCTCCCGGCTGACCGGGCTGCCGCTGTTCCTGGGCTCCTACCCCATCACCCCCGCCTCCGACATCCTGCACGAGCTCTCCCGGCACAAGCGCTTCGGCGTGCGCACCTTCCAGGCCGAGGACGAGATCGCCGGGGTGGGCGCCGCCCTGGGCGCCGCCTTCGGCGGGTCGCTGGGCGTGACCACCACCTCCGGGCCGGGCATGGTGCTCAAGGGCGAGACCCTGGGCCTGGCGGTGATGACCGAGCTGCCGCTGATCGTGGTGGACGTGCAGCGGGCCGGGCCCAGCACCGGCATGCCCACCAAGACCGAGCAGGCCGACCTGATGCTGGCACTGTACGGCCGCAACGGCGAGTCGCCGGTGCCGGTGCTGGCGCCGCGCTCGCCCGCGGACTGCTTCGACATCGCGGTGGAGGCGGCGCGCATCGCCACCGCCTACCGCACGCCGGTGATCGTGCTCTCCGACGGCTACCTGGCCAACGGGTCCGAGCCCTGGCGCATCCCGGACGTGGCCTCCCTTCCGGACCTCTCGGTCGAGTTCGCCGAGGGGCCCGGGGACGACGGCGGGGAGTTCCTGCCCTACCGGCGCGACCCCGAGACGCTGGCGCGCCCCTGGGCGGTGCCGGGCACCCCCGGGCTGGAGCACCGCATCGGCGGCATCGAGAAGAGCGACGGCCGCGGCGACATCTCCTACAGCCCCGCCAACCACGACCTGATGGTGCGCTCGCGCCAGGGCAAGGTGGACGCGATCGCCCGCGGCCTGGACCCGCTGGAGGTGGACGACCCCTCGGGCGACGCCCGCGTGCTGGTGCTCGGCTGGGGCGGCACCTACGGGTCGATCGCCGCAGGCGTGCGCCGGGTGCGCCGCGCCGGCGGCAAGGTCGCCCAGGCCCACCTGCGCCACCTCAACCCCTTCCCGCCCGGCCTGGGCGAGGCGCTGGAGCGCTACGACCGGGTGCTGGTGCCCGAGATCAACCTGGGCCAGCTCTCGCTGCTGCTGCGCGGCCGCTTCGGCGCCGACGTCACGGGCTACAACAAGGTGCGGGGCCTGCCGTTCAAGGCCGAGGAGCTGGCGGGCGTCATCCAGGAGGTCATCGATCGTGCCGAGTGAGAACGGATCCGCCGCGAACGGCTCCGCCGCCCCCTCCTTCCCCGGGCTGGCGCTGGTGCCGTCGGCGCAGCAGGAGTACAAGGCCAAGGACTTCAAGTCCGACCAGGAGGTGCGCTGGTGCCCCGGGTGCGGGGACTACGCGATCCTCGCCGCCTTCCAGGGGTTCCTGCCCGAGCTGGGGGTGCCGCGGGAGAACGTGGTCATCGTCTCGGGCATCGGGTGCTCCTCCCGGTTCCCCTACTACCTGAGCACCTACGGGATGCACTCGATCCACGGCCGGGCGCCGGCGATCGCCACCGGGCTGGCCGCCTCCCGCCCGGACCTGTCGGTCTGGGTGGTCACCGGCGACGGAGACGGGCTGTCGATCGGCGGCAACCACCTGATCCACGCGCTGCGGCGCAACGTCAACGTCAACATCCTGCTGTTCAACAACCGCATCTACGGGCTGACCAAGGGCCAGTACTCGCCCACCTCCGAGCCGGGCATGGTGACCAAGTCCTCGCCGATGGGGTCGCTGGACTCCCCCTTCAACCCGGTGTCGCTGGCGCTGGGGGCGGAGGCCTCGTTCGTGGCGCGCACGGTCGACTCCGACCGCAAGCACCTGACCTCGGTGCTGCGCGCGGCCGCCGCGCACGAGGGGTCGTCGTTCGTGGAGATCTACCAGAACTGCCCGATCTTCAACGACGACGCGTTCGAGCCGCTGAAGGACCCCGCCGAGCGGGACCTGCGGCTGGTGCGGGTGGGGGACNGGCGGGCGCGGCGTGGTCTCCGACGGCTTCGGCGGACTGCGTACGGTCGACGTGGAGGAGGTCGGCGAGGACGCGGTGCTGCGGCACGACGCGCACCGCGAGGACCCCGGGTACGCCTTCGCGCTGTCCCGGCTGGACCTCCCGGCGTTCGAGCATGTCCCGATCGGGGTGTTCCGGGACGTCCGCAGGCCCGCCTACGACGCCCTGATGAACGAGCAGGTGGCCGAGGCCCGCTCGGCGCAGGGCGAGGGGGACCTGGGGGCCCTCCTGGCCAGCGGCGACACCTGGACCGTGGAGTGAGGCCCGGGGCGCCGCACCGGGGCTGAACCGCCCCGGTCCGGACCCCGCCGGACCCCGCCGGGCGGCCGTGCGCCCGGCGGGGTCCGCGCTCTGCTGGCGAACCCGCCCGCCCGCACCTACCGTGGTGAGTTACATCACGCGGGTGAGGGCAGCGGGAGGCGCGATGGAGCGGGAAGCCGCGGTCACGGCGAGCACGGTGGACGGGGTCGTCAGGCGCGCGGCGGCGCGCACCCCGGAGGGGACCGCGCTGCGGTTCGGCGGCCGGAACTGGAGCTACGCCGAACTGGACCGGGGGGCGAGCCGGGTGGCCGCCTGGCTGCTGGGACTGGGGCTGACCCGGGGCGACCGGGTCGCCGCCTTCGGCGGCAACTCCGACGCCTACGTGCTGGCCTTCCTGGGCTGCGCGCGGGCGGGGCTGGTGCACGTGCCGGTCAACCCGGCGCTGCGCCGCGAGGAGCTGGCCTACGTGCTCTCGCAGTCCTCCTCGATCGTGGTGCTGGCCGACCCCCGGCTGGCCGGCCGGGTGGAGGAGGTGCGCCCCTCCGTCCCGGCGCGGGACGTGCTGGCGCTGCGCGGGGCCTTGGAGTCGGTGCTGGAGGTGGCCCGCGACCCGCACGCCCCCACCGGACCGGTGACCGAGGTCTCCGACGCCGACCTGGCCCAGCTGCTCTACACCTCGGGCACCACCTCCTCCCCCAAGGGGGCGATGCTGACCCACCGGGCGCTGGTGCACGAGTACGCCAGCTGCCTGCACGCCCTCGACATCGGCGAGGACGACCGGATCCTGCACGCGCTCCCGCTCTACCACTCGGCGCAGATGCACGTCTTCCTGATGCCGGGGCTGGCCGCGGGGGCGCGCAACACGCTCGCCGAGTCCCCCGACGCCGGCGACGTGCTGCGCAGGATCGAAGAGGAGCGGGCGACCTCCTTCTTCGCCCCGCCGACCGTGTGGCTGGCGCTGCGCGACCACCCCGACTTCGACGCCCGCGACCTGTCGACTCTGGCCAAGGGGTACTACGGCGCGGCGGCGATGCCGGTGCCGGTGCTGGAGGACATCCGCCGCCGGCAGCCGGGGATCGGCTTCTACAACTGCTTCGGGCAGAGCGAGATCGGGCCGCTGGCCACGGTGCTGCGGCCCGAGGAGCACGTCCCGGCGCGGATGGGCTCGTGCGGGCGGCCGGTGCTGAATGTGGAGGCGCGGGTGGTGCTGGAGGACGGCGGCGAAGCCGGGCCCGGCGAGACCGGGGAGGTGGTCTACCGCTCCCCGCAGCTGTGCGAGGGGTACTGGGACAAGCCGGAGGAGACCGCCGAGGCCTTCCGCGGCGGCTGGTTCCACTCCGGCGACCTGGCCCGGCGCGACGCCGACGGGTACTTCACCGTGGTCGACCGGGTCAAGGACGTGATCAACACCGGCGGGGTGCTGGTGGCCTCCCGCGAGGTGGAGGAGGTGCTCTACCGGCACCCCTCGGTGGCCGAGGCGGCGGTGATCGCGCTGCCGGACGAGAGGTGGGGCGAGGCGGTGACCGCGGTGGTGGTGCCGCGGGCGCGGGTCGCCGGGGACGAGCTGATCGCGTTCACCCGGCGGCACCTGGCCGGGTTCAAGGTGCCCAAGCAGGTGCACCTGGTGGAGGACCTGCCGCGCAACGCCAGCGGCAAGCTGCTCAAGAGGATCCTGCGGGAGGAGCTGGGCACCGGCGACGAGCCCAAGGGCACGCAGCCGCAGTGACGGTGCGGCGGCGCGACGGTGTGACGGCACGGGGCGCGGCGGCGTGAGGCGGCGCACCCCGGCGGGGCGGCCGGTCCTTCCCTCCTGGGCCCGCCGGGCGGCGTAGCCTGCCCCCATGCGAATTGTGATTGCCGGTGGCCACGGCAAGATCGCGCTGCGCCTGGAGCGGCTGCTCTCGGCGCGCGGCGACACTCCCGTGGCCCTGATCCGCGACCCGGGGCAGGCCGACGACGTGCGGGCGGCCGGTGCCGAGCCGGTCGTGGCCGACCTGGAGAAGGCCACCGTGACCGAGCTCTCGGAGAAGGTGATGGACGCCGACGCGGTGGTGTTCGCCGCCGGAGCCGGTCCGGGCAGCGGCGCCGAGCGCAAGGGGACGGTGGACCGGGCGGCCGCGGCGCTGCTGGCGGACGCGGCCTCGCTGGCCGGTGTGCGGCGCTATGTGATGGTGTCGGCGATCGGCGTGGACGACGGTCCGGCCCCGGGGTCGGATCCGGTGTGGGCGGCCTATGTGGAGGCCAAGCGGGACGCCGACGCCGACCTGCGGGAGCGCTCGGAGGCGTTGGACTGGACGATCCTGCGCCCGGGGCGGCTGACCGATGAGCCGGGCACCGGGCGGGTCCGCCTGGCCGCGTCGGTGGACAAGGCCGAGGTGCCGCGGGACGACGTCGCCGAGGTGCTGGCGGCGCTGCTGGCCGAGCCGGCCTCGACGGCGTCCGTCGGCCGCACGCTCGAACTGGTCGGCGGCGACGACCCCGTCCCCGAGGCGGTGGAGGCCGCTCTGGCCTGACCGGGCGGCCCGGCCCGGACACGGTGTGTCCGGGCGTGCGCGTCCGGCGTGCCGTGTGCGGCGCCGTGTGTCCGGGAGCGGCCGGACCGGCCGGTTCCGGCCTGTTCGGCCGCTCCCGGGCCCTTCTGGCCAGAGCGGACCCCCAGGCGGCATGATGGGGCGGACGCGGACGGCCCCGCGGACCTCTTGCTCCGCAGCGCCGCGAGGGCAGAGCAGGCAGAGCAGATAGGTACGGTTCATTCCATGAGCGTCACGCAGGTCGTCAGAGACAGCACCGTCGTCGAGCACGCCAAGGTGGCGGCGCAGCAGAACCGCCGGATGTTCATCGTCCAGCTGGACGTCGGCGGGTTCGACGAGGGCTCCAGCAAGGTCCGGCCGGGGCTGACCCGCATCCTGGAGGGGATCGAGGAGGCCGGCTGGCACCTCGACCAGATGACCCCGGTCACCGGCTCGGAGGGCGAGGCGCTGCACCTGTGCCTGTTCCGCCCGGCCGGCTCCGGCGGCCGGAAGGCGGCGGCCGCCGCCGAGGAGCAGGCCCCGGAGGCCGCCCAGCAGCACACCGGACAGCAGCAGGCCTACCAGCAGCACCCCACCGGGGGGCAGCCGCAGGACCCCTACGCGGCCTACCAGTACCAGACCGGACAGCAGCAGGCCTACCAGCAGCAGTACGGGCAGCAGCCCCAGCAGGGCTACGGCCAGCAGCAGTACCCGGGCTACGGGCAGCAGCCCCAGCAGGGCTACGGGTACGGCCAGCAGCCGCAGCAGTACCCGGGCTACGGGCAGCAGCCCCAGCAGGGCTACGGCCAGCAGTACCCGGGGTACGGGCAGTAGGAGGACCGGCAGCCCCCTTCGCGGCCGACCGCCTGGGCCCGCGCACACCTCCGTGCGCGGGCCTTTCGCGTGTCCGGCTCAGGCGGGGGCGGCGGGCCCGGACGCGGGGATCCGGCTCTCGGCGGCCTCGATGTAGGCGCGCAGCGCCGTCCGGGAGCGGGTGAGGGTCGCGATGCGGCCCTCGATGTCGTCGAGGCGGGCGTGCAGGGCGTCCACGAGCTCGCGGCAGGGGGCCAGGTCGGGGGCGGCCCCGGTGGCGCAGGGCAGGATGAAGGCGATGTCCTGGGTCGACAGGCCCGCGTCCAGGAGCCTGCGGATCTGGACGACCCGCGTGACGGCGTCCTCCCCGTACGCGCGGTAGCCGCCGCCGGTGCGGTCCGGGTCCAGCAGGCCCTGGGCCTCGTAGTAGCGCAGCAGGTGCGGCCGGACCCCGGTGCGGCGGCTCAGCTCTCCGATCAACACGCCGGTCCTCCTTGCCCTTCACACCGGTATGAAGGTCGAGGATGCTGTCATCGGTGACCGACGTCAAGGGAGCAGATGTGACCGCCCAGAACCAGGACACGGCCGGATTCGACCCGCACGGGCTGCTGGCGCAGAGCAGGCTCGGCGTCCTCGCCACGATCAAGGCGGACGGCCTTCCGCAGCTCTCCCCCGTGATGCCGTACTACGACCGGGAGGCCGGCACGCTGCAGGTGTCGATGACCGAGGGCCGGGCGAAGACGGCGAACCTGCGCCGGGACCCGCGGGCGGCGCTGGAGGTGACACGGTCCGACGGGCGGGCCTGGGGCACCGCCGAGGGCCCGGTGACGCTGGTCGGCCCCGGGAGCGACCCGCACGGGCCGGAGGTCGAGGCCCTGGTCGACTACTACCGCAGGGCCGCCGGCGAGCACCCGGACTGGGACGAGTACCGGTCGGTGATGGTGTCCGAGCGCCGGGTCCTGATGACGATGAGCGTGGAGCGCGTGTACGGCGAAGAGATCGACTGAGCGGGCCCGAGGGGCCGCACGGCGCGGGAACGGTGCCAAGGCGGTCCCGGGAAGGGGCCGCGACGAGGGCGGGGCGGCACGGTAGTCCGTGCCGCCCCGCCCTCTGGTGTCCGGAGCGCTCAGTCGTCGTCGGGGACCCTCCGCCGCGCGGACCAGGCGAGCGCCAGCCCGCCGCCGGCGGTGACCAGGCCTGCCGCGATGAATCCGGCCGCCCCGGCCCCGGTCACCGGCAGGCCGGGGCCTCCGTCACCGGTCGCGGTGTCCGAGTCGCCGTCGGGGCCGTCGTCGGGGCCGGGACCGGGGGTCGGGCCACCGCCGTGCGTGGGACTCGGAGACGGTTCCGGTTCCGGGCTCGGCGTTGGAGACGGCGACGGGTCCGGGCTCGGAGAAGGTGACGGCGAGGGGTCCGGACCGGGGTCCTCGTCCACCACCTCGGTCTGCACGCACGCCGCGTTGTTCCGGACCTGGCCGTCCCTCGTCGCGGTCCTGGCCACGGCGCAGTTCTCCAGGAGCGTCCCGGGGTCGGCGTCCGCGTTCGCGCGGAGGACGACGGTGAGTTCGGTGCTCTCCCCGGGTTGCAGGTCACCGATGTCGCACCCCACGTGCTCCCCGTCGAGGGTGCACTGGGCCGGGAGGCTCTCGACCGTGGTGTTCTCGGTGTCGAAGTTCTCGAACACGTGCACGTTCTCGGCCGGGACCGGGCCGGTGTTCGTGACCCTGATGGTGTAGGTGATGGTCCCGTCCGGGCTGACGGTCGCGGGCCCGTCCTTGGTCAGCTCCAGGTCCGTCCGGTCGCCCGCAGGGCCCGGACCGACCTCGTTGCTCGCGCAGGACACATTGTTCCCGGTATCGGACTCCCGCGATCCCGTGTAGACGGTCGCACAGTTCTGGATCTGCGTCCCGTCCGCGACGTCGGAGTTCACCGTGACCGTGACCGTCAGCTCGACGGTCTCGCCCGGCGCGAGCGTGCCCAGGTCGCAGCTGATGGTCAGGCCGCCGGGCGGGCACCGGTCGGGGAGCCCGGTGATGCTCACCAGGTTCCCGTCCGTGGGGTCGTGGACCGTGACGTCCACCGCTTCGGACGGCCCGTGGTTGGTGACGGTGATCGTGTAGGTGATCGTGCCGTCGGGGTTCACCGTCGCCGGTTCGGCGGACTTGGTGATCTCCACGTCGGTCATCGTCTGCGTCTGGGCGATGTTCTGGGTGCTCGCGCCGCCGGTGTTGGAGGCCTCGACCGACGCCGGGTTGGTGATGTTGGTCCCGTCGGAGACGCCCGGGTCCACCTTCACGGTGACGCTGTAGGTGAGCGTCTCCCCCGCCCCGACGGTGGTGCCCGTCCCTCCGCAGGTCACCGTCTGCCCGGAGGCCGAGCACCCGGCGGAGGCGGAGACGAAGGAGACGTCGGAGGCGAGGGTGTCGGTCACCGTGACGTCCTCGGCGGCCTCGTCCCCGGTGTTGGTGACGGTGATGGTGTAGGTCGCCTCGTCCCCGATGATCATGGGGTTCGGCTCGACACTCTTGGAGATCTGCAGCTGGGCCGCCGCCTGGGACTCCCGCACGTCGTCCTCGTCCGCCTCGGGCGAAGGCTCCGGTGCGGGCGCGGGTGAGGGCGCGGACGACGGCTCCGGGGACGGCGCCGGGGAAGGCCCGTCCGGCTGCCCCGGGGACGCGTCCGGTTTCGGGATCGGCTCCGGGCCCGGTTCCGACTCCGCGGGCGTGGTGTCGCCTTCGGCGGCGCCGTCCCCCTCCCCCGGCGTCTCCGGCGGCGGAGTCTCAAGCCCCGACGGAGGCCGCTCCTCGGCCGCCCCCGGCACGTCCTCTCCGACCGTTCCGGCCTCCGCGGCCGCCGGGACCGGGTCCGGTGCGGGCTCCGCGACGGCGCTCGCCGGCGCCCCCAGGGGCCACAGCCCGAGCAGCGCCAGCGCCGCGGCCGCCCGGACGGCCCCTCTCCCCGCCGCCTTTCCCACAGATCCGCGCATCCCGCTCCCATGTCGAACCGGCTCGGCCCAATGGGTCCCGATGCTCTCCGGAGAGCCCTCGGCCTTCCAGGAGGCACCCGGCGCGGTGTACGGGACTGGAATGATCTTTACCTCCCCATGAAGGGGGATCACGCGCGCTATCGGAGTTTCGGGCCATCCGTCCCGGATTCCGCACGCGCGGGGACGGCGTCCGATCCGAACATCAGGACGCAATTCCGCCGACATTCGACGCATTCGCCACCGACCTCTCCCAGAAGGGACGGGAGATGCCTCGACCTCTCGCATCGCAATAGCGGAAATCTCGGAAAAGCCGGTCGTTTCGACGGAACATCACTAATGTCGTGGCATGCACGAGACCAACGACCCGCCCGCCCGCGGGCGGTAGCGGCGATGCCCACGAACGCGGAGAGGCGCCGTGGTCGCGATCGAGGACCGGATGCGCAGGGTTCTGTCCGTCCCCGGGGTGAGCCGGGTCGGCCTGGTCCGGGTCTCCGAAGGCCACGAGATCGTGGTGGCGGGCGACGCGGCCCCGGCCCCGGCCCCGGAGGCGGCCGCTCTGCTCCGGGCGGCCCGGGAGGTCCCCGCCTACGCGGGAACCGGGATCGAGCAGCTGGTGGTCACCGACCGGGGGCAGCACCTGCTGGTGGCACCGCTGGACGACGGCGACCTGTGCCTGCAGGTCCGCATGGACCGCTCCGGGGACCACCTCGGGCTGGCGATGCGCCGGCTGCGGGAATGCGCGGCCGAGCCGGCGCCCACGACGGCGCCCGCGCGCAGGCGCCGCACGCCCCCCGACCACTCCCCCGGGCCCCGGGTACGGGTCATGGACGATCGGACCGTCCTCGAACGCGTGCTCATCGGTCTGCGGGGGTTGAACACCGACGTCCCACCGGCCCAGGAGGCGGTGGCCCATTGACCCGCTCCCCATGGCACGACCTGCCCACACGCTTGGCCGCACTGCGCGGGAAGGCGGGGCTGTCGGGCCTTTTCCGGAGAACACGCATTGGAGTGAGGCAGATGCCCGACATCGAGACCGGTCTGAAGGACATGATGGCGATCGACGGCGCGATCGGCGCCGCGGTGGTCGACTACGGCAGCGGGATGCCGCTCGGGTCGCTCAGCGCGACCTCCCAGCTCGACCTGACGGTCGCCTCGGCCGGCAACACCGAGGTGGTCCGGGCCAAGATGCGGACCATGAGCGACCTGGGGCTCCAGGACGCGATCGACGACATCCTGATCACGCTGTCCACCCAGTACCACATCATCCGGCCGCTGACCGGGCGCAAGGGGCAGGGACTGTTCCTGTACCTGGCGTTGGACCGCGAACGCTCCAACCTCGCACTGGCCCGTCACCGCCTCAAGGGGATCGAAGAGAACCTGGACATCTGACCACGCGACGAGACCCCGGACCCCCGCCGGGCGGGCCACCGGGCCCGTCCGGCTCGAGCATCCCCCGCCTTCCTCGCCCGCGCCGAGCGGAACAGAGGGCCCCTCAGCAAATTCGGAACGGGGACGCTCAGTCGACCCCCAGCTCCCTGGTCGACGCCGAGAGCCGGTCCGCGGCCACGCGCCTTCGGCGGTCGTCCCGCACCTTGTAGTCGAGTAGGGAGCCCACTCGCACGCGCCTACGGCGCCCCCACCATCCGAGACTCGGTCTCCTGTGCCTCCAGGAGGGCGATGAGGTGGGTACGGGACACGTTCAGTACCTCGGCGGCCTGATTTGCGGTCAGCCCGGCGCACGCGGGAACGACCGTATTCCGACCGGCGTCTCCCTCCATGATTCCTTTCGACCTCCGGAACGAACGGCGAAGTACCATCACCCGTTCAGTCCGGCGGGGAACCGAGTCAGGTCCCTCGTCGCCGTCGACGTCGGGCATGCGCCGAGGGCATCCTGGCAAGGAACACCCCGGTGCCGCCTCTGTTCCGAGAACCCGGGTCTTCTTCGTCGCCCTGCTTGGCGGACGGGGTCGTCCCAGTCGACACCGAAGATGCGTCTCTCCGACCTCGACCGCGTTCAACGGGCGCTCACCGCCACGGCGCCGCGCGGGCGGGGGCGGTTGGTGCGCTGACAGGCCAGCATCGTGATCGCGTCGAGCGTGGGGCGCTCGTGCAGGCCGGAGGCGTCCATCGCGTAGAAGTGGCCGGAGGTCTCCCCGAACCAGATCACCATCTGCGGGTACCGGGCCTGCAGCCGCGCAGCGGCGGCGTGGGCACCGGCGTGCTCGGGAGAGCGCCCCCAGCGCGTCGTGCTCGGGGCGGGCTTCGTCGTGGTGAGGGACATGTCGTCGGCTCCTCGGTGTCCTGCGGCCGCGCTCCCCGACCATGGGAGCGGTCGCGGGGCGCGGTCGTTCGCGGGTATTCGCAGGTCAGTGCCTCCCGTCGCGGGAGGCGCCCGGCGCTCGGGCCGGTCTGCGGGTGCCCCGGTACGGGGAAGTGCACCGGGACACCCGCGGACCGTGCGGCCCCCTCGTTCCGCACGGGCCGGGATCAGGTCGGTGAGGCTCCGGTCGTCACCGGGCGAGGGCGGCGTCGCGTTTCGCGGCCGCCAGTGCGAACGCACAGCGGGCGCAGGTCGCGGCGTGCGCCTCGATCACGCCGGCCCGCTCGCGGACCAGCAGGCGGAGCAGCGGGATCGGCCCCTTGGCGTGCTCACGGAAGCCGAGGAGGCGGGCGCACCTCGGCGGGACGGGGCGGCAGAACACCGCGTGATAGGTCGCGGGGCCGCAGGGGGCGTCGGCGCGGAAGAACAGCCACCCGCGCGGAGTGAACTCGTCCCGCAGCTCCGGGCAGGGGTGCCGGGGGTTGTTCCGGGGATCGGTGATCGGGTTCATTCGGCGGAACCTCGGACGCCGGTCGTGTTCATATTCAAGAGCATCGCCGGGACAACATCCGAGGTGAAGGGGGTTGTTCAGGGTCCGACGGCGTTCCCTGAGAGTCGAAATTTCCGGGAAAAAGTTCCGCTGACACCGGAGATGTGCTGTGGTATGAGCATGCCCCCCGAGCAGCGCACCGCTCCGCCGCACATGCTTGAGAAGTACGGTCGCGAAGTCCGACGCGCCCGTAACGACGCCGGGTATACACAGGCCGCGTTGGCCAGACGGGTCCGGAGCAGCAAGACGCAGATCTCCAACCTGGAGAACGGGAAGGCGGACCCGTCCAAGAAGCTCCGCGCAGCCCTGGACGAGGCGATCGGTGATGGCCGATTGAGCCGTGTGTGGGACGACCTCACCGGGGACGGACGGCCCGAGTGGCTTGACGAGATCGCAGCGGCGATCAGGGATGCGGACGCCGTCTACGAGTACCAGGCCTTGGCGTTCCCGAGTTATCTGCAGACAGGCTCCTACGCCCGCGCCGTCATCCGGCATGCCGCCCCGTGGATGCCTCCGGACGAACTCGACACCCGTACGAAGGAGCGGGTCGAACGGGCACACAGCATGCAGGAAAGCCTGCGACCTATGCTGTGGCTCGTCGTCGACGAGTCACTACTGAAGCGACGCTACGGAGGCTCCGAAGCGTCGCGAGAGCAGCTGGCATACGTCGCGGCTCTCGCGGAACGGGAGCGTCTGACACTTCAAGTCGCGCCTATGGACCACCCAAAGCACCCCGGCAACGCCGGGGCCTTCCGAGTGCTCACCATGCGAGATGGCCCCGACATGGCGTACGTAGAGAGCGCAGAAGAAGGACGGACCCTCACGAGTTCGACAGCAGTAGCCCGGCGTCGCATGCTGTTCGCGGCCCTACAGGGCGTGGCATTGGACCCGGAAGCGTCCGTGAGGGCGGTTCACGAAGAGATGATGAGGATTGACTAGCGATGTCTGCTGAATGGCACAAGTCCAGCTACAGCGGCGGTACCAATGACTGCGTCGAAGTCCGCGAGTACGCACACGGTGCCGACGTCCGCGACACCAAGCACCGGGACGCCGGGCACCTCTCGTTCCCCCTGGGCGAGTGGGGGGCCTTCCTCCAGGACCTCCGAAGCGAGCGCTTCTAGCCGAACATGCGGCAGGCCCCCGACACCGTTGCGCCGGGGGCCTGCGTCGGCTCTCACCCGTCGGTGCGCGCCACACCGATCGGGCAGGAGGCGCCCGTGCCTCCCACCCCGCAATAGCCGTTGGGGTTCTTCGCGTCGCTCAGGTACTGCTGGTGGAAGGGCTCGGCGAAGTAGAACGGGCCCGCCTCCACGATCTCGGTGGTGATGGGGCCGTAGCCGGAGCGGGTCAGGACCGGCTGGAAGGCGTCGCGGGAGGCCTCGGCCGCCGCGCGCTGGGTCTCGTCGTGGTACAGGATCATGGACCGGTACTGGGTGCCCACGTCGTTGCCCTGGCGCATGCCCTGGGTCGGGTCGTGGCCCTCCCAGAACACCTTCAGCAGTTCCTCGTAGGTGATCTTCCGCGGGTCGAAGACCACGCGCACCGCCTCGGTGTGGCCGGTGCGCCCGGAGCAGACCTCTTCGTAGGTGGGGTTGGGCGTGTAGCCGCCCTGGTAGCCGACGGCCGTGGTGATGATGCCGCGCTCGGCGCCCAGCCGCCAGAACGTGCGCTCCACACCCCAGAAGCAGCCCATGCCGAAGTCGGCGATGCTGCTCCCCTCGGGGTAGGGCGGCGCGAGCGGGGTCCCCAGGACCTCGTGGCGCTCCGGAACCGGCATCGGTGTGTCCCGGCCGGGCAGCGCCCGCTCCGGGTCGGTCATGGTGCTCTTCTGCCCGAACATGCCTCCACGGTATCCGCCCGCTCGCCCTGGCCCCAGGGTTCCGGGTAGGGCCTGGCCCACCCGGAGACGGGCCCCTGGCGCACAGACCGGGGCCCGGGCCGGTGCCTACGTTCGTGGGGAACGAGCCCCGATCGTGCGCCGACCCCCACCGGAGGCCCCCGATGCCCTTCCCGTTCTGCGTACCGGCGGCGGCCGCGGTGCTGCTCGCCGTCGCGATCCCCACGGCACCCGCGCTGCCCGAGGCTCCCCCGTCCACGATCCCCGACGGCTCCGCCGCCGCGCAGGCGCGGGCGGACACCCCGGACTCCGAGGAGGTGCGCGCCTTCCTCGACGAGCGCGTGCCCGCGCTCATGGAGGAGCACGGCGTCCCCGGCGCCGGCGTCTCCGTCGCCGGCGGCGGGGAGGTCCTGGCCGCCGAGGGCTACGGCGGGGCCGNACCCCGGCCGCACCGCCTTCCCCACGGCGTCGATCGCCAAGTCCTTCACCGCCGCGGCGGTCGTGGAGCTGGCCGAGCGCGGCGAGGTCGACCTGGACGCGGACGTCAACACCTACCTGCCCGAGGACGAACGGCTCCCGGACGACCCTCGCGGGCCGGTCACCCTGCACCACCTGCTCACCCACACCGCCGGGTTCGCCGAGCAGCTCGACGGCCTGCGCGCCCCCTCCGAGGAGGGGATCCTCCCGCTCGGCCGCTACGTCGCCGACCTGCGCCCCGATCGCATCCACCCGCCGGGCCGCTACACCGGATACTCCAACTACGGCTACGTGGTGGCCGGCCGGGTCGTGGAGCAGGTGACCGGGGAGCCCTTCGGCCCCTACATCGAGCGGACCCTCTTCGAACCGCTCGGCATGGAGCACACCGCGTTCGGCGGACCCGACACGGTCGGCGCACGCCTGGACCTTCCGGCCCTGTACGGCTCCGGTCAGGACGGCCGCGAGCGCCTGGAGTACGAGTACATCAACGGCGCCCCGGCCGGGAGCGCCTTCTCCACCCCCGCCGACATGGCGGTCTTCATGCTGGAGCTGCTGCGCGAGCGCCCCGCCGGCGGGGACGTGCTCACCGACGGCGCGGTGGAGGCGATGCTCGGCCGCCAGGCGGCCAACGATCCGCGCCTGACCGGGAGCGGCTACGGGGCGTGGGAGCTGCGCACGGACGACCCGCGCGCGATCGGCCACGGCGGCGACGGCCCCGGCGTGCACACCCAGTACGCGCTCGTCCCCGAGCACGGCGCCGGGATCTTCGTGGCCGCCAACGGCGACGGGACCTCCGAGGGCATGTTCACCCTCCGGGACGACCTCGTCCGCGCGTACCTGGAGCGGTTCCACGGCGCCGGGCCGCCGGAGGCCGGAGGCGGGGGGCAGGACGGCGGAGTGGAGCGCTATGCGGGCACCTACTCGATGACGCGCATCCCCCACCGCGAACCCGCCGAGGCGCTCTACGCCGCCCTGCAGACCCGGGTGAGCGCGGACGGGGAGCGCCTGCGCACGGTCGACCCGCTGTCCGGGGCGGCGGAGTGGCGCCCCGCCGGGGACGGCGTCTTCCACGCGGTCGGGGGCGACGCCGCAGAGAAGGGCTTCAGGCTGGTCTTCATCGAGGAGGACGGCCGGGTCACGGCCATGGGCATGGACCACATCCCGTCCAACGCCTTCGAACGGGTGCCCTGGTACCGCGACGCCCTGGTCCAGGGCGCCGCGGCGGCGGCCTCCCTCGCGCTGGCGCTGTCGACGCTCGTGTGGCCGGTCGGCGCCGCGGTGCGCCGCCTCCGGGGCCGCCGCTCGCAGGGGCACGGCGCCGGAGCGGCGTCGCCACTGGCCGTCGGCGCACGCTTCGTCGCGGGGCTGGCGTCGGCCCTGGCCGTCGCCCTGGTGGCGGGCTCCGGCGCCGCCCTGGTACTGCAGGGCATCGGCCCGGGGACGGCGCTCTTCCCGCCGTACCCGCCACTGCTGACGGCCCCGATGACGGCGGCGCTCCCGCTGACGGCCGCGGCGGCGGTCCTCGCCGTGCCCGCCTGGGTACGCGGCTGGTGGGGACCGGCCGCGCGGGTGCACTACACCCTGGTGGTCGCGGCACTGGGGGTGCTGTCGGCCCTCGCCCTGGCCTACGGCTTCACGGTCCTGCCGGGGGTCTGAGGGCGCGCCCCGGGCCGCCGCTGCGGGCCCCGCCGTCCAGAACGGGCGGCGGGGCCCGTTCGGGTTCACGGCATCAGGCGTGGTGTCCCGCTCCCTCTGCCCGGGGCCGCCCCGCGGGGCAGGAGTACGGCCGATCCCCCTCTTCGCCCCTTCTGGCGGCCGGGAGAGGGCATCGATCGTGCTGGTTTCGCCACGTCAGACCGCCGATAGTGGTGATACCGCCACGGTCGACGGCCCGATGGCACCGCCCACCGGAATCGAGCGGACGGTCAGCGGTCGCCCCTCTACGTGGCCGCCGTCGGCGCCGGGGGCGACGACGCCCGGACGACGGTGACGCCCCTCGCCGGGAAGACCCCGTTCGACCTGGGAATTCACCCGTCAACGCGGCTAATGCCGGTCGTTAGCAGATCTAACTACCGCTCATCGGATGTTTCCCCTACTCTGCTGGGGTGTCCGAGACCGATCGCGGCGTGCTCCTCGGGGCCAGCGCCTACCTCATGTGGGGCCTGACCACCCTCTACTGGCCCCTGCTCGAACCCTCCGCTCCGCTGGAGATCCTCGCCCACCGGATGGTGTGGTCCCTGCTGGTCGTGGGGGTGCTCGTGTCCCTGCGGCGGAGCTGGCGGCCGGTGCTGGCGGCGCTGCGCACCCCGCGGCAGCTGCTCGTGCTCACCGCCGCGGCGGCGGTCATCTCCGTCAACTGGGGCCTGTTCATCGTCGCCGTGAACTCCGGCCAGACCTCCCAGGCCGCCCTCGGCTACTTCATCAACCCCCTGGTCAGCGTGGTGCTGGGGGTGCTCGTCTTCGCCGAGCGGCTGCGCCCCGCCCAGTGGACCGCCATCGCGCTGGGCGCCGTCGCGGTCGCGGTGCTCACCTACGCCTACGGCGGCGTCCCCTGGTACTCGCTCGGGATGGCGTTCTCCTTCGCCACCTACGGCCTGGTCAAGCGCTTCACCACGCTCGACGGCCTGCAGAGCCTCACCGTCGAGACGCTGCTGATGCTCCTGCCCGCAGTGGCCTACGTGGTCCACCTGGAGTCGTCGGGAGCCGGGACCTTCGCCTCCCTGTCCCCCGCGCACACCCTGCTGCTGGTGGGCAGCGGCATCGCCACCGCCGTGCCGCTCATGTGCTTCGGCGCGGCCAACCGCCGCATCCCGCTCAGCCTGATCGGGCTGCTGCAGTTCGTCGTCCCGGTGATGCAGTTCCTCTTCGCCTGGCTGGTCTTCGACGAGCCGCTGCCGCTCAGCCGCTGGATCGGCTTCGGGGTCGTCTGGGTCGCCCTCGTCGTCTTCGCCACGGACATGCTCCGCAACGCCCGGCGCCCCCCGCGGCCCGAGCCCGAGACGGAGCAGACCGCCCGCCCCGGCGCCCAGCCCGACGCTCAGCCCAACTGATCCACGTGCTCCTCGCCCACGTCCCCCGGGTCCGGCTTGCGGTGCCGGCCCCGGGGCCGGTCCTCCGCTCGTGGTACGGGCACCTCCGGTGCCAGCCCGTAGTGCGCGAAGACGGCGTCCTCCTGCTCGACCGAGATGTGCCGGTCGACGGCGAAGCTCGGAGCGCTGCGCACGGTCTCGGCGTCGAAGGGCACCTGCAGCCCCTCGTCGACCACGTGCGCCCCGCGCAGCGGGACGAAGCTCTCCCCGGTCCCGAACACCCCGGTGCGCACGGTCACCCAGGCCGGTTCGCGGGTCCGGTCGTCGAAGAACACCTGCCCGATCCGGCCCACCACGGTGCCGACGGAGTCCAGCAGCCGGTTCCCGACCAGCCGCCGCGCCCCCGAATAGTCCGCCACGGCGTCCACCCCCCGGTGCCTCTGCCCGGCGTCCTGCCAGGTCAGATGCGGTGCTTCCCTCCGCACCGGGGGTTCATGCCGGGGATTGCCAGGGCCTTACGCACCCGGGGACGGGGCGTGACCCCGCGGGCTCTGCGACAGGCCGCTCAGGACGCTCGACCGGCTCAGCCCGTGCGCTCCACCACGTAGTCGCACAGCGCCTCGAACGCCTCCCGCGCCGGACCCTTGGGCAGCGGGGCCAGCTCGGTGCGCGCCCGGTCCGCCCAGCCGCGCATCTCCGCGCGCGCCTGCTCCATGGCCGTGTGCGCGCGCAGCAGCCCCAGCGCCTCGTGCGCCTCCTCCTCGTCCAAGGGGCGGCCCAGCAGCGAGCGCAGGCGCGCGTCGGCGGGGTCGGTGCCGCGCAGCGCGTAGAACATGGGCAGGGTGAGCACGCCCTCGCGCAGGTCGGTGCCGGGGATCTTGCCCGAGTCGCGGGGGTCCCCGGCCACGTCCAGGATGTCGTCGGAGAGCTGGAAGGCCATGCCCAGTGCCTCGCCCGCGCTGGTGAGCGCCTCGATCACGTCGCGGTCGGCCTTGCCGAAGATCGCGCCGAACCGCGCCGAGGAGGCGATGAGCGAGGCCGTCTTGTCCGCGATCACCTGCATGTAGTGGTCGAGCGGGTCGGTGCCCTCGGCCGGCCCGGCGGTCTCCAGGATCTGCCCCTGCACCAGGCGCCCGAAGGTCCGCGCCTGCAGCCGCACCGCGTCGGTGCCCAGGTCGGCCAGCATCTCCGAGGCCCGGGCGAAGACGAAGTCCCCGGTGAGGATCGCCACGGAGTTGCCCCAGCGCTGGTTGGCACTGGTGTGGCCGCGGCGCATCTCCGCCTCGTCCATCACGTCGTCGTGGTAGAGCGTGGCCACGTGGGTGAGCTCGACCACGGCCGCGGCCGGGACCAGCTCGGGGTTGCCGGCCGCCCCGCCGAACCGCGCGGACAGCAGCACCAGCGTCGCCCGGAACCGCTTGCCCCCCGCCTCCAGCAGGTGGGCGGCGGCCTCCCGGAGCAGCGGGTCGCTGGCGGCCACCGTGTCCCGCAGCGTCTCCTCGACCCGCACCAGGTCGGCCTGGACCTCTTGGGCGAGCACCGGGTCGATACTCGGCAGAGCGAGGAAACCGCTCGGGACAGCACCGCTCACCAGAAAGCTCCACACGTCAACGGGGCGCGCACCACCCCGGATCCGGCCTGGCGCCGGTCCGGCATATCGCGCGCTCTCGGGATGAACATCGACCGACTTGCCAAGTTATCGGACCCGGATTGAAGAGCCAAAGCCACCCACCGCCCGTGAACCGCCGGTGACCTCCTGCGGCGCGGACCCCCCGGTGCCGCCCGGGCACCGGCGGGTCCGCGCCGCCCGAGCGGTGTCACCGTGTGAAGACCCCGGCGGTGGCCACCGCCTCCTGCCCGGGCTCGGGAACCAGGTGGTCCAGGACCGGTGTGGGGTAGATCCCCAGCACCAGGGTGGCGGCCACGCCCACGCCGATCGCGGTACCGGTGAGCGCCCCGGCCCGGGCGGTGTGCACCGTCCCCTCGGCGGACGGTTCGGCGAAGTACATCAGCACGATGATGCGCACGTAGAAGAACGCGGTCACCGCGCTGCTGAGCACGCCGACCACCACCAGCGGCACCGCGCCGGCGGCCACCGCCGCCTCGAACACCGCGAACTTGCCGATGAACCCGCTGGTCAGCGGGATTCCGGCGAAGGCCAGCAGGAACAGCGCCAGGGCGCCGGCCAGCGCCGGGGAGGTGCGGCCCAGCCCGGCCCACCGGGACAGGTCCCCCGCCTCGGGGCCGCCCTCGTGCGTGCGCACCAGGGTGACCACGGCGAAGGCGCCGACGGTGGTGAAGCCGTAGGCCGCCAGGTAGAACATCGCCCCGGCCAGCCCCGCGGAGTCCGCGGCGACCACCGCGGTCAGCACGAACCCGGCGTGCACCACCGAGGAGTAGGCCAGCAGCCGCTTGATGTCGCGCTGGGTCACGGCCACCACCGCGGCCAGCACCATGGTGAGGATCGCCACCACCCAGATCATCGGCCGCCAGGCCTCGGCGGTGTCCCCGAAGGCGGTGAAGAACACCCGCAGCAGCGCCCCGAAGGCCGCGACCAGGGTGCCCGAGGCCATCAGCGCGGTGATCGGGGTGGGCGCCCCCTGGTAGACGTCGGGCTTCCAGTTGTGGAAGGGCACCGCGCCGACCTTGAACAGCAGCCCCGCCCCGACCAGGGCGATCCCGAGCAGCAGCAGCGGCTCCCCGCCGCCGCCCTCGAACGCGCCGCCCCCGCCGGCCCGGACCGCCTCGGCGACCCCGGCGTAGTTCACCGTCCCGGAGAACCCGTACACCAGCGCGATGCCGAACAGGAAGAACGCCGAGGAGAACGCGCCCAGCAGGAAGTACTTGACCGCCGCCTCCTGGGAGAACAGCCGGCGGCGCCGCGCCAGCCCGCACAGCAGGTACAGCGGGAGGCTCATCACCTCCAGGGCGATGAACAGGGTGAGGAAGTCGTTGGCGGCCGGGAACAGCAGCATGCCCAGCACCGCGAACAGCACCAGGGGGTAGACCTCGGTGTGCTCGGAGCCGGCGAGCACGTGCGCGCGCTCCTCCTCGCTGCCGGGGACTGCCGCCGCCTGCGCGGCGAACGCGTCCTCGCCCTCCCGCCGCTCGGCGATCAGCAGCAGCGCGATCGCGGCCATCACCAGGATCGTGCCCTGGAGGAACAGCGCGGGGCGGTCGACCGCCACCGCGCCCATGGCCAGCGTGGTGCCCTCCGCGGGCACCGAGCCGACCTGCAGCACGGTCAGCACGAACGCCGCGACCAGCGCGGCCGCGGTCAGCCCCAGCTGCACCGGGCGCCGCCGCGCCTTGGGGGCGAAGGCCTCCACCAGGACGGCGAGCACCCCCGCCCCGAAGACGGTCAGCATCGGGGCGAGCAGCCAGTAGTCGATGGCCGGTGGTGCGTCGGTGATCACTCGTGGGCTCCTTCCTCGCCGCCCGCGACGGGGCCCGCCCCGTCGACCGCGGGCGCGGGGTCGACGGCGTCCAGCTGGACCATGGTGCGCTCCACCGCGGGCTCGGCGGCGTCCAGCATCGGCTGCGGGTAGACGCCCAGCAGCACGATGAGCGCGGCGAGCGGGGCGATCGCCGCCACCTCCCGCGCGTCGAGGTCGCGCAGGCCGGCCAGCCGCTCGGGGACCGGGCCGGTCATGGTGCGCTGGTACATCCACAGGATGTAGAGGGCCGCCAGCACCACCCCGACCGCGGCGATGACCGCCGGGACCGGGTTGAAGGCGTAGGTGCCGACGAACACCAGGAACTCGCTGACGAACGGCGCCAGCCCGGGCAGCGCCAGCCCGGCGAGCCCGGCCAGCAGGAAGGTCCCCGCCAGCACCGGGGCCACCTTCTGCACCCCCTGGTAGTCGCCGATCGCCGCCGACCCCCGGCGGGCGAGCAGGAACCCGACGATCAGGAACAGCGCCCCGGTCGCGAAGCCGTGGTTGACCATGTACAGGGCCGCCCCGGACTGGGCCTGGGTGGTCATCGCGAAGATCCCCAGGGTGATGAACCCGAAGTGGGAGACCGAGGTGAAGGCGATCAGCCGCATCATGTCGCTCTGCCCGATCGCCAGCACAGCGCCGTAGACGATGCTGACCAGGCTCAGCGCCACCGCCGGCCACACGAACCAGGTGGCGGCCCCGGGGAACAGCTCCAGGCAGTACCGGAGCATGCCGTAGGTGCCGACCTTGTCCAGCACCCCGACCAGCAGCACCGCGGTGCCCGGCCGGGAGGAGGCCGCCGCGCTCGGCAGCCAGCTGTGCAGCGGCCACATCGGCGCCTTGATCGCGAAGGCGATGAAGAAGCCGAGGAAGAGCCAGCGCGCCGCGGCCGGGTCGACCTGGGCCAGCGCGCCGCCGGCCAGGTCGCTCCACAGGAAGGTGCCGCCGTAGACGTACACCCCGATGACCGCGACCAGCATCAGCAGTCCGCCGGCCAGGCTGTAGAGCAGGAACGTGACCGCGGCCCGGCGCCGCTCGGCGCCCCGCCCGTAGCGCCCGATCATGAAGTAGACCGGGATCAGCATGGCCTCGAAGAAGACGTAGAACAGGAAGACGTCGGTCGCCGCGAAGACGCCGATCATCATCGCTTCCAGGAGCAGGATCAGGCCGAAG
This sequence comes from Nocardiopsis halophila DSM 44494, assembly GCF_000341245.1. GTDB lineage: Bacteria > Actinomycetota > Actinomycetes > Streptosporangiales > Streptosporangiaceae > Nocardiopsis_A > Nocardiopsis_A halophila. The sequence goes on from NZ_ANAD01000059.1 coordinate 82,836, forward strand.
TAGCCCTTGCCCCCGTCGTCGGCGTCGTCGCACTCGTGCCAGGCGGCCAGGATCACCAGCGGCACCAGCACCGCCGACATCAGGATCAGCATCAGCGCGATGCCGTCCACGCCCAGGGCGTAGTTGATCCCGAACCGGGGGATCCAGGGGTGCACCTCCTGGAACTGCAGCCGGTCGGCGGCGGCCGTGGAGAAGTTCGACGCCATCGCGGCCATCAGCGCCAGCGTGCCCAGGGACACGCCCAGCGCGATGCGCTTGGCCAGCCCGGGGGCCCCGCGCGGGACCAGCGCCACGGCCAGCGCGCCCAGCGCCGGCAGTGCCAGTCCCAGTGTCAGCCAGGGGATGTCGGTCATCGGCTCAAATCCTCACTGCCAGCGTGGCGACGACGACGGCGGCGCCGAACAGCATGGTCAGCGCATAGGTGCGGGCGAACCCGGTCTGGGCGCGCCGGAGCCCGCCGGAGGTGTCCCGGACCCCCGAGGCCACCCCCCGCACCGCACCGTCGACGACGTGGGTGTCGATGGCGACCAGCGCCTCGGTGACGGCCTGCCCCGGACGCATGAGCAGGCCCTCGTTGATCTGGTTGCCGTAGAGCTCGTTGCGCGCGGCCACGGTGACGAGATTGCCCGCCGGGGCGGTGCGCGGCACCGGGGCGCGCCCGTACATGAACCACGCCACCGCGGCGCCGGCGGCCATCAGGCCCAGCGCGGCCAGCGCCGGCCCGCTGGTGAACAGCGCCGCGAAGTGGAACTCGTGGTGCTTCTCGGGGGCGCCCACGGCCGGCTCCAGGAAGTGGGCGAAGCGGTAGCCGTAGACGAGCACGGCCCCCAGCCCCACCGACCCGACGGCCAGCACCACCATGGGCGCGGTCATCGAGACCGGGGACTCGTGCGGGTGCACGCCCTCGTCCCAGCGCTTCTCGCCGAAGAAGGTCATGATCATCACGCGCGTCATGTAGAACGCGGTGAGCCCGGCGCCGGCCAGCGCGCACCAGCCCAGGACCTGGCCCATGGCGCCGCCGGCCCCGAAGGCCGCCTCGATGATCCCCTCCTTGGTCCACCAGCCCGACATCAGCGGGAACCCGATGATGGCGAGGTAGCCCAGGCCGAAGGTGGCGAAGGTGACCGGCATGGCCCGGCGCAGGCCGCCGTAGCGGCGCATGTCCACCTCGTCGTTCATGCCGTGCATGACCGACCCGGCGCCCAGGAACAGTCCGGCCTTGAAGAAGCCGTGGGTGACCAGGTGCGCGATGGCGACCGCGTACCCGGCCGGGCCCAGCCCGGCCGCCAGCGTCATGTAGCCGATCTGGCTCATGGTCGACCCGGCCAGGGCCTTCTTGATGTCGTCCTTGGCGCACCCGATGACCGCCCCGGCCAGCAGGGTGGCCGCGCCGACCACCGCCACGGTCGCCTGTGCGGCGGGCGCCGCCTCGAAGACCGGGCCCGCCCGCACGATCAGGTAGACCCCGGCGGTGACCATGGTCGCCGCGTGGATCAGCGCGGACACCGGGGTGGGGCCCTCCATGGCGTCCAGCAGCCAGGACTGCAGCGGCAGCTGGGCGGACTTGCCGCAGGCGCCGAGCAGCAGGAGCAGCCCGACGGCGGTCAGCACGCCCTGCCCGGCCCCGTCCAGGCGCGCGAACACCTCGGAGAAGGTCACGGTGCCGAAGGTGGAGAACATCACCATGACGGCGATCAGCAGGCCCATGTCGCCGACCCGGTTGACCAGGAAGGCCTTCTTGGCCGCCACCGCCGCCGACGGCTTGTGCTGCCAGAACCCGATGAGCAGGTAGGAGGCCAGGCCCACGCCCTCCCAGCCCAGGAAGAGCAGCACGAAGTTGTCGGCCAGCACCAGCACCAGCATCGCGGCCACGAACAGGTTCAGGTAGGCGAAGAACCGGCGCCGCCGCTCGTCGTGGGCCATGTAGCCCACGGAGTAGACGTGGATGAGCGTGCCCACCCCGGTGATGAGCAGCACGAAGCTGATCGAGAGCGGGTCCAGCAGCAGGTCGGCGCCGATGCTCAGGTCCCCGGAGGAGAACCAGGTGTAGACCGGCACCGCGATGCTGCGCTCGTGTTCGCCGCGGCCGAGCATCTCGACCAGGGCGAGCACCGCCCACACGAAGCTTCCCGCGGGCAGCGCCACCGCGAGCCAGTGGCCCCACCCGTCGGTGCGCCGGCCGCCCAGCAGCAGGACGGCCGCGCCCAGCAGGGGCAGCGCGATGAGCATCCAGGCGCCGCCGAGCACGAGGGAGTTGTCAGACACGGTCGCGCCGCCTTCTAGTACTTGAGCAGGTTCGCGTCGTCGACCGACGCCGACCTGCGGGTCCGGAAGATCTGCATGATGATCGCGAGCCCCACGACGACCTCGGCGGCGGCGACGACCATCACGAAGAACGCGATGACCTGCCCCTCGATGTCGCCGTGCATGCGCGCGAAGGCGACGAACGCCAGGTTGCAGGCGTTGAGCATGAGCTCCACGCACATGAAGACGATGATCGCGTTGCGCCGGACGAGCACCCCCACCGCTCCGATGGTGAACAGGAGCGCGGCCAGCGCGATGTAGTTCATCGGGTCCACGAGCGCTCAGCCTCCTGTCCGTCGGACGGTCCGTCGGCGCCCGGGCCGCCGCCCTCGGCGCCGGCCCCCTCCGCCTGCGCGGCGGGCTCCTCCCCGGCGGCGCGCCCCTCCTTGGAGGCGGCCGAGTCCGAGGCGCCGCCGGCCTCGGGCACGGTGCCCAGCCGGATGTCCTCGGGGACCCCGGACTGCAGTTCGGGGTCGCGGGCGGTGAGCACCGGGTTGAGCGAGAGCCGCGACACCGACCCGTCGGGCAGCAGCGCCGGCATGTCGATGGCGTTGTGCCGGGCGTAGGTGCCCGGCCCCGGCAGCGGGGTGGGGTACCCGCTCAGGACCCGCTCGCGGGCCTGCCGCCGCTGGCTGCGCCGCTCGCCGGTGCGTGCGGAGTGCGCCAGCACCAGCGCCCCCAGCACCGCGGTGATCAGCAGGGCACCGGTGGCCTCGAAGGCGATCACGTAGCGGAAGATCACCTCCGAGGCGATCGCGGGCACGGTGCCCCCGGCGGCCGCGGCGGCGCCCAGGCCGACCGGCTCCACGCCGGCGATCCGGGTCAGCCCCAGGCCCAGGGCGAACAGGAAGCACGCGGCGACCGCCCCGGCCAGCACCCGCTGCCCGCGGATGGTCTCCACCAGCGAGTCCGCCGAGCTGACGCCGACGAGCATCAGCACGAACAGGAACAGCATCAGCACGGCGCCGGTGTAGACGACGATCTGCACGACCATGAGGAACGGCGCCTGGTTCATCCCGTAGAACACGGCCAGGCCCAGCATGACCACGGCCATCATCAGCGCCGAGTAGACGGCTTTGCGGGAGAGCACCACCCCCGCGGCGGCGGCCAGCACGAGGGCGCCGATGGTCCAGAACGCGACGGCCTCGCTCATCGGACCGCCCCGCTCTGCCCGGCCGCCTCCGGCGCCGGCTCACCGGCGGCGCCGGTGCTCCGGGCGGCCTCGGGCGCCGGGGTCTGGCGCCGCGCGGCCTCGCCGTGGTTCCGGTAGTAGTCCTCCTCGGTGTCGCCGAGGCGCATCGGGTGCGGCGGGGCCTCCATGTCCTCGGTCAGCCCGGCCAGGAGCTGCTCCTTGGTGTAGATGAGGCTCTCGCGGTCGTCGTCGGCGAGCTCGTACTCGTTGGTCATGGTCAGCGCCCGGGTGGGGCAGGCCTCCACGCACAGGCCGCACAGGATGCACCGCAGGTAGTTGATCTGGTACACCCGGCCGTACCGCTCGCCGGGCGAGTACCGCTCGTCCTCTTCGTTGTCCCCCGCCTCGACGTAGATGGCGTCGGCGGGGCAGGCCCAGGCGCACAGCTCGCAGCCGATGCACTTCTCCAGGCCGTCGGGCCACCGGTTGAGCCGGTGGCGTCCGTGGAAGCGCGGCGCCGTGGGGCGCTTCACCTCCGGGTACTCGATGGTCGGCACCTTCGTGAACATGGTGTGGAAGGTGACGCCGAACCCTTTGACGGGGTTGAGCCAGTCAAGCACCGGTAACCTCCTCACGCTTGGCGGGCTTGCCGGCCGGGGCCGGTGCGGTCGGGGACGGCTCCGCGGGGACGCTGCTGCCGTAGTGCGCGGCGCGCAGCGGCGGCACCGGGAACCCGCCGCGGGCGGGGTCCTCGGCCATGGCGCGCAGCTCCTCGGCGCGCTCGGCCGCCTCGGCGGCCGCGCGGCGCTTGGCGGCGCGCACCCAGGCGGCCAGGGCGGCCGCGGTGACCAGTGCGAAGGCGGCGCCGACGGCGGCCGTGGCGGCCACCGGGGCGTCCTCGTTGACCATCAGCCGCACGGCGGCCACCGCGGTGATCCACACCAGCTGGATCGGGATGAGGACCTTCCACCCCAGCTTCATCAGCTGGTCGTAGCGGATCCGCGGCAGGGAGCCGCGCAGCCAGATGAACAGGAACATGACCGCCATGAACTTGAGCAGCCACCACAGCGCCGGCCAGTACCCGGCGTTGGCGCCCTCCCACACGGCGGTCAGCGGCGGCGGCGCGTACCAGCCGCCCAGGAAGAAGGTCACCGACACCGCGGCGACGGTCACCATGTTCACGTACTCGGCCAGGAAGAACATGGTGAACTTCATCGACCCGTACTCGGTCATGAAGCCGCCGACGATCTCCCCCTCCCCCTCGGCCAGGTCGAAGGGCAGGCGGTTGGTCTCGCCGACCATGGTGACCAGGTAGATCAGGAACGACGGCAGCAGCACCACGGCGAACCACAGGTCCTGCTGGGCGTCGACGATGCCGGAGGTGGTGAGCGTGCCCGAGAGCATGAACACCGCCACGAAGCTCAGCCCCATGGCGATCTCGTAGCTGATCACCTGCGCCGAGGCGCGCAGGCCGCCGAGCAGCGCGTAGGGCGACTGGGAGGCCCAGCCGCCCAGCACGATGCCGTACACCCCGATCGCGGCGGTGCCCAGCACCACCAGGGCCGCCACCGGCAGGTCGGTCAGCTGCAGCGGCGTGGTCACGCCGAACATCGACACCTCGGGCCCGATCGGGATCACCGAGAAGCCGATGAAGGCCGGGACCGCCGCGATCATCGGCGCCGCGATGTAGACCAGGCGGTCCACGTTGCGCGGGATCACGTCCTCCTTGAGCGACAGCTTCACGCCGTCGAACAGGGACTGCAGCAGCCCCCAGGGGCCCATCCGGTTGGGGCCGTGCCGCTGCTGCATGCGGCCCATGACCTTGCGGTCGGCCATGATCATCATCAGCACGGACAGCATCAGGAAGACGAACACGGCCAGGGCCTTGATCAGGGTGATCCACCAGGGATCGCCGCCGAAGGCCTCCAGCGCGGGATCGGCGGCCTGGGCCGCCTGCCAGGCGGCCGCCGTCGCAGCGTCGGGCTTCACTGTGGGCTCCCAGCACTCGTGGCGGTCCGGGCCGCAGGGACCGCCTCCAGGCGGACGGTGTCGCCCGCGGCGGCCCCCAGGTCGCGGCGGACGTCGCACTCGCGGGCGTTGGCGGGCAGCCAGACCACGCGGTCGGGCATCGCGGCGGCGACGACCGCGGGAACGGTGACGGCGCCCCGCGGCCCGCTCACCCGCAGCTCACCGCCGTCGGCCAGGCCGGCCTCGGCGGCCGTGGCGGCCGAGACGCGGGCCAGGGCCGGCCGGGCGGTCCCGGCCAGGTAGGGCTCGCCGTCCTCCATCCGCCCGTTGCCCAGCAGCTGGCGCCAGGTGGCCAGCACCGCCTCGCCCCGCCCGGGGGCGGCGGCCGGCTCCGGTGCGGTGGCCGGGTCCGGGACCCGCTCGCCCCGCCAGGCGCCGAGCTCGGCCAGCTCGCGGCGGGCCGCGGCGGCGTCCGGCAGCCCCAGGTGGACGTCCATCTCGTCGGCGACCGCCGCCAGCACCCGCAGGTCCGACAGGGCCCCGGGCACCTTCAGCGCGTCGTCGAAGGGGCGGTGCCGCCCCTCCCAGTCCACGAAGGTCCCGGACTTCTCGGCGACGGCGGCCACCGGCAGCACCACGTCGGCGCGATCGGTGACGTCGCCGGCCCGCAGCTCCAGGGAGACGATGAACGGCACCCGGGCCAGGGCCTCGCGGGCCGCCTCCGGGTCGGGCAGGTCGTCCAGCTCGACGCCGGCCACGACCAGGGCGTCCAGCTCCCCGGTGGCCGCGGCCTCCAGCACGGCGGCGGTGTCGCGGCCCTCGCGCTCGGGCAGCGCGGCCACGTCCCAGACCCGGGCGGTCTCGGCGCGGGCGCGGGCGTCGCCCACCGGGCGGCCGCCCGGCAGCAGGTTGGGCAGCGCACCGGCGTCGACCGCGCCGCGCTCGCCGGCGCGGCGCGGCACCCAGGCCAGGCGGGCCCCGGTGCGGTCGGCCAGCCGGGTCAGCGCGGACAGCGCGCCCGGGCTCTGCGCCAGCCGCTCCCCGGCCAGCAGCAGCGCCCCCTCGGCGCGCAGCGCCGCGTCGGCCTCGGGGGCCGCCTCGGCCAGGGCGTCCAGGGTCCGCGCCTCCTCCCCGGGCGCGGCCGGGACCAGGGTGCCCCCGGCCTTGTCCAGGCCGCGGCTGGCGAAGGGCGCCACGGAGAAGACCCGCCCGTTCCCGGCCCGGTGGGCCTTGCGCAGCCGCAGGAACACCACCGGCGACTCGTCCTCGGGCTCGAACCCGGCCAGCAGCACCGCAGGCGCCGACTCCAGGTCGGCGTAGGTGACCCCCAGGCCGGTCCCGGCCACCCGGGCGGCCAGGAACTCGGCCTCCTCCTCGGAGTGCGCGCGGGCCCGCATGTCCACGTCGTTGGTCTTGAGCGCGACGCGGGCGAACTTGGCGTAGGCGTAGGCGTCCTCCAGAGTGAGCCGCCCGCCGGCGAGCACCGCCGTGCGGCGCGCCCGGGACAGCCCCTCAGCCGCCATGGTCAGCGCCTCGGGCCAGGAGGCGAACTCCAGGGCCCGGCTCTCCTCGTCGCGCACCAGGGGGCGCGAGAGCCGGTCGGGCCGGGTGGCGTAGGTGAAGGCCCACCGGCCCTTGTCGCAGTTCCACTCCTCGTTGACCTGCGGGTCGTCCCCGGCCAGGCGGCGGGTGACCTTGCCCCGCCGGTGGTCGGTGCGCTGGGCGCAGCCGGCGGCGCAGTGCTCGCACACGCTCGGCGTGCTCACCAGGTCGAAGGGGCGCGAGCGGAACCGGTAGGCGGCGCCGGTCAGCGCGCCCACCGGGCAGATCTGCACGGTGTTGCCGGAGAAGTAGGACTGGAAGGGCTCCCCCTCGGCGATGCCGACCTGCTCGTCGGCGCCGCGCTCCAGCAGCTCGATGAAGGGGTCGCCGGCGATCTGCGCGGAGAACCGGGTGCAGCGGGCGCACTGGATGCAGCGCTCCCGGTCCAGCAGCACCTGGCTGGAGAGCGGCACCGGCTTGGGGAAGGTGCGCTTGGTCCCGGTGAAGCGGGTCTCCCCCTGCCCGGCGGACATCGCCTGGTTCTGCAGCGGGCACTCGCCGCCCTTGTCGCAGACCGGGCAGTCCAGCGGGTGGTTGACCAGAAGGAACTCCATGATCCCGCGCTGGGCCTTCTCCGCGGTCGGCGAGGTGAGCTGGGTCTTGACGACCATGCCCTCCATCACCGTGATGGTGCAGGAGGCCTGCGGCTTGGGCATCGCCCGGCCGTTCCCGGCGTCGGGGATCTCCACCAGGCACTGGCGGCAGGCCCCGACCGGCTCGAGCAGCGGGTGGTCGCAGAACCGGGGGATCTGGATGCCCAGCAGCTCCGCCGCGCGGATCACCAGCGTCCCCTTGGGCACCTGGATCCGGAACCCGTCGATGGTGACGGTGACCAGGTCCTCCGGCGGAACCGCGGGGGTGCCCCCGGACGAGGCGTCGGTCGTGACGGTCACGTGTTCCCTCCCCACACGGTCCGGTGTTCTGCAGCGCGGGGGAGCGACCCCCCGGACCCCCCGGAGGGGCCCCTGTCGGCGATCGCCATCACGCACCTCCCCACACGGTCGACTTGGCATGGTCGAACGGGCACCCGCCCTGTTCGAAGTGGTCGATGTACTCCTGCCGGAAGTACTTGATCGACGACATCACCGGGCTGGTGGCGCCGTCCCCGAGGGCGCAGAAGGAGCGGCCCAGCAGGTTGTCGCAGATGTCCAGCAGCTTCTCCAGGTCGGCCTCGGAGCCCTCGCCGGCCTCCAGCCGGTCCAGGACCTGGACCATCCAGTAGTTGCCCTCGCGGCAGGGCGTGCACTTGCCGCAGGACTCGTGGGCGTAGAAGGCGATCCACCGGCCCACCGCCCGGACCACGCAGGTGGTCTCGTCGAAGATCTGCAGCGCCCGGGTGCCGAGCATGGACCCGGCCGCGCCCACCGACTCGAAGTCCAGCGGGGTGTCCAGGTGCTCGTCGGTGAAGATCGGGGTGGACGAGCCGCCGGGGGTCCAGAACTTCAGCTCGTGCCCGGCGCGGATCCCCCCGGCCATGTCCAGCAGCTCGCGCAGGGTCACCCCCAGCGGGGCCTCGTACTGGCCGGGCCGCGTGACGTGGCCGGACAGCGAGAAGAACCCGAACCCGGCGGACTTCTCGGTGCCCATGGAGGTGAACCACTCGGCGCCGTTGGCCACGATCGCGGGCACCGTGGCGATGGACTCCACGTTGTTGACCACGGTCGGCGAGGCGTAGAGCCCGGCCACCGCGGGGAAGGGCGGCTTGAGCCGCGGCTGGCCGCGGTAGCCCTCCAGCGAGTCCAGCAGCGCGGTCTCCTCGCCGCAGATGTAGGCCCCGGCCCCGGCGTGCACCACCACGTCCAGGTCGAAGCCGCTGCCGAGGATGTCGGTGCCCAGCAGTCCCGCGGCGTAGGCCTCCTCCACGGCGCGCCGCAGCCGCCGGATGACGTGCAGCACCTCGCCGCGCACGTAGATGAAGGCCTGGTTGCTGCGGATGGCGTAGGAGGAGATGATCACCCCCTCCAGCAGGGTGTGCGGGCTGGCCATCATCAGCGGGATGTCCTTGCAGGTGCCCGGCTCGGACTCGTCGGCGTTGACCACCAGGTAGCGCGGGTTGGGGTTGTCCGCCGGCAGGAAGCCCCACTTCATGCCGGTGGGGAACCCGGCGCCGCCGCGGCCGCGCAGGCCCGAGGTCTTGACCTTCTCCACCAGGGCGTCGGGCTCCATCGACAGGGCGGTGCGCAGCGCCCGGTAGCCGCCGGCGGCCCGGTAGCCCTCCAGGGTGGGGGCGTCGGGGCGGTCCCAGTTGTCGGAGAGGACGGGGGTGAGCGTCGTCGTCACTGTCCGGCCTCCTCACCGGCGCCGGCGTCGCCCGGGGCGGGCGCGGTCCAGCCGCGCTCGCGGGCCAGCCGCAGCCCCTCCAGGGACGGCCCCGCCGCCTGCGGGCCCTCGTCGGCGCGCCCGTCGGAGAACCCGGCGAGCACCCGGGAGGCCTCCTTCCAGGTGCAGACCGACCCCGGGCCGCGGGTGGGGCGCACGTCCCGGCCCAGGCGCAGGCCGTCGACCAGCTCCTTGGCGCTGTCGGGGGTCTGGTTGTCGAAGAACTCCCAGTTGACCATGACGACCGGGGCGAAGTCGCAGGCCGCGTTGCACTCCACGTGCTCCAGCGTGACCTTGCCGTCCTCGGTGGTCTCGTCGTTGCCCACCCCCAGGTGCTCCTTGAGGGCGGAGAAGATCTCGTCGCCGCCCATCACCGCGCACAGGGTGTTGGTGCACACGCCCACGTGGTAGTCGCCCACCGGGCGGCGCTTGTACATGGTGTAGAAGGTCGCCACCGCCGTGACCTCGGCCGCGGTCAGCCCCAGCTGATCGGCGCAGAAGCCGATCCCGGCGGTGCTGACGTGCCCCTCCTCGGCCTGCACCAGGTGGAGCAGGGGCAGCAGCGCCGAGCGCGCCTTGGGGTAGCGGGCGATGATCTCCTTGGCGTCGACCTCCAGCCGCGCCCTGGTCTCCTCGTCGAAGGTCCTCGTCATCGGGGCCCTCCCCTCTCCGCTGGCTCCGTCACCGGTCCACGCCTCCCATCACGGGGTCGATGCTGGCCACCGCGGCGATCACGTCGGCGACCGTCCCGCCCTCGCACATCGCCGCCACCGCCTGCAGGTGGGTGAACGAGGGGTCGCGGAAGTGCACCCGGTGGGGCCGGGTGCCGCCGTCGCTGACCGCGTGGCAGCCCAGCTCGCCCTTAGCGCTCTCCACGGCGGAGTAGGCCTGGCCCGAGGGCACGCGGAAGCCCTCGGTGACCAGCTTGAAGTGGTGGATGAGCGCCTCCATGGAGCCGCCCATGATGTGCGCGATGTGGTCCGGGGAGTTGCCCAGGCCGTCGGCGCCCAGGGCGAGCTTGGCGGGCCAGCCGATCTTGGGGTCGTCCACCATGACCGGGCCGGGCTCCAGCTTGTCCAGGCACTGCTCGATGATCCGCAGGCTCTGCTCCAGCTCGGCCACGCGCACCCGGTAGCGGGCGTAGACGTCGCCGCCCTCGGAGACCGGGATGTCGAACTCGTAGTCCTCGTAGCCGCAGTAGGGCTGGGCCTTGCGCAGGTCCCAGGGCAGGCCCGAGGCGCGCACCAGCGGACCGGTCACGCCCAGCGCCATGCACCCGGCCAGGTCCAGGTGGGCCACGTCGCGGGTGCGGGCCAGGTAGAGCGGGTTGGCGTCGAGCAGCTTGCGCAGGGTCGCGATGCGCTCGGGCATCTCCTTGAGCAGCTCGCGGATCTTGCCCACGGCGCCGGAGGGCAGGTCTTGGGAGACCCCTCCGGGGCGGATGTAGGCGTGGTTCATCCGCAGCCCGGTGATGAGCTCGAAGATGTCGAGCACCATCTCCCGCTCGCGGAAGCCGTTGGTCATCACCGTGGTGGCGCCCAGCTCCATGCCGAACGTCGCCATCGCCACGAAGTGCGAGGACATCCGGTTGAGCTCCATCATCAGCACCCGGATGACGTTGGCCCGCTCGGGGATCTCGTCGGTGATGCCCAGCAGTTTCTCCACGGCCAGGCAGTACGCCGTCTCGTTGAAGATCGGCGTGAGGTAGTCCATGCGGGTCACGAACGTGGTCCCCTGGGTCCACGTCCGGAACTCCATGTTCTTCTCGATCCCGGTGTGCAGGTAGCCGATGCCGACGCGCGCCTCGGTGACGGTCTCGCCGTCGAGGGTGAGGATGAGCCGGAGCACCCCGTGGGTGGAAGGGTGCTGCGGCCCCATGTTCACCACCAGCCGCTCGGCCGAGCTCGCCTGCGCCGCCGCGACGACCTCGTCCCAGTCGCCGCCGGTGGCGTCCACGTGCTCCTCGGTGGCCTGTGCGCTCATGGCCGCGCCTCCCTCCTCGCCCGGTCGTGCTCGCGTGGGGTGCTCATGCGTAGGACCTCCGCTCGTCCGGCGGGGGAACGGTCGCCCCGCGGTACTCCACCGGGATGCCGCCCAAGGGGTAGTCCTTGCGCTGCGGGTGGCCGTGCCAGTCGTCGGGCATCTCGATCCGGGTCAGGGCGGGGTGGCCGTCGAAGACGATCCCGAAGAAGTCCCAGGCCTCCCGCTCGTGCCAGTCGTTGGTCGGGTACACCCCGGTCGCCGAGGGGATGTGCGGGTCGGCGTCGGGGCAGCAGGTCTCCACCCGCACCTCGCGGTTGTGGGTGATCGACCGCAGGATGTAGGTCGCGTGCAGCTCGCGCCCGGTGTCGTCGGGGTAGTGCACCCCGGTCACCCCCAGGCACAGCTCGAAGCGCAGGTCCTCGGCGTCGCGGAACCGGCGCAGCACCTCGGGCAGGTGCTCCCGGCGCACGTGGAAGGTGATCTCGCCGCGGTCGACCACCACCCGCTCAACGGCCTGGCCGTAGCCGGCGGGGGCGTCGGCCAGCGCCTGCTCCAGGGCGTCGGCCACCGCGTCGAAGCCGGCGGTGCGCGGGTCGCCGGGGTCGGTGTAGGGCCGCTCGGCGCCGGGCGCCACGGTGCGGCGGACCCGCAGCCGGCCGTAGCCGGAGGTGTCACCGGTGTCGCCGGCGCCGAACATGCCGGTGCGCGTGACCGGCGCCTCGAGCCGCTCGCGTCCGGTACGCTCGGGCAGGTCGTCGGCGGGCGTGTGGCCGGCCCCGTTGGACATGCTCATCGCCCGCCCCCCTCGTTCTGGTCGACCAGCGGGAGCGAGCGGCGCAGCCGCCGCTGCTCCTCCTCCTCGATCTCGCGCTGGCGGTGCGCGCCGAGCTTGGTGTTCTGCACCTTGTCGTGCAGCTTGAGCACGGCGTCCAGCAGCATCTCGGGCCGGGGCGGGCAGCCGGGCAGGTACATGTCGACCGGCACCACGTGGTCCACGCCCTGCACCACGGCGTAGTTGTTGAACATGCCGCCGCTGGAGGCGCACACCCCCATCGCGATGACCCACTTGGGCTCGGGCATCTGGTCGTAGATCTGGCGCAGGACCGGGGCCATCTTCTGGCTCACCCGGCCGGCCACGATCATCAGGTCGGCCTGGCGCGGCGTGGCGCCGAACTTCTCCATGCCGAACCGGGCCAGGTCGTAGTGCGGACCGCCGACCGACATCATCTCGATGGCGCAGCAGGCCAGCCCGAAGGTGGCCGGCCACATCGAGCTCTTGCGGGCCAGCCCCACCACCTGCTCGACGGTGCCGAGCATGACACCGCTCGGCAGTTTCTCCTCAAGTCCCATGAGGCGAACCCCCTTGTCCGTTTCCCGTGCGCGCCGTGCGGGGCGGCGCCTGCCGGATCAGTCCCATTCCAGGCCTCCGCGGCGCCATTCGTAGGCGTAGGCGATCGAGACGTTCACCAGGAAGAGGACCATCGCGATGAGGCCGAACAGGCCGAGCGCGTCGAAATGGACCGCCCACGGGTAAAGGAAGATGATCTCGATGTCGAAGACGATGAAGAGCATCGCCGTGAGGTAGTACTTGATGGTGAACCGGCCGCCGCCCGCGGGCTGCGGGGTCGGCTCGATCCCGCACTCGTAGGCCTGGAGCTTGGCGCGGTTGTACCGCTTGGGGCCGGCGATGCTGCCGACGACCATCGATACGACCACGAACGCGGCGCCGATCCCGCCGAGCACGAATACGGGTGTGTACAGCTCCATCGGTGGACGTCCCCTTCATGACGGGCGTGCGGATGCACGCCCGCTTGTGATCGCTTTCACGTGGGCGGCCGGCGTGGGCCCCTCGCTCGCCATCGCCCCTCCTAGGACGTGGGCGCCATCCGCGACATGCCGTTGATGACGCGGTCCATGGCGTCCCCGTGGGACGGTTCGGTGAGGTTGGCCAGCATCTTCAGCGCGAACCGCATCAGGGTGCGCTGGGGCAGGCCGTAGCGGGTCGCGTACTTCATGAACTCGGGGTTGCCGATCATCTTCACGAAGTACCGGCCCAGCGTGTAGTAGCCGCCGTAGGCGTCGCGGAGCACGTCGGGGTAGCGCATCAGGGTGCGCTCGCGGGTCTGCACGGTCGGGCGGGACAGCGCCTGCACGGCCACGTCGGCGGCGATCGCCCCGGCCTCCAGCGCGTAGGCGATGCCCTCGCCGTTGAAGGGGTTGACCATGCCGCCCGCATCGCCGACCAGCATCAGCCCGCGCGAGTAGTGCGGCGTACGGTTGAAGCCCATGGGCAGGGCGGCACCGCGCACGCCCCCGCGACGGTTCTCCTCGGTGAAGCCCCACTCCTCGGGCATGCTCTGCGTCCAGCGCTTGAGCAGGCTCCGGTAGTCGACCTCCTGGAAGGCCGACGTGGAGTTGAGGATGCCCAGGCCGACGTTGCAGGTGCCGTCGCCGACGCCGAAGACCCAGCCGTAGCCGGGCAGCAGCGTGCGTCTGCCGCCGGTGTCGTCCCACAGCTCCAGCCAGGACTCCAGGTAGTCGTCGTCGTGGCGGGGGCTGTCGAAGTAGGTGCGCACGGCCACGCCCATCGGGCGGTCGTCGCGCTTGCGGATGCCCAGGGCCACCGACAGCCGGGAGGCGTTGCCGTCCGCGGCGACCACCAGCGGCGCCCGGTAGCGCACCTGCTCGCCGTCGGGGCCGGTGGCCACCACGCCCTGCACCCGGCCGGTGCGCTCGTCCACCAGGGGCTCGCGCACGTTGGTGCGCTCCAGCAGCTTGGCGCCGCAGGCCCGGGCGCGCTCGGCCAGGATGAGGTCGAAGTCGTAGCGGGTGCGCACGAGCCCGAAACCGGGGTAGGAGGCCAGCTCGGGCCAGGGCAGTTCCAGGCGCACGCCGCCGCCGATGATGCGCAGGCCGCGGTTGCGGATCCAGCCGTCGCCGTCGAAGGGAACGCCCAGCGCGGCGAGCTGCTTGACCGCCCGCGGGGTGAGCCCGTCGCCGCACACCTTCTCGCGGGGGAAGGAGGTCTTCTCCAGCAGCAGCACGTCCAGGCCGGCACTGGCCATGTGGCAGGCCGCGGCGGAGCCGGCGGGCCCGGCCCCGACGATGATCACGTCGGCTTCGAGGTCTGCGGTGGCCCGCCCGGAGGGGGCGTCGGGTGCGGTGGCGCTCACGAGTGGTCCCTGTGGCTGTGGGGGTGCGCGGTATGGGCGCTTTGTGCGCTTCTGGGGTGGGCCGTACGAGGGTGTCCGGAGTTACCCACGACACGTACCCTTGTGAAGCCCTTCACAAGGCCTCGCCCCGAAGTCTAGACCTTTCGCGTTCCAGGGGCGACCCCCATCTGCCATTCATCTCGTCCGGGCATTTTCAGTCGCAAACCGGGCAGATCGGCTTTTACCAGGGTTACTAAGGTCAACCTACGTCCGTTTCATCCTCTGAAATCACCTTCATCCTCCAGAAACACGAAAGGCACCAGAACATCAGTTCTGGTGCCTTTGTTGCTGGAGTGACGAGTGGGAAAGGAGGGGCCGACGCGCCGAGACCCGGCCCCCGTCCGGCTCCACCGGCACGGATCCCCGTTGATCTCGGGAAAAGCGACCCTACAAGGGCGGGTTTAGGGGCGTTTTTCCCGAGATCAACGGGGAGGGGCCGGGGATGGTGTCACCGACCTCAGTGGTCAGTACAGCTCGGCCGGGCGGTAGCCGCGGTGCAGCGCCACCACACCCAGGGTCAGGTTGCGCCAGGCCACCCGGGTCCACCCGGCGCGCTGCATCCGCGCGGCCAGCCCCGGCTGGTCCGGCCAGTCCATGATCGACTCCGACAGGTAGCCGTAGGCCCCCGTGTTGTCCGAGAACAGCCCGGCGATCCGGGGCAGCGCGGCCATCAGGTACCCGGAGTAGACCCGGTCCACCGCGCGCACCGGGATATGGCTGAACTCGCAGATCACGACCCGTCCGCCGGGCTTGGTCACCCGGTACATCTCGCGCAGGGCGCGGTCGGTGTCCTGCACGTTGCGCAGCCCGAAGGAGATGGTGACCGCGTCGAAGGCGGCGTCCTCGAAGGGCAGCTCCAGGGCGTCCCCGGCCACGCAGGCCACGCCCCCCGACACCGCCCCGCCGCGCCGGCGGGCGCCCTCGCTCAGCATGCCCTGGGAGAAGTCGCAGGCGATCACCCGCGCGCCGTTCCCGGTCAGCGCCTCGGAGGAGGTGCCCGTGCCGGCGGCCAGGTCGAGCACCAGCTCGCCGCTGTAGGCCTCGACCGCCCGCACGGCGGCCCGCCGCCACTGGCGGGCCTGTCCGAGCGAGAGCACGTCGTTGAGCAGGTCGTAGCGGCCGGCGATGCTGTCGAACATCGCGGCGACGTCGGCGGGCGACTTGTCGAGTTCGGCGCGGGTCATGCGCCCAGCCTAAGCCCGCTCCGGCGGGTCGGTGACGCCCGGCGATTCCGGTCACGCCGACACCCCCATTACGGTTACTGTACGAAGCCGATACACGACCGAACGTACGGATGGGAAGAAGGGCGCCCGTGGCCTCCACTCACCGCCGCCGACCACTCGCCGTCGCTCTGAGCGCGCTCGCGCTGAGCCTGCCGATCGCCGCGCCCCCGGCGGCCGCCGCCCCGGCGGAGCACACCGGGCACCCGGGGGTGGTGGGCGAGCGGCCCGTGGCCTGGACCCCGCACGTGCTGGACGGGAGGGTCACGTCCATCGCCAAGGTGGGGGACACCGTCTACGTCGGCGGCTCCTTCCAGCGCGTGGCGTCGCCGGACCGCACCACCACCTACCGGCGCAGCAACCTGTTCGCCTTCGAGCACGGCACCGGCCGCGTGCTCGACTTCTCCCCCGATCCGGACGCCACGGTCGCCTCGGTCGTCCCGGCGGGCGAGGCCGGCGACGGGGTGTACGTCGGCGGCGCGTTCACCCGGATGGGCGCGCGGCCGGTGCGCGGCGCGGCGCTGGTCGGCCCCGACGGTCGGGTGGACCGGGGGTTCGACGCGCGGATCACCGGCGGCAGCGTGTACCGCCTGGCCCGGCACGGAGACGACCTGTACGCCGGGGGGTCGTTCTCCTCCGCGGGCGGTGGGGGCGAGCGCGGGCTCGCCCGCCTGGACGCCCGCACGGGGGACGCGGACGGCGGCTTCTCCATCGCGATCGGCCGGGAGCGCCGGGGGACCCTGCGCGTGCAGGACCTGGCGCTCAGCCCGGACGGCGGGCGGCTGGTCATCGCCGGGACCTTCATGGAGGTCGAGGGCGAGCGGCGCCCGCAGATCGCGGTGGTGGACACCGGCGCCTCGCCCGCCCGGCTCAGCCCGTGGTCGACCGAGGCCTACGCCGCCGAGTGCGACTACTCGCGGATGCACACCTACATGCGCCAGATCGACTTCGCGCCCGACGGCTCCTACTTCGCGGTGGTGACCGCGGGCGGCCCGCAGATCAAGCCGGGGCTGTGCAAGACCGTGGCGCGCTGGGAGAGCACCGACCGCCCCGGTGCGCGGCCGACCTGGACCAACCACACCGGGGGCGACTCGCTGTACGCGGTGGAGGCCACCGGGGCCGCGGTCTACGCCGGGGGGCACCAGCGCTGGATGGACAACCGGCACGGGGAGCACGACGCGGGGCCCGGCGCGGTCGAGCGCGAGGGCATCGCGGCGGTCGACCCGGCCACGGGCCGGGCGTTGGCGTGGAACCCGGGCCGCAGCCGGGGCCACGGGGTCGAGGCCTTCCTGGCCACCGAGGACGGGCTGTACGTGGGCAGCGACACCACGCGCCTGGGCGAGCGGGACCGGGCCCGGCTGGGGATGTTCCCGCTCGGCTAGCCGGGCACCGGGCTACTGCGCGGCCGGGGCCTGCTCTTCGGGGCGGGCCCCGTCGCCGTTCCCGGCGCCCGTCGTGCCGGCGCCGTCCGCGTCCTCGGCCCCGGCGCGGCCGGATCCGGCCGTTTTCGGCGACGGCGCAGTCTGCGGAGCCGCTCCGGCGGCCTGGGCGGCGTCCTCGTGGGCGGCGCCCTCTTCCAGTCGGCGGCTCATCCGGTCGGTCCGGGCGGTGATCCGCTCCGAGACCGCATCGCGCTGGCGGGAGAGCACGATGTAGCTCACCAGGCCGCTGACCAGGGCGGCGAGGATCAGCGCGAGCGCTCCGCGGGCCCCCAGCAGGTAGAGGAGACCGAAGGCGACCCCGAACAGCAGGAGCCGTGCGGCGGTGTAGGCGAGGACGCTGCGCATGAAACTGCCTCACATGGGGTGGTCTGGTTCACTATCGTGGGGGTCGGCGGCATCGCCGACCGCCCCGTCCAGGATAAAGGGGCCGATCGGCGCTGCGCCCGCGGGGAGACCTGCCGCGGATGATGGGACGAATCAAGTCGACACCGCCTTTTGAAGGTCACGGTCCGATCACATATCGCGCACACTCCCCCTCCTCCCCCCGGTTTTTACGAAAACTAGGGAGGAAACGGACTATCTCGTGCACACTAGGGGATCAATCGCCCGCCTCCCCCAGACCACACGGCGGGCCCCGAAGGGGGATTGTGAAGGTGGAAAGAGGAAGCGAACGGCTACTGACCCCCGGAGAGGTCGCCTCCCTCTTCCGGGTCGACCCCAAGACCGTCACCCGGTGGGCCGCATCCGGGCGCATCAGCAGCATCCGCACCCCCGGCGGCCACCGGAGGTTCCGCGAGTCCGAGGTCCGGGCACTGCTCCATGGCGAGACCACCGAGTCCGCCCCCTGAGGCCCGGGCCGCACGCCCGGCGACGCCCGCTCCCCCGCAGGCGCGCGCCCCCATCAGGCGCGACGCCCGACACGGCGCTCCCCGCACACCCGCGGCGGATCGCGGATAGGCTGGATCCATGGTGTGGCTCGCTGGCCTGTTCACGCTGCTCACGATCGTGCTCTGGGTGTACGCGTTCTTCGACGCGCTCACCACCCCGGCATCGGAGGTCCGCAACCTGCCCAAACTCCTGTGGCTGATCGCGATCGTCGTGTTCACCCCCATCGGTCCGCTGCTCTGGCTCTTTCTCGGCCGCCCGCGGATCCCGGAGGCGGCCCCCGGCCCGGCCGCGCCCGAGCGCCCCGCGCCCTCGTTCGCGGACGCCGACCCGTCCGACGCCCACGCCGATCCGGGGCACCCCGGCCCGATCGGCCCCGACGACGACCCCGAGTTCCTGCGCCGCCTGAACAGGCGCATCAACCCGGACGACTGAGCACCACGGGCGGCCTCGCGGCCGCGGCGCCGTCCCTCAGGGCGCCGTGGGCGCGCACGGCGCCCCGCACGGTACGGGTCCGCCCCCGCCTCGACACAGAGGCGGGGGCGGACCCGTGTGCGGTGCGCGGCCCTCAGGCGGGGCACGCAGGCGTGTCAGGCGTAGCTGTGCAGGCCGCTGAACATGTAGTTCACGCCGAAGAAGTTGAACATCAGGCAGGCGAAGCCAATCACGCCGATCCAGGCCGAGCGGGTGCCCTTCCAGCCGGCGGTCGCGCGCGAGTGCAGGTAGGCGGCGTAGACCACCCAGGTGATGAAGGACCAGACCTCCTTGGGGTCCCACCCCCAGAAACGGCCCCAGGCCTCGTCCGCCCAGACCGCCCCGGCGATGATGGCGAAGGTCCACAGCGGGAAGGCGATCACCACGAAGCGGTGCGAGACCCGGTCCAGCAGCTCGGGGCTGGGCAGCTTGGCGGCGATGCCGGCCACCCGCTCGCCCGCCGCGCGCTTGACCTCGGTCCGGTGGGCCACCAGGTAGGTGATGGCGGCGGCACCGGAGACCATGAACGCCCCGGTGGCCACGATCGCCGCGGAGACGTGGATCGCGATCCAGTACGAGTGCAGCGCCGGGACCAGCGGGCCGGCCTCGCTGTACAGCCAGCGGGCGGCGATGCCCAGCAGCAGCACCACCGGGAGCAGCACGAAGGTGCCCAGGTAGCGGGCCTGGTAGCGGAAGGCCGCGTACAGGAAGGCGGCCACGGCGCACAGGCAGATCGCCACCACGAACTCGAACATGTTGCCCCAGGGCCAGCGGTCGGCCGCCAGGCCCCGGGTGGCGATCTGGCCCAGGTTGAGCAGGAACCCGGCCACGGACACGACCAGCGCCACCGTGCCCAGCACGCTGCGCGAGGCCGAGGCCCGCGGCTCGGAGTCGCGGACCGACACCTCCAGGTCGTCGCCACCGGAGGCGCCCGACGGCGGGTCGGCGTCCAGGTCGACGGTGGAAGAGCCGCCCACCGCCGCCGGGGCCGGGGCCGCCGCTCCGGGGGCGCCCGCGGCCAGCGGCACCAGGCGGTTGTTCTTCAGGGCCGTCCGGCGGCCGTAGGCCGCCTCCAGCGCGAACAGGAACAGGGCCACGGCATAGGCCACGATCATCGCGATGATCAGGTGGTCGCTGAGCGACGCCAGGTCCTGGTCCACCGCCGCCTCCGCGGCGAGCTGGTACACCACCGGCTACTCCTTCGACGATGCGGGTCCGTCGGCCGCGGGCACATCCCGCAGCCGGTCTCTGAGCTCGGTCGCCAGGCGGTGGAACTCCTGGCCGTTGGCGGTCGACTCGGTCTTGCCCAGCCCCGCCACCTCGACAACGGTACGCCCGTTGGCTCCGGCCGATGCGCGCACCCACGCCCGGCGCGGGCGCACGAACAGGGTGCCCAGCAGCCCCAGCACCGCCAGCGAGGAGAACAGCAGGGCGGGCAGTCGTCCCGGGTTGTGGGTCATCTGCAGGGTCGCGAAGTCCTCGTACCCGGTGAAGGTGACCTCCCCCGCGCCGTCCGGCAGCTCCCAGCTGTCCCCGGGGCGCAGCACCTCCGACTCGCCCGCCTCCTCCATCCGGGAGGTGTCCAGCTGGTACACCGACTGCGCCTGGCGCATGTTCAGGTCCCCGGTGTAGGCGGTGAGGGTGACCGCCGGGTCCTTGGGGGCGGGGAAGGTGGAGGCCAGCCCGGTCTCGCCGTCCTCGCCGGTGCGCTCCCCCGCGGTCGGCAGGAAGACGCCCTCGAACCCCAGCCCCTCCGGCAGCGCGTCGGGGACCTTGACCACGCCGTCCGCCGTCCGGCCCGGGTCGCCGTTGCGCGGCAGGAACGGCACCGGCTGGTCGAAGACGACCTCGCCCTCGCCGTCGCGGACCTCGAACTCGGGGGCGTAGCCGTGGCCGAGCAGGTACACCTGCACCCCGCCCACCGACAGCGGCTCGTTGACCTCCAGGGTGTGCGTGCGCTCCTCGGCGCCCGGGGCGTCCCTGTAGGTCAGCTCGCCGGAGAAGGACTCGGCCTGGCCGCTGAACCCGCCGTCCTCGACGAAGTCGGCCTGGAAGTCGTGCAGCGTGAACGAGAAGGGCGCCAGGTCGTCCTCGTCGGCCGCGACCCCGGGGTAGAAGGAGTCGTAGGAGGTCAGCGTGTTGGCGAAGCCGTCGCCCTCCACCACGAGCATGTTGCCGCGGTAGCCGAAGGCGTACCCCGCGGCCAGGGCGACGAGCAGGCCCAGCAGCGCGACGTGGAAGACGACGTTGCCGGCCTCGCGCAAGTACCCGGTCTCCCCCGAGAGCGAGTCGCCGTAGCGCTCCAGCCGGTAGCGCTTGAAGACGGTGCGGCCCTGCTCCAGCACCTGTTCGGGCGCGGCACCGGTGGTGAAGCGCGCCGAGTAGGGCATCCGGCCCAGGTGGCGCGGCGTCCGGGGCGGCCGGGCCCGCATCAGGCGCAGGTGGGCCCGGGCGCGCGGGATCACGCACCCGGTGAGGGACACGAAGAGCAGCAGGTAGATCGCCGCGTACCAGGGCGAGGAGTACACGTCGAACAGGTAGAGGCGGTCGAGCCAGGGGGCCACCGCCGGGTTCTCGGTGGAGAACTGGGCGACCTCGTCCGGGTTGACCACGCGCTGGGGGAGCATGGAGCCCGGGATCGCGCCCAGGGCCAGCAGGAACAGCAGGATGAGCGCGGTGCGCATGGAGGTCAGGACCCGCCAGGTCCACCGGGCCCATCCGGCCGGGGAGAGCGCCCCCGGCGCGGGGCCGCCGCCCGGGGCGCCGGGCCCCCGGTCCTCTCCGGCGCCCGTTCCGGCACCGCCGTCGGTGGTCGTGGTGGCCATGGGTCAGATCACCGTCTCGAAGCCTTCGGTCCATCCCTGCATGACGGCCGTGATGTCCGACCACACCCCGGTGACCAGGAGCAGTCCCACCAGGACGAGCATGCCCCCGCCGACCGCGGTGATCGCGCGGGTGTGCCTGCGCGCCCAGGCGAACGCGCCCAGGGCGCGCCGGTAGGCCAGGGAGGAGAGCACGAACGGCAGGCCCAGGCCCACGCAGTAGGCCAGCGACAGCAGGGCGCCGCGCCCGGCGCTGCCCTCGGTGAAGGCCAGCGTCTGCACGGCGGCCAGGGTCGGGCCGATGCAGGGCGTCCACCCCAGGCCGAACAGCACGCCCAGCAGCGGGGCCCCGGCCAGCCCGGCGCCGGGCAGCCGGTGGAAGCGGAACTCGCGGTTCATGCCGGGCAGCACGCCCATGAAGGCCAGGCCCAGCGCGATGGTGAGTACGCCCAGCACCCGGGTGATGGTCTCGGCGTGGTCGATGAGCAGCCCGCCGACGCCGCCGATGAACACCCCCACCGCGACGAACACGAAGGTGAAGCCGGCGATGAACAGCAGGCTCCCGGCCAGCATGCTCCACTTGCGGGCCTGCAGCTCCTCGTCGGCCGAGCGCACCGCGGTCGCGGTGCCGGCCCCGCCGTCCGCCCCCGCGGCGCCCGCCCCGGCCTCGCGGGCGGCCCGGTTCCGGGCGGCCATGTCGGCGCCGGACAGGCCGGTGACGTAGGACAGGTAGCCCGGCACCAGCGGCAGCACGCACGGGGAGAGGAAGGAGACCAGCCCGGCGGCGACCGCGAGCGGGACCGCCAGCAGCAGCGACCCCTGGATCACCGTCTCGGCGATCATCCGTCCTCCTCGACGACCGTCTGCACCAGCCCGGTGAGCTGGTCGTAGTCGGTCTCGCCGATGACCCGCGCGGCGATGCGCCCTTCGCGGTCGATCACCAGGGTGCTGGGGATGGCCTGGGGCGGCACGGTGTCGCGGAAGGCCTGGGGGACCTCGCCCGGCTGGTCGTACAGGCTGGGGTAGTCCACCTCCTGCTTGCGCTCGAAGGCCTCGGCGGCGGTGCGGTCGTCCTTGATGTTGACGCCGAGGAACTCCACGTCCCGGTCGGCGAAGTCGCCGTGCACCTCGTTGAGGACGGGGGTCTCCGAACGGCAGGGCCCGCACCAGCTGGCCCAGACGTTGAGCACCAGGACGCCGCCCTCGTAGTCGGAGAGGGCGACCTCCTCGCCGTCGAGCGTCTCGCCGCTGTGGTCGGGGGCCTCCACCCGCTCCTCGGGGGCGAACTCGGTGGCGGTCCCGTCCCCGGCGATGTAGCGGCTGTCGTCGGAGCCGCCGTCGGCCGTCTCGGCGGGGTCGGACGCGCACCCGGCGGCGGCCAGCGCGGCGGCCAGCGCCGCGGCGGGCAGCCGCCCGGCACGGCGCAGGGCGCCGGATCTGCGTGAGGGCATCAAGGAACCTCGGAACACACGGGTGAGGCGGGCACGAACGTCGACAACGACGAAGTGTAGTAGAGCCTCCCGCCCCCTGCCCGCCGGGGCTCGCTATGGCCGTGACATGCACGGACAGGGGGGAGGTTCCGAGGAATGCGGCATGGTGCGGGCCGGACGGGCGGCCGGAGGGGCGGTCCGCCGCGCGGCGCTGTGAGCGCACTCACGGCGCGGCCGCGCTCAGGCGCGCCCGCTCGGCGCGCTCGGGGCGCGGGCGCCCGGGGGCCCACGGGGAGCTCACCCGGAGGGCGATGGGCGGGGCTGCACCGCCCCCTTCGGGTGGGCCTTCATCCAGTGCCGGGGAGACACTGCATCCGGTGCCGGGGAGGCACCGCGACCGGTCAGCCGGCCTCGACGAAGGCCTCTCGGAGGTAGTCGTGCACGGCGCGCTCGGGGACCCGGTAGGACCGGCCCACCCGGATCGCGGGGAGTGCACCGGAGTGGACCATCCGGTAGACGGTCATCTTGGACACTCGCATGATCGTGGCCACCTCGGCCACGGTCAGGAACCTGACCTCTTCCAGGGGAGCCTTACTCCTGTTCATGTTCGGAACGCCCTCACTTCCGGACGTGCGCGTCGGTGTCCCTGCCTCTCCCCGCCGCGGAGGCCCGTCAGGAGCGGCGCGCCCTGGGTGCGCCGCCGACCCCGCCACCGCGCCGGGGTGTCGTTGAAGTAACTGCTGACACGTCCGTTTTCAGGGTAGATCCGCGTTCACGGCATTGAAAGGCCGGGTTTGCTGTCCCTGCAGCTATACGGGGGCGACGGGTCCCGTGAGGTTTAGGGGATGGGTATAAAAGCGCCCGGCCCCCGTCAGCGGGGCCCTCACCGGTCCTCCAGGCCCGCCTTGTGCAGCACGTACGCCGACAGCGGCCGGTAGTCCTCGGTCGAGTATCCGTCGTCCAGCGGGACCGTGGCGTGCAGCTTTCCCTCGTCTTCGGCGAGGAAGAGTGCGGGATCGTTACAGTCGGCGAACCCCACCGCCGAGACGCCCGCCTCCCCGGCGGCGCCCGCGAAACCGTGGTCGGCGATGACCAGCTGCGGCCACGGCTCGCCGCGGCGGCGCAGGTCCTCCAGCGCGGCCTCCATCGCGAAGGGGTGGTGGCTGTGCCGGGGCTCGCCCTCGGTGTCGGTGACCATCCCGACTCCGTCCCGCCAGACCAGGACCCGCTCCCCGGGCAGGTGGCCGCTGTCGGTGGCGTAGGAGAAGCCCTCGCCGGCCGTGACGACCGGGCAGCCGCTGCGCTCCAGGGCGCGCTTGAAGCCCCGGTAGGTGGCGTGCAGGTTCACCGGGTGGCCGGTGGCGACCATGACGCGCTCGCGGTCGCGGGCGGCGCGCGCCATCCGCTCGGCCAGCGCCTCCAGCGCGTCGGCGGTCAGGTCGGGGTCGATGGTGTCCACCCCGGACTCGTGGGCGGGGTCGGCCACCACACCGCAGCGCTTGGCCATCAGCGCCAGGATGTCCGGGTAGGCCCACTCGCGGGCGAAGGTGAGGCCGAACATGTGGTACGGGTCGCGCTCGGCGAGCCTGCGGTAGTGCCGCAGGTTCCCCTGGCGCGGGGTGTCCACGTGCCCGGCGATCCCGGTCCTGACCATGTGCGCGATGAGCTCGCTGCGCGAAGGCGGCGTCACCCGTTCTCCCCTTCCGTGTGGGCCTGGCGGCCGCTCGGCCCGGTCCGTGGTCCCCTCTCGTGCGTGCGCTACAGGCTCGGGTCGATCCCCTGGCTGGGGAAGACCGCCCTGCGGGTGGCCTGGATCGCCTGGTCGACCGGGTCGGCGGGGTCGAAGCCCGCCTCGAACGGGGTGAACCGGGGGGTGCGGCCGTCGGTCATGTACAGCGGCGGAACGTCGCCGGTGCGCCGGCGCACGAGCCCGCGCCACTCCTCGGGGGTGGCCGCCTCCGGGTCGACCCCGCCCCCGGCGGCCTCGGCCAGCAGGTGGGTCCAGGCCCGCGGCACGACCTGCACCAGCTCGTAGCCGCCTCCGCCCAGCACCACCCAGCGGCCGCCGGCGGTGGTCTTGGCCAGCTCGTGCAGCTCCCGGTAGACGCGGCGCTGGCCGTCCAGGCTGAGCATCAGGTTGGCCAGCGGGTCCAGCGCGTGCGCGTCCGCCCCGTGCTGGGTGACCAGCACCTCGGGCTGGAACTCGCGCAGCAGCGGCGGCACCACCGCGTCGAAGGCGCGCAGCCAGCGGGCGTCGTCGGTGCCGGCCGGCAGCGCGACGTTGACGGAGTACCCCTCGGCGCCCGGGCCGCCGCTCTCGGAGGGGCGGCCGGTGCCGGGGAAGAGCGTGAGCGGCGACTCGTGCAGGCTGATCGTCATCACCCGCGGGTCGTCGTAGAACATGGCCTGCACGCCGTCGCCGTGGTGCACGTCGACGTCGACGTAGGCGACCCGCTTGGCGCCCTGCTCCAGCAGCCAGGCGATGGCCAGCGAGGCGTCGTTGTAGACGCAGAAGCCCCAGGCGTTGCCGGGCATGGCGTGGTGCAGGCCGCCGGCGATGTTGGCGGCGTGCTCGGTCTCGCCCTGCCACACGGCGCGGGCCGCGGCCACCGAGGCGCCCGCCACGAGCGACGCCGCGTCGTGCATGTCCGGGAAGACCGGGTTGTCGGGGGTGCCCAGGGAGTGCGCCTCGTCCGGCTCCAGGGTCCGCCCGGCCCGCTTGACCGCCTCGATGTAGCCGGGGTCGTGGACGAGCTTCAACAGGTCGTCGGAGGCCGGCTCGACCGGGATGAAGGAGATGCCGGGGGCGTCGAACACGCCGAGCTCGCGGGCGAGCGCCATCGTCAGCTCCACCCGCACCGGGTTGAGCGGGTGCTCGGGGCCGAAGTTGTAGCCGGTCAGCCCGTCGTCCCAGGCGACGTGCAGCGAGCAGGCCATGCGCCCTCCCCCTGGCGTTGGTGCGGTCCACGCGTGTGTCCGGTGACACACATACTCAAGCACATCCGGACGCAGCGGTGCGATCCGGGCGCGCACCCGTCCCCGCGCTCACCCCTCCGACAGCGCGCGGCTGCGGTCCCGGGCCGCCTCGATGGCGTCGGTGAAGGCGGTGCGCACGCCGTGGCGGTCCAGCTCCCGCACGGCGGCCGCGGTGGTGCCGCCCGGGGAGGTGACGGCCTCGCGCAGCACCACCGGGTGCTCGCCGGACTCGCCGAGCATCGCCGAGGCGCCGGAGATGGTCTGGCGCACCAGGCGCTGGGCGGTGGCGCGGGGCATGCCCATGGCCACGCCGGCCTCGACCATGGTCTCGGCGATGAAGTAGAAGTAGGCCGGGCCGCTGCCGGAGATGGCGGTGACGGTGTCCATGTGCCGCTCGGCGACGACCTCCACCTCGCCGACCGCGCGCAGCAGCCGCTCGGCGCGCTCCAGGTGGCCCTCGTCGGCGGCGCGGCCGCCGGTGATCGCGGTCATGCCCTTGCCGACCAGCGCCGGGGTGTTCGGCATGGCCCGCACCACCGGGACGCCGTCGCCCAGGTGCTTCTCCAGCACCGCGGTGGTGATGCCGGCCGCCACGGAGACGACCGTGGTGCCCCCGCCGACGTAGGGGCTCAGCCCGTCGAGGAGGTCGACCATGTCCTGCGGCTTGACCGCCAGGACCAGCGCGTCGGCGCCCGCGGCCTCGGCCGCCGGGACCGTGCGCACCCCGTAGCGCTCGCGCAGTTCGGCGGCGTGCTCCTCACGGGGCTCGGTGACCAGTACGTCGTCCGGGCCGTGCCCGGTGCTCAGCAGGCCGGCGAGCAGCGCCTCGCCCATCTTGCCCGCGCCAATGATCGCGATCATCCACTCACCCTTTCGGACGCATTCCACTGTAGGCCGGTCACGGAACGCAGCGTGACGCGTCCCTCCCGAACGCGGGTGCGGGCCCGGCCTCAGGACCGGGTGAGCAGGGAGCGTGCGGCGAAGGCGGCGTAGGCGGGGCGCTCGGCGAGGCGGCGCAGGAGGTAGCCGTACCACTCGCGGCCGTAGGGGACGTAGACCCGCACCCGCTCGCCGAGCCCGGCCAGGCGCTCCTGTTCGGCGGGGCGCGCGCCGTACACCATCTGGAACTCGTGGTCGCCGGGGGCGCGGCCGTGGCGCAGGGCGAGGGTGCGGGCGATGGCGATCAGGCGGGGGTCGTGGGTGGCGACCAGCGGGCGGGCCGGTCCGGCCATGAGCGTGTGCAGGCAGCGCACGTAGGCGGCGTCGACGGCGCCGCGGGTCCGGTGGGCGGTGTCCGGGGACGGCGCGTAGGCGCCCTTGACCAGGCGCACGCGCGCGCCGGGGAGGGCGGCGTACCGGCGGACGTCGTCCTCGGTGCGCCGCAGGCGGCTCTGCAGGACGATGCCGAGGCCGGGGTGGCGCGCGCGGAGGCGGTCGGCGATGCGCAGCGTCGGCGCCACCGTCCACTCGGCCTCCATGTCGAGCGTGGCGGTGGTCCCGGCCTCCTCCGCGGCGGCGCAGATGCGCGCGATGTTCTCCTCGGCGAGGGCCTCCCCCTCGCCGCCGAGCCCCAGGCCGACCGCGGTGGGCTTGACCGACACCTCGGCGGCGCCGGTGAGGCCCTCCTCCCCGAGCCGCTCCAGCAGCACGCCGTAGGCGCGGGCGACCGCCCCGGCCCGGGCCGGGTGGTCGACGTCCTCGCCGAGGTGGTCGACGGTGGCGGACAGGCCCGCGGCGGCCAGGGCGCGCACGGTGCGCACGGCGTCGTCGAGCGTCTCCCCGGCGATGAAGCGCCCGGCCAGGGCCCGGGTGACGCCGGAGCCCTCGGCGGCGGACCGGAGCCGCCCGCTTCCGGCGGCCGCGAGAACGGTACGTCTGAACACCACGACGCGCCTCCCGGGTGGACGGCCCTCTCCCCTTTCGAGCCTACGCGCCGCGGGGCGGCCGCGGCGGGTCAGCGCCCGTCCGCCCCCTCCTCCTCGGCCGTGCCGCCGGGGTCGACGACGAAGGTGCGCTCGGGCGCGGCCGGGGCGCGCTGGCGCAGCGCGATCCGCTCGCGCCGGTCCGGGCGGCCGGGCCCCTCGGAGCCCTCGGAGCGACTGGCCCCCGCGGAGCCGCCGCGCCCGGTCCCGCCGTCCGAGGCGCCCGCGAAGTGCAGCCGGCTGAACGCCAGCGCCTCGGCCAGCTCCAGCTTGCGCGCCTCGCGGTCGGCCGCCTTGCGGGTGTTGACCTCCAGCACGATCTGCCCGTCGTAGCCGGTCGTGGCCAGGTGCTCCAGCACCTCGGCGCAGGGCTGCGTGCCGCGCCCGGGGATCAGGTGCTCGTCCAGGTTCTGCCCGCCGACCCCGTCGGCCAGGTGCACGTGGGACAGCCGCCCGCCCAGCCGCTTGGCCATGTCCATGGCGTCCGAACGCGACATCGCGGTGTGCGACAGGTCCAGGGTGACGTCCGGGTAGTCCCGGTCCAGCGGGTTCCAGCTGGGGGCGTAGGGCACCACCTCCCGGTCCCCCATGTGGACCGGGTACATGTTCTCCACGGCGAAGACCACGTCGGTCTCCTCCTGCATGCGGGCGATGCCCTCCTCGAAGGCCCGGGCGTACTCGCGCTGCCAGCGGAAGGCGGGGTGCACCACGATCGCCGTGGCGCCCAGCGCCTCGGCCATGGACTTGGAGCGGACCAGCTTCTCCCAGGGGTCGCGCCCCCACACCCGCTGGGTGAAGATCAGGCACGGGGAGTGCACCGCGGTGACGGGTACGCCGTGGTAGTCGGAGAGCCGGCGCAGCATGTCGGTGTCCTGGCTGACCGGGTCGGAGGAGACCAGGACCTCGATGCCGTCGTAGCCGAGCTCGGCGGCGATCTCGAAGGCGGCGGGCGTCTTCTCCGGGAAGACCGAGGCGGTCGACAGGACCACCGGCGCGTCGGGGACCTCGATAGCGCTCACCCGATCAACCCTATGCGGTGGGGGGCCGGATTCGCCCGGCCCCCCGCGGCGCGGCTAGCCTGCCCGGGGTGAGAGCCGCACTTCAGGGGGCGATCCCCAGCCCCAACATCTGGAACAGCCCCCGGGTCTACGAGCTGGAGAACGCGGCGGTGGACCCGGACGGGCGCATCGCCGCCGCCATGGAGCGCATCCGCCCCCTGGCCGGCGCGCACGTGCTCGACATCGGCTGCGGCACCGGGTACCACCTGCCGGGCTTCGCGGCCGCTGCGGACCGGGTGACCGGGGTCGAGCCGCACGGGGAGCTGGCCGCCGCGGCCCGCGCCCGCACCGCCGGTCTGGAGAACACCGCCGTGCGCACCGGGGTGGCGCAGCGCCTGCCGGTCCCCGACGCCTCGGTCGACGTGGCCCACGCCCGCTGGGCCTACTTCTTCGGCCGCGGCTGCGAGCCCGGCCTGCGCGAGCTGTCCCGGGTGGTGCGCCGCGGCGGGGCCGCGTTCATCATCGACAACGACGCCTCCCGCAGCACCTTCGGCTCCTGGTTCCGCCGCTTCCTGCCCCGCTACGACCCCGACGACGTCGAGCGCTTCTGGGCCGCCCAGGGGTTCGTCCGGGAACCGCTGGAGATCCGGTGGCGGTTCGAGCGGCGCGCCGACTTCGAGGCCGTGGTGGGCATCGAGTTCCCGCCCGCGCTGGCCGCCGAGATCACCGCCTCCCACCCCGGCCTGGAGGTGGACTACGCGGTCAACCTCTGGTGGCGGGAGTACTGAGGGCGCCGCACCTCACCGCTCGTCGAAGGCCACGCCCGAGCCGTCCGAGGAGACCTCCACCTGCGCCCGGTCGCCGGCCGCCGACGCGCACACGATGCCGCTGGAGGCGGAGGTGACCATCGCGTACTCCTCCATGTCGCAGCGGACCCGCTCCTGCCCCGTGCGGTAGCGGTAGCGCTCCTCGACCGCCTCCCGCGACACCGGGAGCCGGCCCGTCTCGTACTCGAAGGCGTCCGGGCCGGTGACGGTCACCTCGAACACCGCGCGGTGGCCCGCGTAGGTCGCGTCGCAGCTCCCGGTGGCGCCCTCCTCGGCGCGCAGCTCCCCGCACTCCACGGAGGACTCCGGGTCGTACTCCATGCCGAACGCGTTGACGAACCGCTTGATCTCGTACTCCACCGACGCGGTGAAGTCGCCCGGGGGCGGTGCGGGCCCGAGGCTGCCCTCGTCGAAGGACGGCTTCTCGGCCGGGACCGGCCCGTCGCGGAACTCCCCGGCCGGCGAGGCCCCGCCCGGCGTCGCCCCCGGGGACGCGCCGTCCGTCGGGCCGCCGTCCGCCGGGGCGGACGGATCGGGCGTCGGGGAGGCGGTCGGCTCCGGGGCGGAGGCGGCCGGTCCGTCCCGGTCGGGCGGGAGCTCGCCGTCCTTGACGTAGGCGACCAGTCCGCACGCGGACGCGGCGGTCACGGCGCCCGCACAGGCGAGCGCCGTGACCGCCCTGCGGACCAGGGTGCTCATCGGTGGTTCCACGGCCGTCCCTCCCAAGTGCCTCGTCCGCGCCTCCCGCCCCCGGGCGCGCGCGCCGGGCGCCCCTGCCCGCGCCCGGCCCTGCCTCGCCCGGTGTGACTCACCGGTCGGCCGCCTGGTTCCGGATCCGTGCCGCTTCCGTGCCGGGTCCCCGGCGGCCCCGTCCACGGCCGTCCACAGCGGGGTGAAACCGGGCCCGCCCTGTCGCCCCGAGGGGCTAGCGTGCAGTCATGGCGAAGAGCGCGAAGAGTACGTTCCGGTGCGGCGAGTGCGGCTGGACCACCCTGAAATGGGTGGGCCGGTGCGGTGAGTGCCAGGCCTGGGGCACCGTCGAGGAGGCCGGGTCCCCCTCGGCGACCGCCGTGGCCCCCACCCGGGTGGCGACCGCCGCGCGCCCGATCACCGAGATCGACGTGGAGTCCGCGCACGCCTCCCCCACGGGGCTGGACGAGATGGACCGGGTGCTCGGCGGCGGGGTGGTGCCCGGCGGCGTGATGCTGCTGGCCGGGGAGCCCGGGGTCGGCAAGTCGACGCTGCTGCTGGAGGTCGCCGCGCTCTGCGCGGACACCGGACCGGTCCTCTACATCACCGGGGAGGAGTCCACCGGCCAGGTGCGGCTGCGCGCCGAGCGGCTGGGCGCGCTCTCCCCCAAGCTCTTCCTCGCCGCCGAGACCACCGTCGGCGCGGTCGCCTCGCACGTGGACGCGGTCGCCCCCTCGCTGCTCATCGTGGACTCGGTGCAGACGATGAGCGCCCCCGAGGTGTCCGGCGTGCCCGGCGGCGTGACCCAGGTGCGGGAGGTGGCCGGGGCGCTGATCCGCATCGCCAAGGAGCGCGGCATCGCCACGGTGCTGGTCGGGCACGTCACCAAGGACGGCTCGATCGCCGGGCCGCGCCTGCTGGAGCACCTGGTCGACGTGGTGCTGCAGTTCGAGGGCGACCGCCACTCCCGGCTGCGGATGCTGCGCGCGGTCAAGAACCGGTACGGCCCCACCGACGAGATCGGCTGGGTCG
>NZ_ANAD01000060.1 GCF_000341245.1 Nocardiopsis halophila DSM 44494
CTGCGCGCGGTCAAGAACCGGTACGGCCCCACCGACGAGATCGGCTGCTTCGACCTGGGCGAGGCCGGGATCATCGGCATGCCCGACCCCAGCGGCCTGTTCCTGACCCGGCGCGACCAGCCGGTCCCCGGCACCTGTGTGACGGTCACCCTGGAGGGGCGCCGCCCGCTGATCGCCGAGGTGCAGGCGCTGGTGGCCCCCACCAACCTGCCGCAGCCGCGGCGGGCCACCTCCGGGCTGGACCAGGCCCGGGTGAACATGGTGCTGGCGGTGCTGGAACGGCGGGCCGGGGTGCGCCTGGCCAACGCCGACGTGTACCTGTCCACGGTGGGCGGAGTGCGGCTGGGCGAGCCCTCGGTCGACCTGGGCCTGGCGCTGGCGGTCGCGGGCTCGGCGCGGGACGAGGCGCTGCCCCGAGGGCTGACCGCCCTGGGAGAGGTGGGCCTGGCCGGGGAGGTGCGCGCCGTGGACGGCGTGGAGCGCCGCCTGATGGAGGCGCAGCGGCTGGGCTTCACCCGGGCCATCGTTCCCCGGCACAGCGAGGTGCCGGTCGAGGGCATCGAGGTGGTCGGGGTGGACGACGTGTCCGAGGCCCTCGCCACGGCCCTGCCCGCCCGGCGCCGCCGCTCGGCCTGACCGCGCACGGTCCGGAACCGGAAACCGCCCGGCCACGGTCCCCCACCGTGACGGCTGGGGACCGTGGGGCGCCCCTGGCCGAGGCGGACCTCGGCCCCGCGGCCCGCTCTTGCCTGCTTGCCGGGCGGCGGGGCACCTGCCGTTCCGTCGTTGCCGCTGTTCCCGGACCGCGAGAGGCCCGCCGGCCGACCAGGGCGCCCGGGGAACCGCGCCTGCTTCGTCGTCGCCGCCTTCCCCCTGGCACCGCGGCGGCCCGCCACCCGGCAAGCAGCCCCGAGCGGGGTACCTGCTGCGCCGTCGAGGCCGACGCTCGTCAGCCGTCGTCGGAGGCCGGGGGCCTGGGGCCGGGGGGCGCTCGGCCGGCCGTGCAGGACCGCGGCACCGGAGGAGGCGGGGGCCGCCGCCTCGGCACGGGCCGGGGGGGCGGGGGGCGCNNNGGGGAGCGCACCGCGTTCCCTACGGACACGCGGCGCAGACCGGCTTCCGGGCCTGCGGCGGCAGACGGGCGCGGACGCCCATCAGGGCGCCCGGCGGCATCCCCGGCCCCTCGACGATCCGGGCTCAGTTCAGGCGGAAGACCTGGCGCTCCCGCTCCTTGCCGGAGGAGTAGTCGCCCTCCAGGGCGGCCACGTAGGTCCCGGGGCGCTTCGCCGTGACGTCGCCGTCCCGGCAGTCCTTCCAGGACCGCTTGCGGTCCCAGGTGAACGTGCTCTTCTCCGGGACGCCGCGCTCCAGCTCGACCTTGTTCTCGTCCTTGCGCTCCGCGCAATCGGCGGTGGAGAAGACCCGGTCGTCCCCGGAGGTGATCCGCACCTCCATGGCCTCGGGGCCCAGGTCCACGGTGCAGGTCTGTTCGGCGGTGTTGACGGCGGTCAGCTCGATCTTCGGCTTGGCGTCCCAGGCGTAGTCGCTCCTGTCGGTCTCCACCGTCACGACGACGTCGGAGGGGCGGCAGGGGTCGCCCGCCTTCTTCGGCGCGGGGAACTCCTCGTCCTCGCCGTCCTTGCCGTCCCCGCCGTCCTCGGAGTCCGAGTCGCCGCCGGACCCCTCGTCCGCGTCCCCTCCGGAGCCGTCCCCGGAGGAGTCGTCGTCGCCGTCCTCGTCGTCCTTCTCGTCCTCGTCGTCGCCGTCGTCGGACGAGGTGCTGGGCGTCGGAGACGGTGCGACACTGGGTGAGGACTCCGCCGACGGCGCGGCGTCCGGGGACGTCCCGGCCGCGTTGTCGGTATCGGAGGCCGACGGGCGGCAGGCGTAGGCGATCAGGGTCACCACCGCCAGCAGGCCCACCAGTACGAAGACACGCCGCTTCCAATACGTCCCGGGGCTGACCGGTCCCGGGTGTCCAGCACTTGACGCCATGGGCGTAGTATTCCGGTTCCCCCGGCGTGTCACATACTCAACCCGCCGTATTCCGACCACGAATGGGCATGATCGACAACCCTTATTCCACCGCGGTTCTCGCCTGGTACGAGCGGAACGCGCGCGACCTGCCCTGGCGCGCCGACGGGGCATCGCCCTGGTCGGTGCTGGTGAGCGAGGTCATGCTGCAGCAGACCCCGGTCGTGCGGGTGCTGCCCGCCTGGGAGGCCTGGATGCGCCGCTGGCCGACCCCGGCCGATCTGGCCGCCGAGCCCTCCGGGGAGGCGGTGCGGATGTGGAACCGCCTGGGCTACCCGCGCCGCGCCCTCAACCTGCACGCGTGCGCTCGGGCGATCACCGAGCGCCACGGCGGCGAGGTGCCCCGCGACCACACCGAACTGCTCGCGCTGCCCGGGGTGGGCTCCTACACCGCGGCCGCGGTGGCGAGCTTCGCCTACGGGCAGCGGCACGCGGTTCTGGACACCAACGTGCGCCGGGTTCTGGCCCGGGCGGTCACGGGGGTCCAGTACCCGCCGAAGGCCGCCACCCGGGGCGAGACGGCGCTGGCCGAGGAGCTGCTCCCGCCGGACGCGCCCACCGCGGTCCGGTGGAGCGTGGCCGTCATGGAGCTGGGGGCGCTGGTGTGCACCGCCCGCTCCCCCGCCTGCGCCGACTGCCCGATCGCCGACCGGTGCGCGTGGCGGGCGGCCGGCCACCCCGCCTACGACGGCCCGCCCCGCCGCGGACAGCGCTACGCCGGGACCGACCGCCAGGTCCGCGGCCGCCTGCTGGCTGTGCTGCGGGCCGCTCCCGGGCCCGTGGACAAGCCCGCCCTGGACGCGGTGTGGGACGAGCCGGTCCAGCGCGAGCGCGCCCTGGACGCCCTCATCGCCGACGGCCTCGTCGACCCGCTGGACGACGGCCGCTACGCCCTGCCCGGTTAGACCGCCGCCGGGACCGCGCGCCCCTGCCGACGGGGGCGGGCGGAGCCGGCGGGGCGGGCGCCCTCGTCAGCGGCCTCCGGTGCGTGGACGAGGGGCCCGCGGAGGCCCTGGATGGGGAAGTCGGCCGTCGCCGTCCAGGGCCCTCGCCGGCCCGCCTCCGCGCGCGCCGCCGTTCCCGCCGTCCCGTTCGCCTCCGCCCGCCCCCGGGTCCGCTCCGCCGTCCTCACCGCCGCCGTGCTCGTCGAGCCAGGCGGCCAGTTCCGCCGGCTGCATCGGCCGGGGGGCGGTCCGGCCCGGCCGCCGCGGCGCCGCCCAGACCCACCGGGGGCGTCCCGCGGTGGCCCCCTCCGCACCGATCGACCAGTCGCGCCCGTACCGCGCGCGCAGCGCGTCCAGCAGCGCGTGCACCTCCAGCGCCGCGGCCAGCTCGTCCCGGTCGGCGGCCTCCACCTCCTCGGTGCGCCCCGGCGCCTCGGGGTGCGGCCGCGAGGCCGTGTAGACCACCGCCCCGCTGTAGAAGCCGCGCCGCGTCCCGAACCGCCAGCCGGACCACCCCGCACCCACCGCTCCCCCTCTCCGCGCCCGCCGACCGTGATCCGCCGGACCGCGGCTGCGGGCCCCGCCGGTCCGGTCCGTCCGGGGCACGACGCTAGGGCGCGGCCATTCCCGGCGTCCCCGAGGTTTCTCGAAATTTCTCACGACGCCCCTCACCGGCCGTTCGGGCGGAACAGGTCGCCGCGGATGCGGGCCAGCAGCCGGTGCGCCGCCGCCTCCCGCACCGCCGCCGCGGACAGCGCCTCGAAGACCGCCCGGTAGGGCACCACCGCCTCCGGGTCGTCCAGGCGCAGCTCCGCGCCGATGGTCTCCACGATCACGAGCCGCTCGTCGAAGATCCAGAACCCGTGCGAGGGCACCACCCGCACCCGCGCGCCGGTGGGGACGATCGCGATGTCCACCGCCCGCATGCCCACCATCCCCGCGATCCGGTCCAGCTGCCCGGCCATCACCTCCTCCGGGCAGATCAGCATGCGCAGCGCCGGCTCCCACAGCAGCACCTCCACCCGGTGGTGCGGCCGGTAGAGCACCTCCTGGCGGCGGATGCGGGCGCGCACCCCCTCCTCGACGTCGCCGTCGGGCGCGCGGTGCAGCTCGACCGTGCGGCGCAGCATGTGCCGGGCGTACTCGGGGGTCTGCAGCAGCCCCGGCACGCACGCCGACTCGAAGACCCGGATGCGCCCCGAGGCGCTCTCGTCCTGGCCGAACGCCCGCTGCCGGGCGCGGGTGCCGGCCGCGAGCTGGCGCCGCCAGCTCGCGTAGTGGGTCTCCATGGCCCGCCGCTGGGCGATGAGCTCCCCCGCCGCCTCCGGTGCGCCGCAGACCGCCGCCCAGCCGCGCAGGTCGGCCGAGGAGGCGGTCTGGCGCCCGTGCTCCAGCTTGCTCACCTTCGAGGGCGCCCAGTCCAGCGCCTCGGCCAGGGAGCGGCCGGACAGGCCGGCCTCGGTGCGCAGTTCGCGCAGACGCCTCCCGAGGGCGTGCCGCGCCGTCTGGTAGTCGTTCATCGGATGAGCGTGGACAGGTACCGGGTGTAGGGGAGCGCGTGGTGCCACGCGGCGTCGCGCGCCCGGACGGCCCGGACCACCTCCTCGGGCTCCCGGAGGAGGACGGCCCCCGCGAACCGGTCGCCCTCGAAGCGCAGCCGGGCCACGGCGGAGCTGTCGAAGACCCAGAAGTCATCGGCGGGCAGCTCCCCCACCACCGGGTGGCCGCGCGGGAGGTAGCGGATGTCCTCCCCCGCGGCCAGGTTGTAGGGGGTGCCCCACAGCTCCCACCTCAGGTAGTCCGAGGGGGGATCGTCGACCAGCCTGACCCGCTCCACACGCTTGCCCTTCGCCGTCTCGGCACGCACCAGCTCCAGCCACGGCAGAAACCACCCGATCCCCGGATCGCGCCCGGCGAGCCACTCCCGATAGGGCCCGTCCTCCTCCGCCACTCCGTAGGTGCGGCGCGTCTCCAGGCGCCAGGCCGTGAAGCGGCAGTCCCGGAAGAGCCTGTCGAGGTCCGGGCCCGGGGGGATCAGGTCCGCCACGTCACTCCTTGGGGGCGTATCGTGTCAGGAGCTCACGGGGTACGACGACGAATTCTTCCCCTTCCAGGACATTCCTCACCTGGGCCAGGGCCTCGGGGTCGGTGAGCCGGCGCCCCTGCACGACGTACTCCCCGCCGTCGGTCTCGTAAAGGCTGGGGCAGCCGCTGCCCTGGGACGTGGTGCCGATGAACCTCAGCTTCATATGCCCTCCCTGGCCCTGGTGCGTCGTGATCATCGTCGGTCAGGGCCGCGGGCGGCGCCACCCTTTCGCCGAATCGGACACCGCACCGGCTTCAGGGCACGCGGCCGGATTTCCCCCAAGCTGCGCGGCGCCTGGGCCTGCGCCGGGCCCGGGCCCGCACACCGCGTCCTCCCCCGGACACACGAAAGCGGGCCCCGCCTCGATGAGGCGGGGCCCACGGTGCTCCTGCGGACGGGACGGGCGGGTGCGGTGCGGCCCGGCCGCTCTGTGCGGCTGGTGCCGGGCTACTCCGACGAACCCGCCGCGGTCTCCTCCACCTGCGGGGCGTCGGGGACCGAGTCGGGCTTGGGCACCCCGGTGAAGGTGAACCGGGCGTCGGCGCCCTCGCCCTCGGCGTCGATCACCACGATCTGTCCGGGCCGCAGCTCGTTGTAGAGGATCTTCTCCGAGAGCTGGTCCTCGATCTCGCGCTGGATGGTCCGGCGCAGCGGCCGGGCGCCCAGCACCGGGTCGTAGCCGCGGGAGGCGAGCACCTTCTTGGCGTTCGACCGCAGCTCCAGGCCCATGTCGCGGTCCTTGAGCCGACCGTCCAGATTGGCGACCATCAGGTCGACGATGTCGATGATCTCCTTCTCGGACAGCTGGTGGAAGACGATGACGTCGTCGACGCGGTTGAGGAACTCGGGCCGGAAGTTCTGCTTGAGCTCTTCCTGGACCTTGGCCTTCATCCGGTCGTAGTTGGTCTTCTCGTCGTCCTCCTTGGCGAAGCCCATCGCCGCGCCCTTGGAGATGTCCCGGGTGCCCAGGTTGGTGGTCATGATGATGACCGTGTTCTTGAAGTCGACGTTGCGACCCTGGGCGTCGGTGAGCCGGCCCTCCTCCAGGACCTGCAGCAGCGAGTTGAAGATGTCGCCGTGGGCCTTCTCGATCTCGTCGAACAGGACCACGGAGAACGGCTTGCGGCGCACCTTCTCGGTGAGCTGGCCGCCCTCCTCGTAGCCGACGTAGCCGGGAGGCGAGCCGAACAGCCGGGAGACGGTGTGCTTCTCCATGAACTCGCTCATGTCGAGCTGGATCAGCGAGTCCTCGTCGCCGAACAGGAACTCCGCCAGCGTCTTGGACAGCTCGGTCTTACCGACGCCGGACGGGCCGGCGAAGATGAACGAGCCGCCGGGGCGCTTGGGGTCCTTCAGGCCCGCACGCGTGCGCCGGATCGCCTGGGAGAGCGCCTTGATGGCGTCCTCCTGGCCGATGACGCGCTTGTGCAGCTCGTCCTCCATGCGCAGCAGCCGGGAGCTCTCCTCCTCGGTGAGCTTGAAGACCGGGATGCCGGTGGAGGCCGCCAGGACCTCGGCGATGAGCTCCTCGCCCACCTCGGCGACGACGTCCATGTCGCCGGCCTTCCACTCCTTCTCCCGCTGGGCCTTGGAGTTGAGCAGCTTCTTCTCGTCGTCGCGCAGCGAGGCGGCCTTCTCGAAGTCCTGCGCGTCGATGGCCGACTCCTTGTCCTTGCGGACGTCGGCGATCTTGTCGTCGAACTCGCGCAGGTCCGGCGGCGCGGTCATACGGCGGATGCGCATCCGCGAGCCGGCCTCGTCGATCAGGTCGATCGCCTTGTCCGGCAGGAACCGGTCGCTGATGTAGCGGTCGGCCAGCTGGGCCGAGGCCACCAGCGCGCTGTCGGTGATGGAGACCCGGTGGTGCGCCTCGTAGCGGTCGCGCAGCCCCTTCAGGATCTCGATGGTGTGCGCGATGGTGGGCTCGTCGACCTGGATGGGCTGGAACCGCCGCTCCAGGGCGGCGTCCTTCTCCAGGTGCTTGCGGTACTCGTCCAGCGTGGTCGCACCGATGGTCTGCAGCTCACCCCGGGCCAGCATGGGCTTGAGGATGGAGGCGGCGTCTATCGCGCCCTCCGCCGCGCCCGCGCCGACCAGCGTGTGCAGCTCGTCGATGAACAGGATGATGTCGCCGCGGGTCTTGATCTCCTTGAGCACCTTCTTGAGGCGCTCCTCGAAGTCGCCGCGGTACCGGCTGCCGGCCACCAGCGCGCCCAGGTCGAGCGTGTAGAGCTGCTTGTCCTTGAGCGTCTCGGGGATCTCGCCCTTGACGATCTTCTGGGCCAGCCCCTCGACCACCGCGGTCTTGCCGACGCCGGGCTCGCCGATGAGCACCGGGTTGTTCTTGGTCCTGCGGGACAGGACCTGCATGACCCGCTCGATCTCGTTGTCCCGGCCGATGACCGGGTCGAGCTTGCTCTCCCGCGCCGCCTGGGTCAGGTTGCGGCCGAACTGGTCCAGCACCAGGGAGGTGGAGGGGGCCGACTCCGAGGAGGCCCCGGTGGCCTGCGGCTCCTTGCCCTGGTACCCGTGGAGCAGCTGGATCACCTGCTGGCGCACCCGGTTCAGGTCGGCGCCGAGCTTGACCAGCACCTGGGCCGCCACGCCCTCGCCCTCGCGGATCAGCCCGAGCAGGATGTGCTCGGTGCCGATGTAGTTGTGGCCGAGCTGGAGCGCCTCGCGCAGGGACAGCTCCAGGACCTTCTTGGCGCGCGGGGTGAAGGGGATGTGGCCGGAGGGGGCCTGCTGCCCCTGGCCGATGATCTCTTCGACCTGCTGCCGGACCGCTTCGAGGCTGATCCCCAGGCTCTCCAGAGCCTTCGCAGCGACGCCCTCACCCTCGTGGATGAGGCCGAGCAGGATGTGCTCCGTACCGATGTAGTTGTGGTTGAGCATCCTGGCCTCTTCCTGGGCCAGGACCACCACGCGCCGTGCGCGGTCGGTAAACCTCTCGAACATGTCTCGTCGCTCCTCACAGAGCGGTCAGGCAGGGGCGGAAGTTCCGACCCTCACGCTTTTCCGCTTTTCGGCCCTTCGGGGGGTGAAAGCCCTCGGAGGGCGCTGCCGCACCCGTCCCCCGCGCCGCCGGACACCCGCCGACCGGAGGACGCACCCGCATCGTCCGGTTGCCTCCGACCATCGTTGCCAGAGACTTTCCCCGACGATAGGGCGTTCACCCTCATCCAACTACCAATCGGGCCTTCGGTGTTCCGACTACGCCGCAAGCGAACGGCCCGCGCGCCCTCCGTATTCGCGGGGCGCACGGACCGCCTGTGCATTCCTTCGGATGTGCTCTGAGCGAACAGGGCCGCCCCGGGCCGCGCCGGCCCGGCCCCGGCGCCGCACGGGCGCACCCGCGCGGCCCGGCGCACGGCCGGACCCGGCGCTCCCCGGGCCGGGTCGGACCCGACCGGGGAGGGTCCGCGACCGGGGTCTAGCGGCCCTGCGCCGCCTCGTACTCGGCGACGATCGCGGCCGGGATGCGGCCCCGCTCGTTCACCTGCTTGCCCTGGGCCTTGGCCCACGCCCGGATCTCGGCGCTGCGCTCACGGCTGGGGGCGCTGCGCTGCTGCCGCCGGCCGCTGCGCCCGGTCTTGGCCGGGGCCTTGCGCGCCGCCGACACGTACGGGGCCAGGAGCTCGCGGAGCTTGGAGGCGTTGTCGGTACTCAGGTCGATTTCATAACTCGTTCCGTCGACCCCGAACGCGACCGTCTCGTCGGCCTCTCCGCCGTCCAGATCGTCGACGAGAAGCACCTGAACCTTTTGTGCCATGGATGTAGACCTTTCAGCAGTGCGGTGCGTCGGCACCTGAATATAAAGCTATCCGCCCCCGGGACGGAAGACAATTCTCGACGCGATGAAAATCGCCGAGGTCCGCGCCCCGGGCGGAAAAGATCGCCGCGGCGGCCGATTCGGGCCCGCGACACGCCTGCGACGGGCCGGTATATGGCGGCCCGCCGACCCCCCGCTATCGGTCCCGGCGCGGGCGCTCCGATCCCTCTTCCCCGGCGGAGCCGTCCTCCTCCGGGCGCGTGTGCGCAGCGGCTTCCTCACCGGTTCCGGCCGGACGCCCGGCATCGGGCGGGGCGCTCGCGGCCGCATCGGCCCGGGCCTCGCTCACCAGCCTGCCGTCCGACGTCCGGGGCGCCATCTCCTTGCGGAGCAGCTTGACGACGAACGTACAGAAGACCGTCGCGACAACAGCGGGGGGGATCAGCGCCGACAAAACGTCGCCCATCGGACGCACACCCTTCCTTGTTGTTACTTTATGCAGCAATTACCCCACGGAGAGGGTCGGCGGCCTCCGCCTGGGCCGCAAGCGCGGCAACCGGCGCGCACGCCCCGTGATACCCGGGATTGACGGGTGGGGACCCCGACATCATAGACACCTCGGCGGACCTGTCGGTGCCGCACGCCCCCGGCGGGCCCATTACGGCATCGGTATGGCGGCGGACGGATAACGCGCCGG
This sequence comes from Nocardiopsis halophila DSM 44494, assembly GCF_000341245.1. Classification (GTDB taxonomy): domain Bacteria; phylum Actinomycetota; class Actinomycetes; order Streptosporangiales; family Streptosporangiaceae; genus Nocardiopsis_A; species Nocardiopsis_A halophila. The sequence continues at coordinate 9,534 of NZ_ANAD01000060.1, forward strand.
GACGGTGATGCGTTCCCGATCTCCCTTAACCGCGGGCGTCGCAGCCGAATCGGGACCGAATTGACGACTCTTCGTAGCGTTTGGCCCCGAAGCGGTCACCGCCGGTATATCAGAGCCCTCCTCTCCCCCACGGCCCGGAGCGGGAACCGGGGGTGCGGGTTCTCCATGGCACCGGCAAGATTACCCGGCTCTTTACACCGGCCGAACGCGGGCTCGCATATGGTGCATCGGCGGTCCGCGGTTGTGGGATGGTGGCACCGGCGGCCGCGCCCGCCATCGCGCGGCGGCTTCGGGATCGCCCGCGCCCTGCCACTGCGGGCATTGGTGGGAAGGACCTGTCGTGGAGTTCCACGCCGATCTGCATATTCACTCCAAGTACTCGCGGGCGTGCAGCAGGGATTGCGACCTGGAACACCTCGCCTGGTGGGCGGCGCGCAAGGGCGTCGACGTGGTCGGCACCGGTGATTTCACTCACCCGGCGTGGCGCGAGGAGTTGCGCTCGCACCTGGTCCCGGCCGAGCCGGGGCTGTTCCGGCTGGCGCCCGAAATCGAGCGCCGAGTGCTGCGCACCCTGCCGCCCGCATGTCGGAAACCGCCGCGCTTCATGCTCTCCGTGGAGATCTCCACCATCTATAAAAGGGGCGAACGCACCCGAAAGGTGCACCATTTGCTCTACGCCCCGTCCATGGAGGCGGCCGAGGCGATCACCGCCGATTTGGCCCGCATCGGCAATCTCGCCTCCGACGGCCGGCCCATCCTCGGGTTGGACTCGCGCGACCTGCTGGAGATCACCCTGTCCAGCGACCCGGGCTCCTACCTGGTCCCGGCGCACGTGTGGACGCCCTGGTTCGCGGTTCTGGGCTCCAAGTCCGGCTTCGACCGGGTGGAGGACTGCTACGCCGACCTGGCCGACCACGTCTTCGCCGTGGAGACGGGGCTCTCCAGCGACCCGGCGATGAACTGGACCGTCCCGGCGCTGGACCGCTACACCCAGGTCAGCCACTCCGACGCGCACTCCCCGCCGATGCTGGCGCGGGAGGCCACCCGCTTCGACACCGACCTGGACTACTACGCGGTGCGGCGCGCCCTGGAGACCGGCGAGGGCTACCGCGGAACCGTTGAGTTCTTCCCCGAGCACGGCAAGTACCACATGGACGGGCACCGCAAGTGCGGGGTGCGGCTGGAGCCGGAGGCCACCCGGGGCCTGGACGGCCGCTGCCCGGAGTGCGGGCGCCCGCTGACGGTCGGGGTCGCCCACCGCGTGCGCGAGCTGGCCGCGCGGCCCGAGGGGTACCGCCCGCAGGGCGCGGCCGGCTTCACCAGCCTGGTCCCGCTGCCGGAGATGGTGAGCGAGATCGTCGGGGTGGGTCCCAAGAGCAAGCGGGTCCGCGGCGAGGTGGACCGGCTGGTCGCCGCGCTCGGCCCGGAGCTGGAGATCCTCACCCGCAGCCCGCTGGAGGAGGTGCGCCGGCACGGCGGCGAGCGGCTGGGCGAGGCCGTGGCCCGGCTCCGCCGCGACGAGGTGATCCGGGACGCCGGGTTCGACGGCGAGTACGGCGTGATCCGCATGTTCCGCCCCGAGGAGCTGGCCGCCCCGGCCGAGGCGGCCCTGTTCGACATGCCCGCGGGCGGCGGTGGCGGCACCGGTGGCACGGCCGGCCCCGGTGGCCCCGCCGGTGGACCCGCCGGCGGCGCCGCCGACAGCGGCGCGAAGCCGACGGCGGGGGCGGACGGCGCCCCGGGCGCCGAGGCGGAGCCGCAGAAGGAGGGGCGCAAGGATCGGAGGAAGGCGCAGGGGACGCCGGATTCCCGGACCGGTGCGCCTTCAGGCGGCCGTCCCCCCGGGACGCGGGAGGCCTCCGCCCCCGCGCTCCTCTTCGACGAGCCCGGTTGCGAGCCCTCGGAGGCCTCCGCGCCCCCCTCCCCCACGGGCCCTGCCTCCGGAAAGGCGCCCGCGGACGGCGGCGCCGACGCCCCGCCCCTGTTCCCGGACGGCCCCGGTGCCGACCACCCGTCCTGCCGGGGCCTCCTCGACGGGCTCGACCCCGAGCAGCGCGCCGCGGCCGAGCACCCCGACGGCCCCCTGCTGATCGTCGCCGGGCCCGGGACCGGCAAGACGCGCACGCTCACCCGCCGCATCGCGCACAAGGTGGCCGAGCGCGGCCTGCCGCCGGAACGCTGCCTGGCCATCACCTTCACCCGCCGTGCCGCCGCCGAGCTCCGCGAGCGGCTGGAGGACCTGCTCGGCGCGCACGCCGACCCCGTCACCGTGACCACCTTCCACGGCCTGGGCCTGACGGTCCTGCGCGAACAGCACGAGCGCGCCGGGCTCGGCGAGCGGTTCGGCGTCGCCGACGCCGAGCGGGCGCTGGAGGTCGCCGTGGAGGCCACGGGGTCCGAGAAGGCCGCGCGGGCGCTGCTGGCCCGCCGGGACGCCCCCGCCGCAGAGCCCGACGAGGAGGCGGAGGCCTACCGCAAGCGGCTGCGCGAGCACGACCTGGTGGACTTCGCCGACCTGGTCGCCCTGCCTGTGCGCCTGCTGTCGGAGGACCCCGGCCTGGCCGAGGCCTACCGGCGCCGCTGGACGTCGGTGAGCGTCGACGAGTACCAGGACGTGGACCCGGCCCAGTACGCGCTGCTGCGGCTGCTCAGCGGCCCGCAGGGGGACATCACCGCCATCGGCGACCCCGACCAGGCCATCTACCGCTTCCGCGGCGCCGACGTGGGCCACTTCCTGCGCTTCGAGCAGGACCACCCGGGCGCCGCCGCGGTGCGCCTGTCCCGCAACTACCGCTCCAACGCCACCATCGTGGACGCCGCCGTGGCGGCGATCGCCCCGGGGTCGCTGGTGCCCGGGCGCGAGCTGCGCGCTGTCGGCGACTTCTCCGACCCCCCGCGCATCGGGGTGCACGCGGCCGCCGACGAGCGCGCCGAGGCGGCGTTCGTGGCGCGGGCGATCGACCGGCTGCTGGGCGGCACCTCGCTGCACTCGCTGGACAGCGGCCGGTCCGACGGACAGGGCGATGGGGAGCTCTCCTTCTCCGACATCTGCGTGCTCTACCGCACCTCGGCGCAGGCCGAGGCGGTGATGAGCGCCTTCGACGCCTCCGGGGTGCCGTTCCAGAAGCGCACGCACGACCGGCTGTCCGCCCGGCCGGGGGTGCGGGCGCTCGCCGCCGAGCTGCCGCTGACGCCGGGCGAGGGGGTCGCCGACCGGGTGCGCACGGCGGCCGCGGCGCTCGCCGAGCGGTGCGCGGGCGACGAGGAGGCCGCCACCGCCGCCCGGACCGCGGGCGAGCTGGTGCTGCCGCTGGCCCGCCGGTGCGGGCCGGACCTGGAGCGCTTCCTGGCGGAGCTGGCGCTGGGCGCCGAGGTGGACGCCCTGGACCCGCGCGCCGACCGGGTGTCCCTGCTGACCCTGCACGCCGCCAAGGGGCTGGAGTTCCCGGTGGTCTTCCTGGTCGGCTGCGAGGACGGGGTGCTGCCGTTCCGCTTCCCGGGTGAGGACCGCGACGCCGCGGCCGAGGCGGAGGAGCGCCGACTGTTCTTCGTGGGCCTGACGCGCGCACAGCGGCGCCTGTACCTGTCCCGGGCCGCGCGCCGCACCCGCAGGGGCGCCGCGGCCGACAGCGCGCCCTCGCCGTTCCTGGCGTCGGTCCCCGGGGAGCTGACGATGCCCGTCGACGAGGAGTCGGCGGCCCGCCGCCGCCCCAAGGACCGCCAGCTGCGGCTGATGTAGGCGCACCGCCCGCGCGGACTCCACGGCCCGCTCGCGGCGGCTCCCGCCCCCGCCCGGATCGCGCTGTGTGCCCGGGCGGCGGAGCGCGCGGCCGACAGGCCGGAGCGCGTGCCCCTGGTTCAAGGAACCGTCCGCCGCTCGTCACCCGGTCGGGTGCCGGGGCCGGGGAACACATGGACACGATCGGTAGAGACCTCCGTCGAGACCGCGATGGCGCACGGGGGCGAGACGGTGCGCTGCGCGTCCCATCCGACGGTCCGAACAGGGTCGCGGGGCGTTCCCGGTTCTGACCGCCACGCTCCCGACGTCGCCGAAGGTGTTCTCCGCGGTGGTCGGGACCTGTTCTCACCGCTGCCCGGCAGAACCGGGCCCGCATGCTCGGCGGCCGCTCAGGCGCGGGGCGCCCCCGGTGCGTTGAGGTGCAGCAGCATGCGCGTGTTGCCCAGGGTGTTGGGCTTGACCCGCTCCAGGTCCAGGAACTCGGCGACGCCCTCGTCGTAGGAGCGCAGCAGCTCCTCGTAGACGCGCGGCGAGACGGGGGTGCCCTGGATCGGCTCGAAGCCGTGGCGGGCGAAGAAGGCGGTCTCGAAGGTGAGGCAGAACACCCGGCGCACGCCCAGCTCGCGGGCGCGGGAGAGGAGTTCGCCGACGATGCCGTGGCCGATGCCGCGGCCGCGGGCCACCGGGTCCACCGCCACGGTGCGCACCTCGGCCAGGTCCTCCCAGAGCACGTGCAGGGCGCCGCAGCCGACCACCCGGCGCGGACCGAGCGGGGCCTCGCCCACGGCGGGGACCTCCGCCAGCTCGGCGACGCAGAACTCCTGGATGTCCTCGTAGAGGTTGACGGTGCTCTTGGAGAGCACCCGGCGCTCGGGGCTGTAGGTGTCGATCAGACCACGGATGCGCGCGACGTCGCGGGTCCGGGCGCGGCGGACGGTGACGCGGTCCTCCGGCGCCCGTGCCCTTTCCTGGGCGGGGTCCATGGGGCGCCAGCCTAGCGCCCGGCACGCGGCGGTGCCCGGCGCCCCGCCCCTCGCCGTGCGGCGACGGGGCGGACCGGGCGCCGGGCACCGTGCGGTCGTGGGCCTCGGGCTCAGATCAGCTGCTTGCGGGCGGCCCAGACCACCGCCTCGATCGGGGTGTTGACCCCCAGCTGGTCGCAGATGGCGCGCAGCCGGCGGCGCAGCGTCCGAGCGCTGAGTTCGAGTCGGCGGGCGGCGACGTCGGTGGTGACCCCGGTGGCGATCTCGGCGAGGAGCTGGATCTCGTCCTCGGTGAGGCTCTGCGCCGCGGGCAGGTGCTGGCCGGTGTCGCGGGGCATCGCGGGGGCGGGCACCATCCCCCCGTCGCGCAGATGGGCCCCAGGGGCCTTCACGGCACGCCGTTCCAGTGTTGCCTGTTCCACTCCGTCCTCCCTCATCCGTGGTGAGCGCGGAACATCGGGCCGCCGCAACGAAAGCCCGGACGAGGGACCGTGCCTGTGCCCTCCTGGCACACGGAGCACAAGCCCGGCGGCGCGTGCCCCGGTGTGCGCGGTCTGGGACGGACAGACCGCGACGGGCGCGCACCTGGGGAGGGACGGTGACGAACGGGCCGCTCCCGGCCATCCCCACTCGCGTCGAACTCTTCTGCTGCGTCGGGCGCGCGGACAACTCCGCTCGCCTGGAAAACGCTAAGCGGAGGGAGAGAGGGCGTCAAGGTCCATCAAATCACCCTAAGCGACACCACAGAGGCGCAACGTGAACACAGCACGCCGCAGATCATTTCCAGCGCGGGACTGACCTGCGCAAAGAACCTCCGTGACCTGCGACTCCTCTAGAGAGGGGCGCCGGAGCACCGCACGGCCCCCCTGGGAGGCTCCCGCCCCAGGTCAGCAAGGTGCCGCCCGCTCGTTACATCACGATGGCGTAACAGTGGGGGCGGAGGGCGGACCGCCCCGGCGGGGGCGGCCCGGACCGTTCACTCCGGCTTGACCAGCGGGAACAGGATGGTGTCGCGGATGTTGCGGCCGGTGAAGGCCATCAGCAGCCGGTCGATGCCCACCCCGACGCCGCCCGTGGGCGGCATGCCGTACTCCAGGGCCCGCAGGAAGTCCTCGTCGAGCTGCATCGCCTCGGGGTCGCCCCCGGCGGCCAGCAGCGACTGCTCGGTGAGCCGGCGTCGCTCCTCCACCGGGTCGACCAGCTCGGAGTAGCCGGTGCCCAGCTCCATGCCGAAGCCGATCAGGTCCCACTTCTCGGTGAGCAGCGGGTCCTCGCGGTGCTGCCGGGTCAGCGGGCTGGTCTCCACCGGGTAGTCGCGCACGAAGGTGGGCTGCACGATGGTGTGCTCGACCAGCTCCTCGAACAGGTGCTCGACCAGCTTGCCCTGGCCCCAGTCGGGGCTCCACTCCACACCGCGGCCGTCGGCCAGCTTGCGGACCTGCTCCAGGGGCGTGCGCGGGGTGACCTCCTCGCCCAGCGCGCCGGAGACCGCGCCGTAGAGGGTGACCTGCGGCCACTCCCCCGACAGGTCGAACTCCTCCTCGCCGCGGCGCACCGCGGTGGAGCCGAACACCGCGCGCGCCGCGCCCTGGATCAGCTCCCGGGTGACCTCGGCCATCGTGTCGTAGTCGGCGTAGGCCTGGTAGAACTCCAGCATCGTGAACTCGGGGTTGTGCGTGGAGTCCGCGCCCTCGTTCCGGAAGTTCCGGTTGACCTCGAAGACCTTCTCGATGCCGCCCACGACCAGCCGCTTGAGGTACAGCTCCGGCGCGATGCGCAGGAACAGGTCGAGATCGTAGGCGTTGATGCGGGTGGTGAACGGGCGGGCGGTGGCGCCGCCGTGCACCTGCTGCAGCATCGGCGTCTCGACCTCGATGAAGCCGCGGTCCTCCAGCGTGCGGCGGATCGAGCGGACGGCCGCCGAGCGCCGGCGCACCATCTCCCGCGACTCGGGGTTGACGATCAGGTCGACGTAGCGCTGCCGGACCCGCGCCTCGGGGTCGGTGAGCCCCTTGTGCTTCTCCGGCAGCGGGCGCAGGCACTTGGAGGTCAGCGCCCAGGAGTCGGCCATCACCGACAGCTCGCCGCGGCGGGAGGTGATCACCTCCCCCTCCACGCCGACGTGGTCGCCCAGGTCGACGTCGCCCTTCCACGCCTCCAGCGACTCGGCGCCCAGCCGGTCCAGGGACATCATCACCTGGAGGTCGCCGGAGTCGTCGCGCAGCGTGGCGAAGCAGAGTTTGCCGCCGGTGCGGTAGAGCATGACGCGGCCGGTGATCCTCACCCGGTGCCCGGTCGCGGTGTCCGGCTCCAGGCCGCCGTGTTCGCGGCGGACGTCGCCGATCGCGTCGGTGCGGGGGTAGCCGACCGGGTAGGGGTCGACGCCCTCGGCGCGCAGGCGGTCCAGCTTCTCGCGGCGGACCCGCATCTGCTCGGGCAGGTCGTCGTAGCGCACGTCAGTCACGCACTTCATCTTAACGGCGCGGCCGCACTGCCCCGGCGCGCACCCGCCCCCGCGGCCGCCTGCTCAGCCGTTGTTGCGCTCGAAGACCAGGCGCAGCCCGACCAGGGTGAGCCAGGGCTCGTGCACGTCGACCGTCTCGCACTCGGAGACCACCAGCGGCGCCAGGCCGCCGGTGGCCACCACGGTGACGTCGTCGGCGCCGACCCCCGCGGCTGGGTCGGCCAGCTCGGTGGCCATCCGGTCCACCACCCCGTCGACCTGCCCGGCGAAGCCGAAGACGACCCCCGAGCGCAACGCCTCGGCGGTGTTCTTGGCGATCACCGAGCGGGGCGTGGTGATCTCCACCATGTGCAGCTGGGCGCCGCGCCGGGACAGCGCCTCGACCGAGATGTCGATGCCCGGGGCGATCGCGCCGCCGATGTACTCGCCCCGCGCGCTGACCGCGTCGAAGGTGGTGGCGGTGCCGAAGTCCACCACCACCGCCGGGCCGCCGTAGAGCCGCACCGCCGCCAGCGCGTTGATGATCCGGTCCCCGCCGACCTCCTTGGGGTTGTCCATCCGCACCGGGATGCCGGTGCGCACCCCCGGCTCCACCACGACCACGGGCACGCCGGGGTGGCGGCGGCCGAACATCTCCCGCATCTCGTGCAGCACGCCGGGCACCGAGCAGCACATGGCGATGCCCTCGACCCCGCCGCCGGTGGCCGAGGCGCCGATCAGCCCGCCCATCAGCACCGCCCACTCGTCGGCGGTGCGGTGGGCGTCGGTGGCCACCCGCCAGTGGTCGACCAGCTCCTCGCCGCTGAACAGGCCGAAGACGGTGTGGGAGTTGCCGACGTCGATCGCCAGGAGCATTCAGGGGGTCCTCACTCGGTCGCACGGACTCGGGTCGGGGGCGGGCGGCATCGCGCCGGGGCGCACCGGGGCGCGCCCGGTCACACCGGGCGCAGGTCCAGGGCGATGTCCAGGGCGGGCGAGGAGTGCGTCAGCGCCCCCACCGCCAGGTAGTCCACCCCGGTGGCGGCCACCTCCGCGGCCGCCTCCAGGGTCAGGCCGCCGCTGGCCTCCAGCCGGGCGCGCCCGGCCACCAGCGCGACCGCGGCGCGCAGCCGGTCGGGGCCGAAGTTGTCCAGCAGGATCTCCTCGGCGCCGGCCTTGAGCGCCGGCTCGATCTGGTCCGTCCGGTCCACCTCGACCTCCAGCGGCACCCCGGGGAAGGCCGCGCGCACCGCGTGCACCGCCTCCTCCACCCCGCCGGCGGCGACCACGTGGTTGTCCTTGACCAGCGCGGCGTCCGAGAGCGCCATCCGGTGGTTCTCGCCCCCGCCGCACCGCACCGCGTACTTCTCCAGCGCCCGCAGCCCGGGCAGGGTCTTGCGGCTGTCCCGGACCCGGGCGCCGGTGCCGGCCACGGCCTCGGTCCAGGCCCGGGTGGCGGTGGCGATCCCGGACAGGTGGGTGAGCAGGTTGAGCGCGGTGCGCTCGGCGGTGAGCAGGTCCCGGGTGCGCCCGGTGACGGTCATCAGCACGTCGCCGCGGGCGGCCCGGTCGCCGTCGGCGGCGCGCCGGCGCACCCGCACCGCCCCCTCGGCGGCGAGCCAGAAGGCCAGCTCGGCCAGGGGCAGCCCGGCCACCACGCCGTCGGCGCGGGCCACCACGTCGGCGGTGCTGATCTGGGCGGCGGGCACGGTCGCGGCGGTGGTCACGTCGGTCTGCGCGCCGTGGGTCAGGTCCTCGCCCAGGGCGGTGAGCACCGTGCGCACGTGCGCCTCGGCCGCCGTGCGCCACGGCAGCACCAGTTCCGGACGGGCCCCGGGCGCGGGCCCCGGGGCCACCGGGGCGCCGATCGCCTCCAGTTCGGCGCGCAGCTCCGGGGGCGGCGAGCCGTCCGCGGGGCGCTCGCCGAGCCGGGCCCGCACCCCGTCGGCGGCCAGCTCCAGGCGGACCGGGCGGCCGCGCAGCCGGGGGTCGGGGGCGGGCCGGTCGGACCGGCGGTGCGCGCCGCGGCTCTCGCCGCGCTCCCGGGCGGCCCGGACCACCAGGGCGGCCACCGTCGCCAGGTTGGTGGCCTCCCAGGTCCGAACGCACGGGCGGGGCGGGTCGGCGGCCCCGGCGGCGAACATGGCGGCGGTGTGCTCCTCGATGCGGGCCAGGCCCTCGGCGTCGCGCAGCACCCCGGCGTGCCGGGACATCAGGGTGCGCAGCTCCTCCAGCCCCTCGGGGTCGGCCAGGGCGGTGGGCCCGGCGGGGCCGGGGGCGCCCGGGGCCGCCGGCGCGGGAGGCCCGGCGGCCAGGCCCGCGGCGATGCGCTCGGCGAAGACCACCCCCTCCAGCAGGGAGTTGGAGGCCAGCCGGTTGGCGCCGTGCACGCCGGTGCGGGCGCTCTCGCCGACGGCGTAGAGCCCGTGCACCGCGGTGCGCCCGTCGGTGCCGGTCTCCACCCCGCCGGAGGCGTAGTGGGCGGCCGGGGCGACCGGGACCGGCTCGGTGACCGGGTCGATGCCGTCGGCCCGGCAGGCGGCCAGGATGGTGGGGAAGCGGCGCTCCCAGACCTCGGCGCCGAAGGCACGCCCGTCCAGCAGCACATGGTCGGCGCCGGTGTCGGCCATGGCGCGGGCGGCGGTGTGCGCCACCACGTCGCGCGGGGCCAGGTCGCCCAGCTCGTGCACGCCCTCCATGATGCGGCGGCCGCGGACGTCGGTGAGGAAGGCGCCCTCGCCGCGCACCGCCTCCGACACCAGCGGGCGGCGGCCGCGCGCCTGCGGCCCGGTCCACAGCACGGTGGGGTGGAACTGGACGAACTCCAGGTCGGCCAGGGGCGCCCCGGCGCGGGCGGCCAGCGCCGCGCCGTCGCCGGTGGAGACCTCGGGGTTGGTGGTGGAGGCGAAGACCTGGCCCAGGCCGCCGGCGGCGAGCACCACGGCCGGGGCCAGCACCGCGCCCACCCCGTCGCGGTCGCCCTCCCCCATCACGTGCAGGGTCACCCCGCGCACGGCGGGGCCGCCGTCCGGGGCGGTGCCGGGCAGCGCGTCCAGGACCAGGGCGTGCTCGATCACCTCGATCCGGGGCTCGGCGCGGACCGCCTCCACCAGGGCGCGGATGATCTCGGCGCCGGTGGCGTCGCCCCCGGCGTGCGCGATCCGGTCGGCGCGGTGCCCGCCCTCCCGGGTGAGCTCCAGCCGGCCGGCGCCGTCCCGGTCGAAGCCGGCGCCCAGGGCGACGAGCCGCTCCAGCGCGGCCGGCCCCTCCTCGGCCAGCAGGTGCACGGCCAGCGGATCGCACATGCCCGCCCCGGCCTCCAGGGTGTCGGCCATGTGCGCCACCGGGTCGTCGCCGGGGCCGACGGCGGCGGCGATGCCGCCCTGGGCCCACCGGGTGGACCCCGCCTCCAGCAGGTCCTTGGTGACCAGGACGGCGCGGGCGCCGGGGGCGCGGCCGACGAGGCCGAGCGCGGTGCTGAGCCCGGCGACGCCGGAGCCCACGATGACGGCGTCGGCCTCGGCGGTCCACCCCGGGTCCGGGGCGGCGAGTCTGCCGGGGGGCGGTGCGGTGGTCACGGTCGGGCCTCCTCCTGGGACGGCGGTGCTCACAGGGTGAGCGGCACGTTGTCGATCAGCCGGGTGCTCCCGACCCGGGCGGCCACCAGCAGCACGGCCTCGCCCCGGTGGTCGGCCCCGACCTCGGCGAAGGTGTGCGCGTCGACCAGCGCCAGGTAGTCCAGCTCCACCGGCGCCTCGCTGGAGGCCGCCTCGCGGAGCACCTCGCGGGCGGCGTCCAGGATGCCGACCGGGCCGGTGACCGAGGCGTCGGCCCCGGCCAGCAGCGCGCGGGAGAGCGCCAGCGCGCCGGTCCGCTCGGCCGGCGAGAGGTAGACGTTGCGGCTGGAGGTGGCCAGGCCGTCGGAGTCGCGGACGGTGGGCACGCCCACCACGGTCACGCCGAACGCCAGGTCGCGCACCATGCGCCGGATGACGGCCAGCTGCTGGGCGTCCTTCTGGCCGAAGACCGCCACGTCCGGGCGGACCATGTGGAAGAGCTTGGCGACCACGGTGAGCACGCCGGCGAAGTGCCCCGGGCGCGAGGCGCCCTCCAGCACGTGCCCCATCGGGCCCGGGTCGACGGTGACCAGCTGCTCACCGGGGTACATCGCCTCGACCGCGGGGGCGTAGACCACGTCGACGCCCTCCTCGGCACAGGTGCGCAGGTCGTCCTCGAAGGCGCGCGGGTAGCGATCGAAGTCCTCGCCGGGGCCGAACTGCAGCGGGTTGACGAAGATGCTGACCACGACCGCCTCGGCGCGCCCGCGGGCCGCGGCGATCAGCCCGCGGTGCCCGGAGTGCAGGGCGCCCATGGTGGGCACCAGGGCGGTACGGCCCAGCCCGGCGCGGATGCGGGCCAGCTCCTCGGGGGTGCGGGCGACGACCGGGGCGCGGTCGGGTGCGGTCATGGGGGAGTCCTCACGGTCGTGTGCGGGGTGCGGTCGCGGGGGGCGGTCCTCACGCCTGGAGGACGTCCAGCAGGCGTTCGGCGTCGTGCGGCTTGAGCAGGCCCGCCTCCAGGGCGCGGTCGGCGGTCAGCCGCGCCAGGGCGACGTAGGCCGGCACGCTCTCGGGGGCGTGGGCGCGCAACCGGGCCAGGTGCCCCTGGACGGTGCCGGCGTCGCCGCGCAGCACCGGGCCGCTGAGCCCGTCGATGCCCAGGCGCAGGGCGTTGTCCAGCGCGGCCCCCAGGAGCGGGCCGAGCATCCGGCCGGGGTCGGCGACGCCGGCGGCGCGCAGCTGCTCCCGGCTCTCGGCGACCAGGGTGACCAGGTGGTTGGCGCCCCCGGTGAGGGCGGCGTGGTAGAGGCCGCGGCGCTCCTCGGCGATCCAGACCGGCTCGGCGCCCATCTCCACCACCAGCGCCTCGGCGATGGGGCGCAGCGCCTCCGGGGCGCTCACCCCGAAGCTGCAGCTGGCCAGGCGGTCCAGGTCCTCGGGGCGGCCGGTGAAGGTCATCACCGGGTGCAGCGCCATCGGCAGGGGCCC
>NZ_ANAD01000061.1 GCF_000341245.1 Nocardiopsis halophila DSM 44494
GCGCCCCTCCAGGGGGGCGCCGGTCTCGGCCAGCCCCCGCACGAGCGGCTCCAGCGCGTCGTCGGGGACGGTCAGCAGCACCAGCCCGCTGGCGGCGACCACCTCGGCCGGCTCCATCACCCGGGCATCGGGCAGCCGCTCGGCCACCCGCCACCGGGACGCCTCGGAGACGGCGGGGGCGGNCGGAGACGGCGGTGGCGGCCGCCACCCGGTGCCCCGCGCGCTCCAGCGCGGCGCCCACCGCCGACCCGACCCGCCCGGGGCCGATGACACCGACGGCGAGCCGGGCCGGGCGGTCCCGCGTGTCCTCGCTTGCGCCCATGGTCGGTCCTCACAACACCTGGCCTGCTCGGTTCCGGTCCCTGGCGGGTACCGGACGCTGTCGGCCAAGCTTACTTCTCCTCCCGGGGCGCCCGGTCGGCGCGCCCCAGCACACGGCGCCGGCGCCGGTCCGAAGCGGACCGGCGCCGGTTCCGCCCCGCGGGGCGCCACTGCGGGGAGGGGGGTCGTCGACCCGCGCACGGCGGGCCCGGGGTCACCCGTTGATGACCATCACCCCGGAGTTCCAGCAGTTGCCGTTGGCCTGTCCCAGGATGGCCGTGGCGTTGCCGCAGCCGTTGGCGCCCACGTTGGCGTCGATGTGGGCGACGTTGCCGCTGACGACCGAGCCGTTGCCGGACGAGCCGCTGTTCACGTCGGCGAAGGCGGGCGCGCCGGCGGCCAGGACGGCGGCGGAGGCGGCGGCGACGGCACCGGCGGCGAGGGTCTTCTTCAGCACTGGCTGTCTCCTTTGCGTGCCGGACGGGGGGATCTCCGGCCGGCGAGAGTGTGGGTACTTCGCTCGAGTCCTGCGCAGGCTCGAGCACCATCTACCCACGAGAACGCCGCGGTTCATAGGCGTCCACCTGCATTCATCACCGTGCGCACCCGTCTCCGGACGCAATGTGAGGCGACTTTTCCGGACTTTCCCCGGCAGTGGCGGTCGGCGATGTGATCCAGGACACATCGGTTCGGGGCGGTTTCACGCCCTCCTACCGGGGCGTTTCGGCTCGAAGAGTTCCGACCCGGTTCCGGTCCGGCGATTCCGCCGGTTTCCGTCGGCGGCCCCGACCGGGCACGGGCCTCAGCCGGACCTCAGGACGGGTCGCTGCGGGTGGCCCAGCGCTCGGGGCCGCCGGCGCGGGTCCGGGCCTCCTGGCCGAGCCGGGACAGCGCGTCCACCGCGCGGCGCGCCTCGGCGGCGTCGCGGCCGGCCGCCCACGCGCGCACCGGCCCCGGCGGGGTGTCCACCGCCACCGTGGCCCGGCCCAGGCGCCGGCCCAGCGGGCCGGCCTCCATCCGCACGCTCTGCAGCCGGGCGTGCGGCACGTACTCGGTGACCGTGCACAGCACCCCGCGCCGGGTGGCGAACAGCCGGTCGTCGAAGCCCATCGCCGGGCCTGCGGGGCGGCGCCCCCGGGCCGGGCGCAGCGGCACCTCGGCCGCGCGCGTGCCCGGGAACACCTCGTCGAGCAGGGCGTAGGCCAGGCCCCGCGGCGCCACCGGGAGCAGCGTCGAGGAGTCCATCTGGCGCTCGCCCACGTACCCGGCAACGTTGGCCTCGACCCGCACCACGCCCAGCGACCGCCACAGCACCGGCTCGACCACGCGCACCGCCTGCACCCGCCCCGGCGGCACCGTCTGCATCCGCGCCTGGAACGCCCCGTAGCGCAGCCGCAGCCCGTCCGGGGAGAGGGAGGCGTAGAAGTCGGTGTAGCGGATGAGCGGCCCGAGGAAGCCCCGCACCAGCCCGAGCAGCAGCGGGACCGCGCCGCCCAGCACCCCCGGCTCCGCGAACGCGAACCCGGCGACCATGAGCAGCATGAACGCCAGGAACGCGGCGAGCACGGGGAGCCGGAAGGCCAGCGCCCCCAGCAGCAGCCCGAACGGCAGCCGGTACAGCGGGCGCTCGGGCGCCTCGGGCGCGTTCCGGGCCAGGCCGGCGGCGTGCGCGAGCAGGGCCGCGCGCAGCCGTTCGGCGCGGGGGCGGGCGAGGTAGCGCAGCCGCACCTCCCCGGTGTCGCCCCCGGCGAGCTCGATCCGCAGCTCGGCCAGGCCGAACACCTGGGCCAGCACCGGCCGGACCACGTCCACCGCCTGCAGCCGGCTCAGCGGCACCTCGCGGGAGAGCCGGCGCACCAGGCCCTCGTGCACCACCAGGTGGTCGCCCCGCAGCTCGAAGCCGCTGTTCCACCAGGACAGCATCGCGTGGGCGGCCGAACCGCAGGCGACCGCCAGCACCGCCAGCGCTGACCAGGCCACCCCGAAGGGCAGCAGCACCGGCCCCAGCACCGCCAGGAAGACCACGGTGGACACGGCGGTGCGGAAGGCCGCCGAGCCCCAGTGCGGGCGCTGCGGCCCGTGCACCACGTCCTCACCGGGGCGCGGCGGCGGCCCGGGCGGGTGCGGGGGCGGTCCAGGGGGGCCGCCCGGGCCGCCGGGGGCGCCGGGCGGCAGGAAGCGGACGTTGCCGCCGCCCCCGAACGGGGACGCCCCGTGGCCGGGCGGCGGAGGCGGAGGCGGGCCGGGCGGCCCGGCGGCCGCGGCCTGCGGCGGGTGCCGCACGTGGTGGGGCGGCCCCGGCGGGGGCGGGGCGGCGTGCGGGGCCGAGGCGTGCGGCGCCCACAGCGGCGCGGGGCGCCCCTGCGGGCCCGCTCCCCCGCCGCGCAGCCGTCCGGGGTCGACCCGCGGGGGCGCCACCTGCTCGACCGCGTTGGTCTCGGTGGGACCGGTGACCTCCCGCAGGGGCCGCGGCTCCGGTCCCGCCGGGCCCTGCGTCGCCCCCGGTCCGCGCGGGGGCCGGGCGTGCTCTTCGGCTTCGGGGTCGCTCACGCGTCACAGTCCCGTCGAGAAGGTCTCGCTGCGCGCGGCCAGCCGGTCGCGCAGCAGCACCGCGTCGTCCAGGCCCAGGCCGGGGATGCGGGTGTCGGCGGTGGTGGCCGCCGTGCGGACGCGCACCGTGGCGATGCCCAGCGCCTGCTCCAGCAGGTCGGCGGTCACGTCCACCACCTGCATGCGCCCGTAGGGGACCACGACGAGCTGGCGGACCGCCGTGCCGTGGGTCAGGTACAGGTCGGTGGGGCCCTCGGCGTAGCCCCAGGACCGGCGGGCCGCCCCGGCGGTGAACCAGGCGGCGGCCAGCGCCAGCAGGGCCGCGGCGGCGGGGACGGCGGCGGCGCCGGGGCCCAGCCACAGCCCGGCGGCCACGGCGCCGACGACCCCGCAGGGCACCGCCACCGCGGCGGCGACCACCCGGCGGTAGGCGTCGAGCGCCGGCAGGACCCGGGTCCACGCCGTGCCCTCGGGCGGGGCGAAGGCCTCCCGCGACCGCTCCCCGGGGGCGTCCGGCGCCCCGCCCGTGCCCTCCGGTTCCGTCGCGCGACCGTCCTCCGCGGCCCCGGGCCGCGGTTCGCGGTGCTCTGAGTCAGACGCGGCGAATTCCACGATTCCAGTCAATCATCCCGGGGCCGCCGCGCGCCGCTGCGCCGTGCGGCGCGGGGCGGACCGGGCGCCGGGCCTCAGCGGCCGACCGCGAAATTGCGCTGCGTGCGCTCGTGCAGGGTGATGCCGACCGACACCGAGACGTTGAGCGATTCGGTGGAACTGAACATCGGAATGGTGACCGTGGCGGCCGCGACGTCCCGGAAGGGGTCGGACGGCCCGCCCTTCTCACTGCCGAAGAGCAGCGCCAGCCGGCCGCGCAGGTCGCCCAGGCCGCGCACCGGGAGGTCGCCGTGGGCGTCCATGACCGCCAGCGACATGTCCTCGGCGCCGCGCACGAAGTCCACCGCCTGCTCCCGGTCGGCCAGCACCACCGGGAGGGAGAAGACGTAGCCCCGGCTGGAGCGCAGCAGCCGCCGGTCGGCGATGGTGGACAGGTCGCTGTCGACCAGGACGATCCCGGCCGCGCCCAGCGCCAGCGAGGTGCGCACGATCGCGCCGATGTTGCCGACGATCTTGACCCCGTCGAGGATCACCACGTCGCCGGAGCGCCGGGCGATGTCGGCGAACTTCGCCGGGCGCGGGACCCGCGCGATCCCGAAGGTCTTGGCCTTGCGCTCGCCCTTGAACAGCTGGTTGACGATCCCGCTCTCCATGAGCCGGGCCGGAACGCCCTCGCGCTCGCACAGTTCCAGGAGCTCGGGCGGGAAGGGGGCGGCGTCGCTGCTGTAGATCTCGATGAACTCGACCCCGGCGGCGATGCTCTGCATGAGGGGTTCCACGTCTTCGATGAGCGTGGTCTTGATATTCGACCGCGAGCCTTTGGTGACATCGGCGATCCGCTGCACGGCGGGGTCGGATTTACTCGCGATCGTTTCCAGGTCGGCCATGCGGCGATCCTACCGTCTCCGGATCACACACGCCCCCTACCAGGGAAGACACCCCGGACTCGACCGCCCCGCGGCCGCCCCGCGAACACTGGGGGCCACATTCCGCGGCGGGAAGAATGCATCGGAAAACAGTTCATGGAATTGTCGGAGAATCCTCTGCACTACCACCCCGACCCGGGAATCGCGCGGAAAGCCCCGGGGCCGCGGGGCCCTGGTCGAGAGCGGCGACGGAACAGCGGGCGCCCCGCTCACGGGCCCCGGCCGGGTCGCGGGTCGACGGAGTGCCAGGGGGAGGGCGGCGACGAGGAGGCGCGGCGGTTCCCCGGTGCCGGCGGTCGGCCGCCGGGCCTCTCGTGGTCCGGGAGCAGCAGCGGCGACGACGGCGCAGCCGGTGCCCCGCTCACTCGCCGCGGCCGGGTACCGGCGCCCCGGCGGTACCGGCGATGAGCAGCAACGACGGCACAGCCGGTTCCCCGCTCACGCCTGCTTGCCGGGCGGCGGGGCCCTTCGGCGCCAGGGGGGACGGCGGCGACGACAAGGCGCGCCGGTTTCCCAGGGTCGCCGGTCGGGCGCAGGGTGGTCGGTGCTCCGGGCGGGGGCGGCGACAGCGGGACGGCCGGTGCCCTGCTCGGGCTGCTGGCCGGGGTCGGCCGGGTGGCCTGCCGCCCTGGAGGGGCCCTACATTTTCGCGTTCCGGGCATACCGGGCACGTGAGGCGGTGGTCGGGTATCGAGAGTGGTGATATCGCCACGCAATGTGCAATTGCGTGGCGATATCACCACTCTCGTTGGAGACCGGGCCCTTCCAGGGCGGTCTCCGGCGGATCAGGCCCGCCGGACATCCCGTTCGCCCGGATCGGAGGGGGTGCGGGACTCGCGCGCGCCCGGAGCGGCCCCGCGGGCCGGGCGGGCGCGCGGTGGCGGCCAGACCAGAACCGGATTCGGTACCCGGCGCCCCTCCTACCGGCCCACCGGCCCCGATTGCGGCACTCTTCGTCACCCCGGGTGACCGGGGGCGGGCCGATGCCGGCGCGGGGCCCGGCGCGGGCGAGCTCCCCGCCCCCTCCTGCTCCGCCCCGGCCTCCCCGATGCGCGGACGAACAAGGGCGATACGGACACCGGGGAACCGAACCCCGTTCTGGTCCGGCCGACATCGCACCCAGGGGCCGCCGTGGGGCGTCGATCAGCGCGCTTCCGCTCGCCCCGCCCCCGTGACGGCGCGTATTCGCCCAATTCAGAAGGGATCTTTGGTCGGAGGGGTGCCCGGCGCGGGCCGGGCGGGTGCGCCGCGGGCGCGGGCGGGCGGCGACCGGGCCCCATCTGGGCACCCGGCCCGGACCACGTGAGGCCCGGCGGCCGACCGGCGGCACCGGGAAACCGCCCCGCCGCCTCGTCGCCGTCGCCTCCCCCTGGCACTCCGCCGACCCGCCGCCCGGCGAGCAGCCGCGAGCAGGGCGCCAGCTGCGCCGTCGCCGCCACCGGTCGTGTCCGCTGGAGTGGTGGAACTTTCGGCCGCGTCCTTGTGAGCGGTGCGACCGCTGCGGCGCGATCGGCGACCCCGCCCCGGGTGCGCGCCCCCTCCTCCCCGTTGATCTCGGGGAAGCCGGGGTAATACCGGCGAGTATTACCCCGACTTCCCCGAGATCAACATGGGTGTCGGTGCGGGCGGCGGGCAGTGCTCCCCCGGGGGCGGCCTGGGGCCCGCAGAGTTCCACCACGCCAGCGGACACGACCCCGCCACCTCCCCCGGACCACCGACCACCCGGCGGCCGACCGGCGGCACCAGGAAACCGCTTCCCCCTGTCGTCGCTGCTCATCTCCCTGCGCCGGAGGTCCCTGGCGCACGGCAGGCAGGCGTGAGCGGGGTACCGGCCGTCCCGTCGTCGCTGCTGTTCCCGGAACCGCGAGAGGCCGGGCACTCGACTGCCAAGGCCGGGGAACCGGCCTGCCTTCCTCGTCGCCGCCCTCCCCCCTGGCACTCCGGCGGCCCGCCGCCCGGCCAGCAGCCGTGAGCGGGGCACCAGCCGTCCCGTCGCCGCCCCCTCCGGGGGCCACCCGCGCACCGTGCACACGAAAGCGTAGATGGAAGGGTCGCCTCGGCCGCCGTCGCCGCTCTGGCTCCAGACACTCCAGCGGCCCGCCGCCCGGCCGGGGCCCGAGAGCGGGGTACCCGCCGGGCCGTGGGCAGCGTCTTCTCCTGGACCGCGATAAGCCCGGCGGGCGACCCGCGGCGCAGGGGAACCGCCCCGCGTCCTCGTCGTCGCCGCTCACCCGGGCTTTCGGTGTCCTGCCCACGTCAGGCGAACCCGGGGGACCGACCTCCGTCGCCGGAGCGTCGTCCCAGGTCCGCCGTGTTCGGAGCCGGCGAGGGGAATCGAACCCCTAACCTATCGCTTACAAGGCGATTGCTCTGCCGATTGAGCTACGCCGGCCGGCGTCGTCGGCGGGGCCGCCGACACCCAGTCGAATGGTACCGGTTCGCGCCTACTGCACGGGCGACCGGCGCCGGGCGACCTCGTAGAGGGCGACCCCCGCGGCGACGGACGCGTTGAGCGACTCCGCCCCGGTGATCGGGATGCCCGCCACCGTGTCGCAAGCCTCCCGCACCAGGCGGGACAGCCCCTTGCCCTCGGAGCCGACCACGACCACCAGCGGGTCCTCCGCCAGCGTGATCGCGTCCAGGCGGACGTCCCCCTCGGCGTCCAGGCCGACCGCGAACAGGCCGTCGCGCTTGTAGCCCTCCAGCGCCCGGGTCAGGTTGACCGCCTGGGCCACCGGAAGCTTCGCCAGCGTCCCCGCCGAGGTCTTCCAGGCCGCCATGGTCACGCCCGCCGCCCGGCGCTCGGGCACGAGCAGGCCGTGCGCCCCGAAGGCCGCCGCCGAGCGCGCGATCGCGCCCAGGTTGTGCGGGTCGGTCACCCCGTCCAGGGCGACGATCAGCGGCGCCTGCCCCGCCGCCCGGGCCCGCTCCACCAGGTCCTCGGGGTCGGCGTAGCGGTAGGGGCGCACCTGCATGGCCAGGCCCTGGTGGGCCGCGCCGGGCAGGCCGTTGCTGTCGCAGCGCCGGTCCAGCTCGGCCCGGGTGACCTCGTGGATCTCCAGCCCCGCGTCCCCGGCCAGCCGGGTCGCCTCGTTCACCCGGGCGTCCGGGTCGAGGCTGTTGGCCACGAACAGGCGCACCGCCGGCATCCCCGCGCGCAGCGCCTCGACCACCGGGTTGCGGCCGATGAGCAGCTCGCCGCCCGGGGCCTGGCGCGGAGCGTCGCCGCCGTCCGGGCGCCCCTGCGGCCCCGGCGCCCCGGACCGCCCGGCGGAGGAGGACTTGGCGGCCCGGGACTTCTGCTTGCCCGAGTACCAGTGCCGCTCCTCCTTGGGCAGGGTGGTCTTCTTGCCTTCGAGCGAGCGCCGGTTCTTGCCCCCGCTGCCCTTGGTGGGGCCCTTCTTGTTCTTCTTCGCCGGCATGGTGGACCGTCTTCTCTGCTCGGTGTCGGGTGTGCTCGTGCGCGGACGCGCCGAGGCTCGGGCCGGTCCCCGGCCGCTCGGGCCGGCGCGCACCGGGCGCCGCGAAGCCCCTGCCGACCTGTGATGATAGGCGCTCCACGCGGGTGCCCCCGCCGCGCCGGCGGGGGCGCCCGAGCATGCCGGGACGCTCAGCCCCGGCGCAGCTCCCAGCGCGGCCCCTGCGGGGTGTCCTCCACCGCCACGCCGGCCTCGGCGAGCCGGTCCCGGATGGCGTCGGCCGCCGCGTAGTCCTTGCGGGCCCGCGCCGCCTGCCGCTGTTCCAGGGCCACCGAGACCAGGGCGTCGACCACCTCGCGCAGCCCCTGCCCCTCGCCGGCGGACCACTGCTGCGACTCCGGGTCCAGGCCCAGCACCCCGAGCATGGCGCGCAGCTCCGCGGCCAGCTCGGCGGCGCGCTCCTTGCGCCCCTCGCCCAGCGCGGTGTTGCCCTCGCGCACGTGCCCGTGGACGACGGCGAGCGCCTGGGCGGTGCCCAGGTCGTCGTCGAGCGCGGAGGCGAAGGGGTCCGGGACGCGCGCGGCCGGCCGCACCGGCCCGGCCAGCTCGGCGGTGCGGGTGAGGAACCCCTCGATGCGCTGGTAGGCGGCGGCCGCCTCGCCCAGCGCCTCCTCGGAGTAGTCCAGAAGCGAGCGGTAGTGCGCCTGGCCCAGGTAGTAGCGCAGCTCCACCGGGCGCACGCGCTGCACCATGTCCTTGATCAGCAGCGAGTTGCCCTGCGACTTGCTCATCTTCTCGCCGCCCACGGTGAGCAGTCCGTTGTGCATCCAGTAGCGGGCGAAGCCGTCGCCCGCCGCCCGGGACTGGGCCAGCTCGTTCTCGTGGTGCGGGAAGACCAGGTCCACCCCGCCGCCGTGGATGTCGAAGGCGGAGCCGAGGTACTTGGTGGCCATCGCCGAGCACTCCAGGTGCCACCCGGGGCGGCCCTCGCCCCACGGCGTCTCCCAGCTGGGCTCGCCCGGCTTGGCGCCCTTCCACAGGGCGAAGTCGCGCGGGTCGCGCTTGGCCGAGTCCGAGTCGGTGTCGCCGGCGCCGAGCATGTGCTCCACGCGCTGGCCCGACAGCGCCCCGTACTCGGGGTGGGAGCGCACGTCGAAGTAGACGTCGCCGGAGCCGTCCTCGGCCGGGTAGGCGTGGCCGCGGTCGATCAGCCGGCGCATCAGCGCGACCATCTCCGGCACGTGGCCGGTCGCCCGCGGCTCCACCGTGGGCGGCAGGCAGCCCAGTGCGTCGTAGGCGGCGGTGAAGGCCCGCTGGTTGCGCTCGCTCACCGCCCACCAGGGCACGCCCTGCTCCTCGGCGACGCGCAGGATCTTGTCGTCGATGTCGGTGACGTTGCGGCACAGCGTGACGCTGTACCCGCGGTAGGTCATCCAGCGCCGCAGGATGTCGAAGGTGACCCCGGAGCGGATGTGCCCGATGTGCGGAGCCGCCTGAACCGTAGCCCCGCACAGGTACAGCGAGGCACACCCCTCGTGCAGGGGGGTGAAATCGCGGACCTGGCGGGCTCGGGTGTCATGGAAGCGCAGACTCACGGTCCCAAGGGTAGCCGCTCCCCGCCCTCCGCCGCGGCCCCTCGGCGCAGTCGGCCCGCCCCGGCCGGACCGCGCGGCGCCCCCCGCGGACGGCGCCGATTTCCCGACGTGCCGGGCCTTTCGGCCACTTTCGGGCGGATCCTCGTGTTCCCCGCCGCCGCTGGGCTAGTCTCTGCCCACGATGGCCGTGAAATCCTCCTCTTCCGCTCCTTCTCCGGCACGGCGGCGCCCCGCGGCCGGCCCCCCTCCCGCGGGCGGGCCGCCCGGCCGGCGCGCTCCGCGCGGTCCGCGCACCGCCGCCATCGGGCTCACCGCCCTGGGCGTGCTGCTGATCGCCGCCTGCGCCGTCGTCCTCTCCTACAACGGCATCTACCAGCTGGCCCTGCAGGGCAACGTGCCCCCGGACCGGGCGCACCTGTACCCCGGCGTCTTCACCCTGCTGCTCCTGCTGGCATTCTGGGCCAGCTTCCTGCTGCGCGCGGCCGCGCGCCCGCAGCGCCTCCAGGTCGACGGGCTGATCCTGCTCCTCATCGTGGCGGCGGCCGGAGCCGCGGCGCTGTCGGCGAGCGAGCAGCGGCTGGTCGGCGCGGTCGCGGTGGTCGTGGCCGCCGTGGCGCCCTGGGTGGCGCTGCTGGTGGCGTTCGTCCTGTTCATCCGGGTGTGGCGGCACCTGAACGGGGAGATGCCCGACCGCCGTGCCCGCCGCGCCGCGCGCCCGGCCTCCGAGGGCGCGGCGCCGGAGGAGTCCGGTCAGGGCCCCGGCGAGGACGGGGAGGACGAGAGGGACGGCGAAGACGGCGGGGAGCGGACGGAGAAGGCGACCGCCCCCGGCCAGGGGGCTTCGGCGGACGCGGACGAGCCGGTCGAGGAGCCGAACGAGAAGCCGGGCGGCGACGGGCCCGCCGGGCCCGAGGCGCCCACTCTGCTCTGGCCGCGCGCGGGCGCGCGCACCGGCACCGGGGCCCCCTCCGCCGAGTCCGCCGCCCTGTCCGGCAACGACGAGGACACCGACCCGGTGGCGGCGGTCCGCGTGCTCCGCGGATCCGAGCCGCGCGGCCGGACCGATGACGACGGAGAGGACGGGGACGACGGGGAGGACCGCGCCGGGGCCGGCGGCCTCGCCGAGGCGGAGCCGCCCGGGGAGGAGCAGGACTCGGAGGAGCCCGACGACGCGTCCGGGCCCGGCGCCTCGGCCCCCGCCGCCTCGCCGACCGCCTCCCTGCGCCCCGAACTGCCCAGGCGCGACCCCGACGCCGGCAACCCGATCAAGCGCGCCGCCGAAGAGCCCCCGGTCCCCGAGGGCGGCGCCCCCGTTCCCGAGCCGCTCCCCGACGACGAGGACAGGGGCGTCCGGGACCGAGCCGTCCCGGACGCGGAGCCCGACCTGGAAGACGTGGCCGGAGCAGACGGTGTCGCCGGTGCGGACGGCCCGGAGGGCGGCCTGGACGGTGCGGGCGGTACGGACGGTGCGGGCAGTGCGCGCGGTGCGGACGAGGGCTTCGTCGACACCCCGCTCCCCGACGACCCCGCCAGTGACGAGGCCGCCGCAGGGCCCACGGACGTCCCGCCGCCGGACGCCGACGGCCGGGTGTTCGGGACGCCGCCGGGCGCCGAGCCGATGCCCAAGCGCCCGATGGTGCTCAAGCCGCGCCGCGCACCGATGAAGGAGTCCCCCGGGGCCGCCGCGGAGCCCCCGGCCGGCCGGGTCCGCAGCGGGCCGACGCCGCCGGACGCCCCCGAGGACGACTGACCCCGCCAGACGGACCGAAAATCGGACGTCGTCGCCGCCCGAATCGTGCCCTCTCGGACACGCAGGGAGATCTCCCCTGACCGGGGACGGCCCACGGCCCCGTTCGGGGCTTCTCCAGGGCCCTGTGCCCCCTGTGCCGGGGGCCGTGCACCGGATGCGCGCACGACGACGAGGGGCGCCCGGGGTCTCCCCCAGGCGCCCCTCGTGTACCCGTCGCGGCGCCGCCGCCGGCCGTCCCGGCCTGCGAGGGCCCTCAGCCCTCCGGCGGCAGGCACAGGGCGGTGGCCACCGCCGCGATGCCCTCACCGCGCCCGGTCAGCCCCAGGCCGTCGGTGGTGGTGGCCGAGACGGTCACCGGTGCGCCCACGGCCTCGGAGAGCACCTTCTGCGCCTCATCGCGGCGCGGCGCGAACTTCGGCCGGTTCCCGACCACCTGCACCGCCACGTTCCCGATTTCGAACCCGGCGGCCCGCACCCGCGCCGCCGCCTCGGTGAGCAGCGCGGGGCCCGAGGCGCCTTTCCAGCGCTCGTCGCCGGTGCCGAACTGCGACCCCAGGTCCCCCAGGCCGCAGGCGGAGAACAGCGCGTCGCAGGCGGCGTGCGCGGCGACGTCGCCGTCGGAGTGGCCGCTGACCCCCGTCTCGCCCGGCCATTCCAGGCCGGCCAGGAACAGAATTCTTCCGGACATGAAAGGGTGGACGTCGGTTCCGACGCCCACCCTCGGCATTCTCATCATGGACGTTTGTCGTTCTCTGTGACCGGAATCAGCTCGTGAGGACTTCGTCGAGAAGGGCCTCGGCCTTATCCTCGTTGGTCTTTTCCGCGAGGGCGAGTTCACTCACCAGAATCTGCCGCGCCTTGGCGAGCATCCGCTTCTCGCCCGCCGAGAGTCCGCGCTCCTTGTCGCGCCGCCACAGGTCCCGGACGACCTCCGCGACCTTGTTCACGTCGCCGGAGGCGAGCTTCTCCACGTTCGCCTTGTACCGGCGGGACCAGTTGGTGGGCTCCTCGGTGTGCGGGGCGCGCAGCACCTCGAAGACCCGGTCCAGACCGTCCTGGCCCACCACGTCGCGAACGCCGACCTCTTCGGCGTTCTCGGCGGGCACGCGTACCGTTAGATCACCCTTGTCGACCCGGAGAACGAGGTAAGTCCTTTCCTCGCCCTTAATGGTTCGCGTCTCGATCGCCTCAATACGAGCAGCCCCATGATGGGGGTAGACAACGGTGTCGCCGACCTTGAAAGCCATGTGACAAGTACCCCTTCCGCTACCACAAGGGTACCACGAATCCGTGACTTAACGTACCTATTCCGTTTACGTCAACGCAGGTCAGCGACGGATTTTAGGTCTTGACAAAGCCATCGGGCGGTGCTCGCGGCGACCCCGTGCGCCCCTGCCCGCACGGGTTCCGGCCGGTCGGGGACGGGGTGGCGGGCCTGTTCGGTCACACCCTGCGACGGGTTGTGGACCGCCTCGTCGACCCCCTTGCGGTCCGCCCGCGCCCTGCACCGCTCGCCCGCCCCAGAAGGGAGGGAACGCCCTGCGTACACGTTCAACGCGCGGCACCCTCCGATCGAAGCCGGATTCCGACGTGATATACGCCACTTTTCTGCGGGGCCGCTCCCGGCCCCGCGTCCGCTCCCCCTCCCGGAGCCCCGTCCGGGGGCGTCAGGCCTCCGGCTCGAAGTCCTTGGGCTTCTCCCCGGTCACCATGTAGACCAGGTTGTCGGCGACGTGCACCGCGTGGTCGCCGAACCGCTCGTAGAACCGGCCGGCGAGGGTGACGTCCATGGTCGACTCCACCCCGTGCTTCCACTCCGGGGACAGGATCCGGCGCAGCAGCTTGCGGCGCAGCTTGTCCATCCTGTCGTCGTCGCCGTCCAGCTCCAGGGCCGATTCCACGTCGCGGTTCTCCACGACCTCGCCGGCCTTGATGACCAGGAGCTCGGCCTGGTGCCCCATCTCCAGCACGGTGGAGCGCAGCTCGGTGGGGATGGCCGAATCGGGGTGGCGGCGCCGGGCGATCTTGGCGATGTGCACCGCGTGGTCGCCCATCCGCTCCAGATCGCCGGACATGTGCAGGGCGGTGATGATGGTCCGCAGGTCGGTGGCCACGGGCTGCTGTCGCGCCATCAGGTCGAAGACGCTCGCCTCGATCTCCTCGTCGAGGCGGTTCAGCTCCTCGTCCCCGGAGATCACCTCCTGGGCCGCGGTCAGGTCGGCGTCGAGCAGGGCCGTGGTCGCCCGTGCGATGGCGTGGCGGGCGAGCCGCGTCATCTCGATGAGGCGGCCGCCGAGGGCGTCCAGTTCCTCGTGGTAGGTGTCGCGCATGGTCTCAATCGTCCCAGCCACTAGTTGAAGGTCACCGTAAGCATCGGTGAATATTCACGAAACCTCGGTTGTAACACATGGTCACACGGGTAAAGAGGCGGTCTGTCCGCTTACGATCGAAGTGTGCAAGGCGAACTCGTGACCGCGATCGCGGCCCTGCTCGGGCTCGCGGTCGGGCTCGGCGCCGGCCTGGCTCTCCCGCTCGGCCGGGGCCGCACGCCCCCGTCCCCCGACCCTCCGCAACCCTCCGACCTCCCGCCCGGGATCGCCGAGGTGCTGGCCGCGCTGCCCTCCTCGGCGGTGGTGCTGGACCCGGCCGACCGGGTGCTGCGCGCCAGCTCCGCCGCGCGCGCCTACGGCATCGTCCGCGGCGAGGAGCTGGTCATCGGCGACCTGCTGGTCCTAGCCCGCCAGGTGCGCCGGGACGGGGTGATCCGGGAGACCGAGATCGAGGTCGCGGTCCGCAAGTTCGGCCCCGACTCCACCTCCTTCGCGGTGCGCGTCGCCCCGCTGGGCGGCACCGGCCTGGTGCTGGTGCTGGCCGAGGACCAGACCGAGCGGCTGCGCGTGGAGGCGGTCCGCCGCGACTTCGTCGCCAACATCAGCCACGAGCTCAAGACCCCGGTGGGCGCGCTCTCCCTGCTGGCCGAGACCATCTCCGACGCCAGCGACGACCCGGAGGCGGTGCGCCGCTTCACCGGGCGCATGCAGCAGGAGGCCGGCCGCCTCACCCACGTCATCCAGGACCTGATCACCCTGTCCCGGATCCAGGGCGCCGAGCCGATGGCCGACCCCGCCGAGGTAGAGGTCGACGCCGTGATCGAGGAGGCCCTGGACACGGTGCGCACCGCCGCCGACGCCAAGCGGATCGAGCTGGTCGCGGGCGGCGCCGGCGGGCTGGAGGTGCTGGGCGACGAGGGGCTGCTCGCCACGGCGCTGCGCAACCTGGTCTCCAACGCGGTGGCCTACAGCCCCAAGCAGACCCGCATCTCGGTCACGGCCGAGGAGACCGAGAGCGCCGTGGAGATCAGCGTCGCCGACCAGGGCATCGGCATCCCCCCGCAGGACCTCGAGCGCATCTTCGAGCGGTTCTACCGGGTGGACGCCGCCCGCAGCAGGGCCACCGGGGGGACCGGCCTGGGCCTGGCCATCGTCAAGCACATCATGACCCACCACCGCGGTGAAGTCACCGTGTGGAGCAAGGAGGGTTCGGGGTCGACGTTCACACTGCGCCTGCCCCGGACCGAGGACGCGGAGCGGGCCCCGGCACACGCCGGATGACCCCGGGCCGCATCGACCCAATGCGATTGGGAGGCAGCGAAAGTGACGCGTGTACTCGTCGTTGAGGACGAGGAATCCTACAGCGATGCCCTGTCGTACATGCTGCGCAAGGAGGGGTTCGAGGTCGCCGTGGCGGAGACCGGGACCGTGGCGCTGGAGCAGTTCGAGCGCAGCGGGGCCGACCTCGTCCTGCTCGACCTCATGCTGCCCGGGCTCCCCGGAACCGAGGTGTGCCGGACGCTGCGCCAGAAGTCCAACGTGCCGGTGATCATGCTGACCGCCAAGGACAGCGAGATCGACAAGGTCGTGGGCCTGGAACTGGGCGCGGACGACTACGTCACCAAGCCCTTCTCCTCCCGGGAGCTGGTGGCCCGGATCCGCGCGGTGCTGCGCCGCCAGGGCGAGGAGGAGCCGGTCGAGCTCGCCGCCCTGGAGGCCGGCCCGGTGCGGATGGACGTGGAGCGGCACGTGGTGACGGTGCGCGGCGACAACGTGCAGCTGCCGCTCAAGGAGTTCGAGCTGCTGGAGGTGCTGCTGCGCAACGCCGGCCGGGTGCTGACCCGGATGCAGCTGATCGACCGGGTCTGGGGCGCCGACTACGTGGGCGACACCAAGACACTGGACGTGCACGTCAAACGGCTGCGCGCGAAGATCGAGACCGACCCGGGCGCCCCCCGGCACATCGTCACCGTGCGCGGTCTGGGCTACAAGTTCGAGCCGGACGCGGACTGACCCGGGCATCCGGGCGGGACGGGCCCGCCCGTCAGACTTCGACGAGCACGGTGAACGGGCCGTCGTTGGTCAGTCCCACCCGCATCCGGGCGCCGAACGCGCCGGTCTCCACGTGCGCGCCCAGGTCGCGGAGCTCCTCGACGACGGCGTCGACGAGCGGCTCCGCGACCGGGCCGGGCGCGGCCGCCTGCCAGGTGGGCCGCCGCCCCTTGCGGGCGTCCCCGTAGAGCGTGAACTGGCTGACGACCAGGACCGGGGCGCCCGCGTCGGAGCACGAGCGCTCGCCCTCCAGGATGCGCAGGTTCCAGATCTTGCGCGCCATCGCGCGCGCCTGCCCGCCGGTGTCGGTGTGGGTCGCCCCCACCAGGGCCAGCAGCCCCTCCCCCGGGACCGCCCCGACCGTGCGCCCCTCGACCTCGACCGACGCCCCGTCGACGCGCTGCAGCACCGCGCGCATCCGCGCTCCTCCCGCTCGCTCCCTAGCCCAGCATCCGGAAGTGGTGGGTGCTGGAGATGACACCGGACAGGGTGAGCACGAAGGACGTGATGGCCTCCGCGAAGTCCTCCACCTGCCACTCCTCGGGGCCTTCGTACCACGGCAGGCGCTTGTTGGCGCTCTGCTCGCCGGCCCCCGCGGCCGCCAGCACGCTCGCCCAGCGGTCCACGTTGTCGAAGATGAGCGCGTAGGGCAGGTAGCGGGAGAACAGCTCCACCCGGCGCTCCTTGGGCACGTGCTCGGCCTCGGCCGTCATCAGGAAGGCGCGGAAGCCCATCGTGTGCGCGAGCACGCTGCTGCCCCGGGCCGTCTTGGCCGGCATGTACTGGGCGCCCAGCGTCATGGCGGCACCGGCGATGACCACCGCCAGGCCGGTGAACGCGGCGTGGGTGAAGGCCGCCAGCACCGCGGTGAGCGCCACCCCGCCCACGGTCACCCCGATCCCGGCGCTGGCCCAGCGGTTCCGGGTGACGTTGGGACGGCGGGAGAACCACTTCAGGCGGACCATGTCGCGGTAGAGCTCGTCGCGGACGGCGCCGAGGCGCTCGCCGAAGCCGTCCCGGCGCAGCCGGGACAGGCGGACCTCGACCCGCCGGTCGAAGATCGCGTCGATGAGCATGCGCTCGTAGGGCAGCAGCTCCTCGTCGGCGGGCGGGACCCGCTTGCTGAGCAGCCAGTCGGCCGAGGCCGGGTGCTCGTGCGGCAGCTCCTCGATCAGGTAGTGGCCGCGCACCGCCAGGTCCACCACGGTGGCGGCCAGGTCGACCACGCCCACCTGCTCGTCCAGCAGCGTGCCGATCTGGCCGGGGTGCACGCCGTCGGGCGGGCGGAAGCGGATGCCGCCGGGCAGCCCGGGGCCGGGCGCCAGCGGGACGTTGTCGGCGGCGCCGGACTCGGTGCGCAGGGCCCGCTCGTCCCGGCCGCGGATGCGCACCAGGGCCGCCAGCCCGCCCAGCAGCCCGATCAGCAGCACCCCGAAGACCGAGCCGGTGACCGGGGTGATGGCGAAGGCCGAGGTCAGCGACCAGGTCCGGTCCAGCACCGGCTCGACCCGCGCGGTGCCGGGCGGGTAGGCGGCCACGATCGACAGCCGCTGCCCGGGCACCATGTTGGCCTGCAGGAAGCGGGCGGTGAGCGCCTCGTGCCCGCCCATGTCCGAGGAGGTGCAGTAGATGGAGCTGCGCGGGTCTCCGGCGGTGCAGGACAGAGCCACCGGCGGCAGCGGCGCGTCCACCTGTACCTGGGTCTCGGTGACCGCCTCGCTGTACCCGGCCACCGGGGTCCACTCGAGCTCCACGCCGTCGGCAGTGCTCTGCAGCGTGCCGCGCACGGTGTAGGTGAGCACGGCCGCCGGCGCGTCGCCGCGCTCGACGACCAGGTCCACGGCGTCGCCGCGCTCCTCAGTGCGCACCTCCAGCTCCCGCCCCGAGGGGTCCTCGGCGCCGGCCCCGGAGACCGGGTAGAGCCGGTCGTGGTCGGCGTCGTAGGGCGCGCGGGCCTGCAGGCTGCGGGTGAACTCCCGGCCGGATCCGGCCCCGAAGTCGAGGGTCTCCTCGGCGTGCACCACGCCCGCCTCGTCGATGCGCAGCCGGATGTCGACGGTGGTCGCGTCGGCCTCGGCCCCCTGGGGGACGGTGTGCGTGTCGGTGGTGTCCCGCTCTTCCTGCCGGTCCCGGCCGGGTACCGGCGCCGCTCCCGCCGGTGCCGCCCCGGACGGCACCGTCCAGGGCAGCACGGCCAGGGCCGCGGCGCACACCGCCGCGGCCGGGCGGGCTCCCCGCCCGCGGAGGCCGGTCTCGGACATCGCCAAGCGAGCTTAGCGGCTCCCCCTCGGGGGTCCGTACCGGCCGACCCTCGGAAACCCGTCATAATCGACGTCGTCGTCGGACGTCGGCGGTCCAGGAGGTGAGACGGCGCATGGCCGGCAGGGGGACGCGCTTCGAACGCGCGGGCCGCAGGAGGGGCGCGGGCCGCAGGACGGGCGCGGGGCCGCGCGTCCTGCTCCCCGAGCGCCCGCCGCGCCCGCCGATGGGCCCGGCGGTGGTCCTGGTGCTGCTCACCGGACTGGGCGCGGTGGGGCTGGCCGGGTTCCTCACCATCTCGGAGGTGGTGGAGCGGCCGGCCGCCGCGGACCCGGTGCGCCCGGCGGCCGCCCAGGAGGCCTCCGCCCCCGGTGCGCAGGGCGCCGGGCCCGTCTCCGCGGCCGGCGACCCGCTCCGGGCGACCGGGGAGATGGCCGAGGTGGAGTGCCCGGCGCCGGAGGTCGACCCGGACGACCAGCGGTCGATGGAGGCGTTCCTGCACGAGATCACCGACTGCCTGGACAAGGCGTGGCAGGAGCAGTTCGCCGCCGGCGACATGGAGTTCGAGCCGCCCAACCGCGTGTTCTGGTACGCCTCCGGGCAGAGCCCCTGCGGCGACTTCCCGGCCGAGGGGACCGCGGCCTTCTACTGCCAGGCGAACAAGGGGCTCTACCTGGGCGTGGAGGACATCGTCGCCTCCTCCCAGGGAAGCGACCGCCCGGAGAGCTACACGTTCATGCTCAGCCACGAGTACGCGCACCACGTGCAGGGCGAGTCCGGGATCCTGGCCCGCTTCCAGGCCGCGCGCGGGTCGGCCTCCGGCGGGGAGCGCGACCTGCTCACCCGCCGCAGCGAGCTGCAGGCCAACTGCCTGGGCGGCACCTTCCTGGGGTCGGTCGAGACCAGCCTTCCGATCGGTGAACGGGAGCGGGCGCATATCCTCGATGACGCCGGGCGCCGGGGCGACTACGACGTGGAGGACCGCACGCACGGCTCCGCCGAGAGCGGCGCCCTGTGGACCGAGCACGGGATGGACCGCAAGGACCCCGCCGCGTGCGACACCTGGAGCGCGGACGAGGGCCTGGTCGACTAGCGGCTGCGAGGAGGAGCGTGGACGTGGGGCAGGGCCGGCGGCGCACCGCGCTCTTCGCGGCCCTGGCCGCGGCGTCGGTGGCGCTCTTCGTGCTGCTGTGGACGGCGGCCGGCGGGTCTTCCGCCCCCGCCCCCGGGGGCGGATCCTCCGCCCCCGACGAGGCCGCCGCGCCCGGCGCGGACTCCCGGGTTCCCGCCGGGCGGGAGGCCCTGGTGGACAACCCGCTCTACGACACGGGGCGGCTGGCCCCGCTGCCCTGTCCTGTGCCCGACCCGGACGTGGAGGACCCGGCGTCCATGGAGCGCTTCCTCGACACGGTGGCCGACTGCCTCGACCAGGCGTGGTCGACCCAGTTCGCCCAGGCGGGGCTGCCCTACGACCCGCCGTCCCGGGTGTTCTGGACCGAGCCCGGCAGCAGCCCCTGCCGCGACTACCCCTCCGAGGCGGGCGCCTTCTACTGCCGCACGAGCCAGAGCGTGTACATCGGCACCGAGGACGTGGTGCGCAAGTGGCAGGGCGAGACCAACGGGGCGGTGTACGCCTCGCTGCTCGCCCACGAGTACGCCCACCACGTGCAGGGCGAGTCCGGCCTGCTGGAGTACTACCACGAGCGGCGCGGACGGGAGTCCGGCCGCAGGGCGCAGAACGCCTGGACGCGCCGGTCCGAGCTGCAGGCCAACTGCCTGGCCGGGGCCTTCCTGGGGTCGGTGGCGGTCTCCTACCCGCTGGAGGAGCGGGACACCGCGGCGGTCCTGGAGGACGCCGAGGCCACCGCCGACCGCCCGGACGGCGCCGAGGAGGACCGCACCCACGGGTCGCAGGCCAACAGCCGCGCGTGGACCGAGCGCGGCCTGGAGGGGCAGTCCCCCGGCTCCTGCAACACCTGGACGGCGGAGCCGGCCCTGGTGCAGTGACCGGAACCGGGCGCGGCGGCCGGTGCCGGCCGCTCCCGTCCCCGCACACCGCCCCGTGCGGCCGGGGGCCGCGTGGGACAATCCGAGCATGCCCGAGGACCGCGCCCGTCCCGCCTGTAACGCATGCGACGCATGCGACGCATGCGACCCCCGTGACGCGAGCGTCGTGGAGCTGAGGATCCACGGGGTCAGCGGCGGGCAGGCCGAGGAGCTGCTGGACGTCGAGCCCGCGGTGCGGGTGGGCGGCGACCGGCTGGCCGGGTTCTTCCGCTGGCGCCGCGCCCCCGACACGCGGACGGTGCCCGGCGTGCCCCGGGAGATCTTCGCCTGGGGCAACCTCACCTCCGGGCGGGCCTCACGTGCGCTGTGGCTGCTCCTGCTCCCCTTCATCCTGGTCAACATCGCCTACTGGATGCGCCCGGCGCCGCCGGAGGAGGGCGCCCCGCCCTCCCGCCTGCACCGCGCCGCCGACCTGGCCTACGGGTCGGCCTCGCGGCTGTTGGCGCTGGGCCTGACGGTGCTCCTGGTGCTGGCCGCGGCCGGCGTCGGCA
The DNA here is from genome assembly GCF_000341245.1 of Nocardiopsis halophila DSM 44494. Lineage (GTDB taxonomy): Bacteria > Actinomycetota > Actinomycetes > Streptosporangiales > Streptosporangiaceae > Nocardiopsis_A > Nocardiopsis_A halophila. The sequence goes on from NZ_ANAD01000061.1 coordinate 20,373, forward strand.
TGGACCTGGTCGGCTGGCAGTGCCCGGCCTACGGGGAGCGCTGCGCCGCGCTGCGACCACTGCTGGGCACGCTCTCGGCCCCCGGCGGGCTGCTGGCCCGCCCCGGGCTGTCGCTGGCGGCCGGCGNCCTGCTGTGGCGGCTGTCCCGGCGCACCACCAGCGTCTACGAGGCGGCCGCCCAGGGCACGGCGCCGACGCCGTCGGCCGCGGCGCCGCTGAGCCGGCCGCACTTCTGGCGCAACAGCATGATCATGGGACGGCTGCGGTCGGTGCACATCGCGGTGGCGGTGGGCGCGGTGGGGCTGGTGGCGGCGGTCCCGGCCGCGCGCTTCGACGCCGCCGCGGGGGCTCCGCCGGTCGGCGCCGGGCTCGTCGGCCTGCTCGGCGCGGTGCTCGCCGGCGCGTCGCTGATGGCCCTGGTGCCCGGCACCGCCCACCGGTGGAACCGCAGCGCCGACCGGGTGTGCGCGCGGCTGCGCGACACCGCCCTGGGCCTGCTCGCCGCCACCGTGCTCTACACCGCCTGGCCGCGGCCGGGGTGGACCGCCCAGGGGCGGCTGCCCGGGTACGCCGACGGGCTGACCGGGCTCCTGGCGGCCCTGGGGCTGCTGGTGCTGGTGCTGTTCGCGGCCGCCGCGGCGCTGTACGCGCGCACCCCGCTCAAGCGGGACACCGCGATGCGCGGCCTGGCCGGGCCGTCGGCGGCCGCGGTCGGGCTGCTGCTGGGCGGGGTGTTCTCCTCGGCGGTGGTCTACCAGAGCGCGGGCTTCCTGGGCGGCTGCCACTACCCCGGCGCCGAGCGGGCCGGATGCGTCCCGCTGGCCACCCCCGCCCCCTACTCCTGGCTGCAGCTGGCCTTCGCCCTGGAGGCGGTGGTCGTGGCGGGCGTCGCGCTGTGGCTGTGGCTGCGGCTGCGCCGGCGCACCGCCGAGGAGGTGTCGGCGGCCGCCGCCCTGGTACGGGCGGCGGCGCGACGCCTACCGGACCCGGATGATCGCCCGAGCGCGGGCGATGGGCCGGATGACCGAGTCGCTGCCGGTGGCGCTGGCGGCGGTGCTCGTGCCCGGCCTGGCCCTGGCCGTGCTGGTGGCCGCCCGCGCGGCCGGGCGGCCGGGCGCCGAGGAGGCGCTGCACGGCGCCGCGGGGGTGCTGGTCACCGCGGGCTCCTGGCTGGGCACGCTGATGCTGGCGGCGCTGTTCGGCGTCGGCTTCAGCGCCTACCGGCGCCGCCCGGTCCGCCAGGCGGTGGGGGTGCTGTGGGACGTGGGGACGTTCTGGCCCCGGGTGGCCCACCCGCTGGCCCCGCCCTCCTACGCCGAGCGGGCGGTGCCGCAGCTGGTGGCGCGGGTGGCCGCGACCGCCGAGGCCGGCCGGGGGGTGGTGCTCTCCGGGCACTCCCAGGGCTCGGTGCTGGCCGCGGCCACGGTCTGGCAGCTCCCGCCGCACGTGCGCCCCTCGGTGGCGCTGGTGACCCACGGCTCCCCGCTGCACCGGCTCTACACCCGCTACTTCCCGGCCTACTTCGGGCCGGCGGCGCTGGCCGACGCGGCCGGGCGGGTGGCCCGGTGGCGGAACCTGTGGCGGGTGACCGACGCGATCGGCGGCCCGGTGCACACCGCCCCCGAGGGCGCCCGGACACTGGAGGACGCCGAGCCGATCCCGGACCCGCGGCGCTACGACATCCCGGCCGGGGAGGCGCTGTACCCGGAGATCCTGGGGCACTCGTTCTACGTGCTGGACCCGGCCTACGCCGACGCGGTCCGGGAGGCGGCGGCGCTGCTCCTACCAGGGACCGTAGGGCCCGCTGCCGCCGCCGCGCCCGATGCCGCGGACGGCGGGGCGCACGTCGAGGATGAAGATGAGCGCGGCGACCAGGGATAGGAAGGTCAAAAAGCCCCCCGTGCCCAGCGCCGCCAGCAGCGACAGCCCGGTTCCCACGCCCAGGATCGCCACCCACAGCGTCTTGGTCTGCTTGTCCATGGCGGTATAGGCCTCGGCCGGCGTGCGCGCGGCCTCGATCAGGGCGTACAGCGTCGTCACGAAGATGGCGATGTAGATGGCCTGGTACAGATAGCCCATCAGAACCATGGGAGTCCCCGCCCGTCCTGGTCGCGTCCTGGTCGTCTCAGGGTAAACGCGGCAGTGGGCCCGATCGTGCCCGGCGCCCGCGGGAGGGGCGCGTCACATGGGCAGGTGCCACAGGGAGACCGTGGTGGCCATGAGCAGGCCGGCCGACCCCAGAACGGCGGCGCTCTGGGCGCGGGTCAGGGCGCGGCCGGGCTGCAGCAGCCGGCGCACCCGGGCCAGCACGTCGGTGTGCTCGGCGGTGGCGGCCAGCGCCCCGGCCGGCGCGGAGGCGCCGCGCTCGCCGAACCGCATCAGCGCGGTGGCCAGCTCGCGGGCGGAGCGCTCGCGGCGGGCCTGGTCGTCGGCGCACATCTCGATCAGCAGCGAGACGGTGCGGTAGTAGGCGCGCATCATCCCCAGCCGGGGGAAGGCGCGCTTGAGCGAGGAGAAGGGCAGCAGCACCAGGTCGTGGCGCTGGCGCAGGTGGGCGTGCTCGTGGGCGATGACCGCGGCCAGCTCGCTGGAGTCCAGCACCTCCAGGGCTCCGGCGCTGATCACCACCTCCGAGCGCAGCACCCCGGGCAGGCAGTAGGCGGCCGCCGCAGGGTGGTCCAGGATGCGCGCCCCGGGCACGCCGGGGTCGTCCCGGCCGACCAGGTGCAGCAGGTCGCGGTGGCGCCGCCGGGTGCGCACCACCTGCACGAAGGAGGCCACCAGGCAGCAGAACAGGAGCAGGGTCAGCCCCAGGGCCAGCAGGATCGCCGCCACCTGGGCCGGGCCGAAGGGGCTGGCCGCGGTGACCGCCAGGTGCAGCCCGTGCTCGGCGGCGTCCCGGGCCACGGCGGCCAGGCCGCCGAAGACGCCGCGGCCGTAGGGGTCCAGGCCGAAGGCGAGCAGCGCCCCGATCGTGGACACCCCCCAGGCCAGCCCCAGGGCCTGCCAGGCGATGACGGCCACATAGGGGCCGCGGAAGGGCCACTGGGCCCGCCGGAGTCGTGCCGCGGCTGCGAAGCAGCCGACCGCGATCGCGGAGAGGAGTGCGGCACTGACCATACGGCTACGTCCTCTGCTCGTCGTTTCCCTCGAGTGCGCGGCGCAGGGCCTCGGCCTCCTCGTCGCTCATCGAGCGCACGAAGGCGGCCAGCGCCGCGTCGCGGTCGCCGGTCTGCCCGAGTGCGTCGAACATCAGCTCCGACACGTAGTTCTCCCGGCTGGCGGCCGGGCGGTAGCGCCACGCCCTGCCCTCCCGGGTCCGGTCCACGACGCCCTTCTTCGCCAAGCGGTCCAGGACCGTCATCACGGTCGTGTGCGCCAGGTCCCGTTCAGCCAGAGCGCGACCGACCTCGCGTACCGTCATGGGCGCGCTCCGCTGCCACAGTACCTCCATCACCGCGCGTTCAAGGTCGCCGAGCCGATTCATACCGCTGAGTCTACGGCGGGTAGTACTACCCCGTGTGGCACCCCCCGGTCAGGCTCGCCTTCCCCTGCGCCGCCGGGCACGCCGGAACCCGTGGCCGGACGCGCCGCCGGGCACCGCCGCGCGGCCCGGCCGATCGGCCCCTCATCCCATGTACCGACATTTCGCCCGGGCCTTGCCGCGCCCTGCCCGCAGTTCGCCGTCTGGGCCCTAGGATCACGGTGTGTTCAGCTCGCTGTCCCGCAGAGCGACCGCGCTCGCGGCCTCCTCACTCGTCGTGGCGACCGCCGCCACGCTCGCCGCCGTGCAGGGCGAGCACGGCCCGGCGCCCGCCCAGGACGCCCGGACCGCGGCCGGCAGCGCCCTGCACGGGCCCGTGCCGGACGGCCCCGCCGTGCACCCGCGCCCGGGGTCGGTGGCCGTGTGCGACGAGCCCGGCACCGACGAGATCGTCCGGGTGCCCGACCCCGCCGCGCCGGAGGAGGGGCGCCCGATCTGGGTGCGCCGCCCGCCCGGCCCGGACAGCGCCGACCTGCCCGTGCTGTACCTGCTGCACGGCTCCACCGGCACCCACACCGACCTCAAGGACGCCGGCATCGGGCCCCGCATGGACGAGCAGATGTGCCGCGCGGGCGTCGAGTTCGTGATCGCCGCCCCGTTCGGCCAGGAGACCGGGGGCGCCGACACCGAGTGGGGCGACGCGGTCGACGACGACTACCGGATCGAGACGTTCGTGACCCGCAAGACCGTCGAGGCGGTCGAGGGCGACCTGCGCCGCCCGCGCGCGCTGCGCGCCATCGGCGGGTTCTCCATGGGCGGCTACGGGGCCGCCGCGCTCCCGCTGCGCCACCCCGGCCTGTACTCCCAGGCCGTCAGCTGGGCCGGGTACTTCAAGGTGGACGACCCCAGCGGGACCTTCGGCGACACCCCCGAGGAGCACGCACCGGACCGGCTCCTGGACGACCCCGAGGTGCAGGACATCCGCTTCATGCTCATCGAGGGGAAGCAGGACCGCACTCCGCTCCAGGAGGGCAGCATCCACGGCGAGGCCGAGCGCTTCGCCGGACTGCTGGAGGAGCGCGACATGGAGGTGGAGACGCTCTTCCCCGAGGGGGCGCACACCTACGACGCCTGGCTGCCCACGTTCCCGCAAGCCGTGGACTTCCTCACAGAAGGATGGACCCGCCGGCCCGCGACCGGGGCCGAGAGCGGGGACTGACCCCCTCGGCGGCCGCACCCTCCGGCCTCCTCTCCCGACCCCGGGTGCACACCCGCCCCCGCACCCTGTCCATGATGGGAACAGCGTGTGGTTGCGCCCTGTTGTGCGGAAGGGCCCGCACCCGCGGGGCACGGCACCTCCGGTGCCGCTGGGAGAAGGGGGACGACAGGACAGTGGAGCCGGACAGACCGGGCGCCGCGGACCGCGCCGACACCGGCGGCCGCCTGCGCGTGGCCATGCTCAGCATGCACACCTCGCCCCTCGACCAGCCCGGAACCGGCGACGCCGGGGGCATGAACGTCTACATCGTGGAGGTCGCCAAGCGCTTGGCCGAGCGCGGCGCCCAGGTGGACGTGTTCACCCGCGCCACCACGCCCGGCCTGCCCCCGGTGGCCGAGCTGGCGCCCGGCGCCGCCGTGCGGCACGTGGCCGCCGGCCCCTACGGCCCCCTCGACAAACTCGATCTGGCCCGCTACCTGTGCCCCTTCACCTTCGGGGTGCTGCGCGCCGAGGCCGGCCAGCCCATGGGCCACTACGACGCGGTGCACGGCCACTACTGGCTCTCCGGCCGCGCCGGGCTGGCCGTGGCCCACCGGTGGGGGGTGCCGCTGGTGCAGTCGATGCACACCCTGGCCCGGGTCAAGAACCGCTCGCTGGCCGCCGGCGACGCCCCCGAGCCGGAGCTGCGGGTGCGCGGCGAGGACCAGCTCGCCCGCTGGTCGGACCTGCTGGTGGCCAACACCGACGACGAGGCCGGCCAGCTCACCGAGTACTACGGGGCCGACCCGCACCGGGTCGCGGTGGTCCCGCCCGGGGTGGACCTGGACGTGTTCACCCCCGGCGACCGGGCCGCCGCGCTGCGCCGTCTGGGCATGCCCGAGGACACCGTGCTGCTGCTGTTCGTCGGGCGGGTGCAGCCCCTCAAGGCCCCCGACGTGCTGCTGCGGGCCGCCGCGCGGCTGCTGGAGCGCGAGCCCGCGCTGCGCCGCCGCCTGGTGGTGGCGGTGGTCGGCGGACTGTCCGGCAGCGGCGCCGCCGAGCCGCGGCGCCTGGCCGACCTGGCCCGCTCACTGGGCATCGCCGACGCGGTGCGGCTGGAGCCGCCGCGCGGCCGGGCCGGGCTGGCCGAGTACTACCGGGCGGCGACCGCCACCGTGGTCCCCTCCTACTCGGAGTCCTTCGGGCTGGTCGCGGTGGAGTCCCAGGCCTGCGGCACGCCGGTGGTGGCCTCCCGGGTGGGCGGGCTGCCCACCGCGGTCGCCGACGGCGCCTCGGGGGTGCTCATCGACGGCCACGACCCCGACGACTACGCGCGGGCGCTGCACACCCTGGTCGAGCGGCCGCGGCTGGGCGCGGCGATGGGCCGGGCCGGCGTGGCGCACGCCGCCGGGCTGAGCTGGTCGGCGACGGCCGAGGGCCTGCTGCGCGCCTACCGCGCGGCCGCCGCGCCGGCGCCCGCGTCCCCCGCCGCCTCCGAGGCGAGGGCCGGATGACCGGCGCGGGCACCCGGACGGGCACCATGGAGGGCATGCAGGACATGGAGGGGACCCACACCCCGCAACGCCGGGCGGCCGAGGCCGTCGACGCGGCGGTGCGCGAGGCCGAGCTGGAATGCGAGCGGCCCCGGCCGGGCGCGTTCCTGGTCACACTGCCGGGCCGGCGCAAACTCAAGACGCTGGTCTGGCTCGACGTGGGCGCGCACAGCCTGCTGGTGAAGTCGTTCTTCTGCCGCCGCCCCGACGAGAACGAGGGCGGCTTCTACCGCTGGCTCCTGGGGCGCAACGAGGACACCTACGGCATGGCGTTCTCCGCCGACGAGGCGGGGGACGTCTACATCACCGGGCGGCTGCCGCTGGCCGCGGTCACCCCCGAGGAGGTCGACCGGCTGCTGGGGTGCGTGCTCACCTACTCCGACGACAACTTCAACACCGCGCTGGAGCTGGGCTTCGCCTCCTCCATCCGCAAGGAGTGGGCCTGGCGGGTCAAGGGCGGGTACAGCCTGCGCAACCTGGAGGCCTTCCGGCACCTGGTCTCCGAGCCCGCCGAGGGCGGGGGCGCGAACGGCGCGGACCCTTCGGGGAGCGCGGTCGAGCGCCCCGGGCCGGCGAGTCGCTAGGCTGACGGCCATGGGCAAGCTGGTTCTGCTGCGACACGGCGAAAGTGTCTGGAATGCCGAAGGACTGTTCACCGGCTGGGTGGACGTCGACCTGTCCCCCGCCGGCGAGGCCGAGGCCCGCAAGGGCGGCGAGCTCCTCGCCGAGGCGGGGATCCGTCCGAAGGCGGTGCACACCTCGGTCCTCAAGCGGGCGATCCGCACCGCGAACATCGCGCTGGACGCCGCCGACCTGCACTGGCTCCCGGTGCACCGCAGCTGGCGGCTCAACGAGCGCCACTACGGCGCCCTCCAGGGCAAGGACAAGGCGCAGACGCGCGAGGAGTACGGCGAGGACCAGTTCATGGTCTGGCGCCGCTCCTACGACACCCCGCCGCCGCCGATCGCCGACGACGACCCCTGCGCGCAGACCGGCGACGCGCGCTACGCCGACCTCCCTCCGGAGCTGATGCCGCGCACCGAGTGCCTGGCCGACGTCGTGGACCGGATGCTGCCGTACTGGTACGACGCGATCGTCCCGGAGCTGGCGGCCGGGGGCACGGTGCTGGTGGCCGCGCACGGCAACTCGCTGCGCGCGCTGGTCAAGCACCTGGACGGGATCTCCGAGGAGGCCATCGCCGGGCTGAACATCCCCACCGGGATCCCGCTGGTCTACGAGCTCGACGACGACTTCACCCCGCGCAAGCGCGGCGGCGAGTACCTCGACCCGGAGGCGGCCAAGGACGCCATCGAGGCCGTCAAGAACCAGGGCAAGTAGGAGCCGGAGGGGCACCGCCGAAACCGCCGTCGGGACCGCCACGGGCCCGCCGCGCACTGCGCGGCGGGCCCGGCTGCGCGGTCTCCGGCAGGGGTGCGGGGGCCGCCCGGCGGGAGATCAGTAGACGAGGGCCTGGGCGCCCTCGGCCAGGGTCTCCTCGACGAAGGTGGGGGCGCCCGCGATGCGCACGCCCGGCCGCAGGTCGTCCTCGGTCAGCTCGCGCCGGGCCGCGCACTGGGTGCAGACCGTCACCGTCCCCGCGGCCAGGACGCCCTCCAGCAGGTCCGCCAAGGGGGCCGCGTGCGGCAGCGCGAAGGCCTCCGCCCGGCCGGGGACGGCGAACCAGGCCGCCTCCCCGGTCAGCCAGAGCGACACCCGCGCCCCTGATGCGGCCGCCGCCGCGGCCACCGTGAAGCCCTGATTGCACCGCTCGGGGGCCTCTTCGCCCGCCGTGACCTTGATCACCATCGTCCGCGTCATGGGGCCACCCTAGCGAGGCGGTCGGACCCGGGCCCGGCCGCCGTCCCCGCCGCCCCGCCGGGTCCGGGCGCCCGGCGCGCAGTAGCATCGGTCGGCCGGGCCGCGGCGGGACCGCGGCAGGGCCCGCGGCGGGCGGCACCCCGCCCACGGAGCGAACGGAGCACGGCCATGCTCATCATCACCAACACCGCGGCGGGCAGCGCGGAGACCGACGTGCTCCGCGCGGCGGCGGCCGAGGAGCTCGACGGGGCCGAGGTCGTCTCCTGCTCGGACCCCCGCGGGCTGGAGGAGGCCCTGGAGGGCGGGCACGGCACCGTCGTGGCCGCCGGCGGCGACGGCAGCCTGCACGCGCTGGCCAACGCCCTGTACCGGCGCGGCGAACTCGCCTCCCGCACGGTCGGGCTCGTGCCCATGGGCACCGGCAACGACTTCGCCCGCACGCTCGGCCTGCCCTTGGAGGTGCCCGCGGCCGTGGCCGCCCTCGCCCGTGCGCGGCCCCGGCCCCTGGACCTCATCGTCGACGACACCGGCGAGGTCACCGTCAACGCGGTGCACCTGGGCGTGGGTGCGGACTCCACCCGGGAGGCGGCGCGCTGGAAGAGGCTGCTCGGGCCGCTGAGCTTCCCGGTGGGCGGCGCCATCGCCGGCGCGGCCGCCCGGGGGTACCGCCTGCGGATCGTGGCCGACGGAGCGGAGGTGGACGGCTCCGGCCACCGGCTGCTGATGGTCGGCCTGGCCAACGGGCGCTTCATCGGCGGGGGCGCGGGGCGCGTCTTTCCCGGCGCCGCGCCCGACAGCGGCGTGATGGACCTCGTGGTCTCCCGCTCCCGGGGCCTGGCCGGACGGGCGCTCCACGCCCTGCGGCTCCGCCGGGGGACCCACCCGACCGAGGCCGAGGTGCACCACCGGCCCGCCCGCACCGTCTCGGTCACCGCCCTGGGGGAACCCTGCTCGGCGAGCGCCGACGGGGAGGTCGCCGAGGGGGTCACGGCCCGCACCTGGCGCGTCCTCCCGGGCGCCTGGACCTTCCTCGTCCCCGAGGAGGACGACCGGGCCGATCCGGCAGCGCGCTCCGAGCGGTAGGAGCGGTCGGAGCGGAGCGCGGGGCCCAGGGCCCGCACCTGGGTGCGGGCCGCCCTCCGATCCGCGCCCTCAGACCACGCCGAGGACCATCAGCAGGCCCGCACAGGCCGAGGCCAGGGTCCCGCCGCCGAGGAGCAGGGCCTGGCGGCGGCTCCGCGCCGCCTCGGGGGCGCCGTCGGCCGAGCCCAGCCGCACGATGCGCACCCGGCCGTCCGGCGGCGCGGCGATCACCGGCCGCCCCTCGCGCAGCTCCACCCGGCCGCTCACCGCCACCGGGGCGCCGGGGGCCAGCAGCCACTCCCGGTACTCGAACTCGATGGTCTCGCCGCGGAAGAGCCCGGAGATGCGCCCCTTGACCCGGGGCAGCAGGTCGTCGGCGGGCGCCTTCACGCCCTTCTCGGGGCGCCCGACCACGCGCTGCAGGGCGAGCTCCACGCCCTCGACGGCGGCGTCGGCCGGATCCACCAGGACCGGCCCCGAGGTCCCCTCCTCGCCCGGGGCGACCAGGGCGAACGGCTCCTCGCTGGTGTAGTCGGCGATGGGGTCGGCGCGGCGCTCGCGCTCCCCGGTCCGCGCGTCGGCCTCCACCGACCAGTAGTGCCGCAGCACCTCGTGCCCGTGCCAGACGCAGGCCAGCCGCGCCAGGGGCGACTCGTCCCGCCCGCCGGGGCCGGCCACCGCCGCCCCGGTGACGGTCACGTCCTCGCCCCGCATCGCCGCCAGCGCGCGCGGGCGGACCCGCTCCAGGCCCCGCTGCTCCGCGTACCGGCGCAGGGCGCGCGCCGCGAGAACGGCCAGAACCGCCGCGGCGGCGATGAGGACCGCACCGATCACCACCATCGTCAGGTCCCCGTCCTCCGCTCGTATCCAGCTGCCGTGCCCCTCTTCTTTACCAGCTCCGGGCGCATCCGGAGGCCCGGAGGCCGCTGTGGGGCGGGCCATAGCGGGCCCCGCGGCGGCGCGCCCGGGTCCGGCATGACCGGGGCACGCCTCCGCCGCCGCTACTCTCGGACATTATGCAGCCGGATCTACACCCCGATCTCGAAAAGCTGTCCTTCCTGATCGGCCGCTGGGAGGGCGTGGGCGTCGCGGGCTACGAGGGCACCGAGGAGTTCCAGTTCGGCCAGCGGGTCGAGTTCTCCTACGAAGGCGGCCCCTTCCTGGCCTACAGCGCCCAGGCCTGGCGGATGAACCCGGACGGCACGCTCGGCGAGTACGTCACCTCCGAGAGCGGCTACTGGCGGGCGCGCCCGCCGGGCACCGAGCGCCCCGAGGGCGCGGGGGAGGACGTGCCGCCCGTCCACGTCGAGGCGCTGATCGCGCACCCGGAGGGCTTCAACGAGGTCTACCTGGGCAACGTGTTCGCCAACCGGGTGGAGATGTCCACCGACGCCGTGCTGCGCACCGAGACCGGCCTGGAGGTCACCGCGGGGCACCGCCTGTACGGGCTGTTCGGCGAGGACCGGGAGATCCTGGGCTACGCCTGGGACATGGCCGCGCAGGGGCACGAGCTGCGCTCGTACATGTCGGCCCAGCTCCGGCGGACGGGTGCGGACGGGAAGGACGGGAAGACCGCGCAGAGCGCCGACGGCGGCGCTCAGGAGGCATGAGAAGGCCCCCGGGGTTCCTCCGCCTGGGGCGGCGGGGCCGGCTGGACAAAGTCCGGCCTCCCGGGGGCCTCGGTGTCCGCTGTGGATTCGCCGGGGCGATCCGTCGTGGAACGACTCGCCCTAGCGGGCGGCCACCTCGCAAGTCCTCAAAGAAACCACTCCAGGACCACCTCCTTTCTTGCGTGGGACCGACACTACGTCCGGGGTTCTCGGCGGGGCAAAGGGTTTTTCTCCGGCCCCTCCCCGGTCGCGTCCGGCCCCTCGCCCGCCCCCTCGACCGGCGTCCCGCGCGCCGCTCCGGAGGTGCCGGGGGCGCCGTAGACTCGGTGACATGTCCCACCGCACCTGGCGGGAAGAGCTCCGCTCCCGCGGCTACCGCGTCACGCCCCAGCGGCAGCTGGTGCTCCAGGCGGTGCGCGAGTTGGAGCACGCCACCCCCGAGGCCATCGGCAACCGCGTGCGCGAGACCGCCGAAGGGCTGAACACCTCGACCGTCTACCGCACCCTGGACCTGCTGGAGCGGGTCGGCCTGGTCACCCATACCCACCTGGGCCACGGCGCGCCGTCCTACCACCTCACCGAGGACGCCGACCACCTGCACATGGTGTGCCGGGGCTGCGGCACCGCCTCCGACGCGCCGCTGGAGCTGGCGGACGGGCTGGTGCGCGGCCTGGCCGAGCGCAGCGGCTTCCGGGCCGACGCCCGGCACCTGACCGTCTACGGGCTGTGCCGCGGGTGCGCGGACGCCGGTCCGGACGCGAACGCATAGGCTCGGGGACATGAGCTCTCCGCTGCTGGCCCGCCCCGGGGCGGTCCCCGCCGAAGCACCCGACGCCGACGTCGCCGCGCACTACGGCGAACCCGTGCAGGAAGGCCGCGCCATGGAGCGCGCGGCGGCCTGGACCGACCGCTCCGACCGGGGCGTGGTGCGGGTGTCGGGGGCCGACCGCCTCACCCTGCTGCACAGCCTCACCAGCCAGGCGATGGAGGGCATGGCCCCGGGAACGGCCTCCGAGGCGCTGCTGATGGACGCCAACGGCCGGATCCGGCACCACATGGCGGTGCTGGAGGACGGCGCGGCGGTGTGGCTGCACACCGAGCCCGGCCAGGCCGCCGAGCTGGCCGCCTTCCTGGACCGGATGCGCTTCATGATGCGGGTGGAGGTCGAGGACCTGACCGGCGAGCGGGCCGTACTCACCGTGACCGGCCCGGACCGGGACGCCGCCCTGGCCGCCGCCGGGGAGGCGGCGCCCGAGGCGTTCGCCGAGGCCCCGGTGCGCCGCGCCGACGAGGAGACCGACCTGCTGCTGCCGCGCCCGGCGCTGTCGGCGGCCGCGCGCGCCCTCACCGGCGGCGGGGCCCGCGCCGCCGGGATGTGGGCCTATGAGGCCGCCCGCATCGCCGCCCACCGCCCGCGCCAGGGGCTGGACACCGACGAGCGCACGATCCCGCACGAGGCCGGATGGGTGGGCACCGCCGTCCACCTGGAGAAGGGCTGCTACCCGGGGCAGGAGACGGTCGCCCGGGTGCACAACCTGGGGCGCCCCCCGCGCCGGCTGGTGATGCTGCACCTGGACGGCACCGCCGAGCGGCTGCCGGCCCGCGGCGCCGCGATCGAGCTGGACGGGCGCGCGGTCGGGGCCGTCGGGTCCTCCGCCCGCCACCACGAGCTGGGGCCCGTCGCGCTGGGCCTGGTCAAGCGCAACGTCCCGGTGGACGCCGAGTTCACCGTGGACGGCATCGCCGCGGGCCAGGAGGTCGTCGTGCCCCCGGACACCGGCGCCAACGCCGACATCAGGCTCCGCCGCTCCCCCCGCTGAGGCCCCGCCGAGCCCCACCGGGTCCCGGCCGGGGGCCGCCGCGGGCGGACCGGTGAACGAATCCGCGGGGGGACGCACCGCGCGGCGCGCGAACGGCCTCACTTTTTTCCCTCCAGGCGTCTTAGCGAAACCTGAACACCGCGGGTCATTGCCCCGTCACCTGTCGCGGGTATACGCATGGGAGCGGGCCCGCCATCGCCGACGGGCCATGACCTGCACAGGCCCACGGAGGCAACGGTGGACGGAATCGCGGCGACCCTGCACCTGATCGCTCTGGCCCTGATCGGCCTGGGCGCCTTTCTGCTGCTGCGGGCGCTCAAGGCCAGACGCCACCGCCTCCGGCTGCAGAACACGCCGTTCCTGACCACACAGGAGCTCAGGGAGCTGACCGACCTGCCGCCCGCGGCGGAGGTGAGCGCCACCGCCGAGCCCGGCCCGGACGGGCCGCTGAGGGCGCCCTACTCCGGGACGCCCTGCGTGTGGTACCGGATCGAGGCGGTGCACCACCACTACCGCTCGAGTGCCGGGGACCGCCTCCAGCCCGACCGGCTGCTGCTGGAGGAGTCCGACGCGGCGTTCCGCCTCCGCGACGGCCGCGGCACCCTGCACTGCGTTCCGGCCGGCGCCGACATCGAAGGGGCCGAGCCGCACTACGACCGGTTCGTGCCCTCCGCGGCGGTGTCCGGGCGCGAGGAGGTGCCCACCCGTCCGCCCGCGCCGACGGCGACGCTGAGCGCCGCCGCCCCGAGCGGCCTCACCCCGGGGGTGGCCTACCGGGAGTGGGCGGTGCTGCCCGGCCAGACCCTGTTCGTGCGCGGGGCGCCGGTCCGCGGCGCGGACGGCGGGGTGCACCTGGCGTCCACCCCGCAGACCCCGCTCACCCTGTCCGCCCGCACCCACCGCGAGCTGCTGCGCGCCGACCGCGGACGGGAGGCGCTGGGCTACACCGTCCTGCCGGCCGCCGTCGCCCTGCTGGCCGGGCTGGTCCTGCTGCTGGAGGTCTGAGGGGCCCGGAGCCGGCGCGGGGGGGCGGCACGACGGCGGGCGCGGGAGCGCCGCGGCGGCTCACCCCAGGGCGGCCGCCAGGCGCTCCTCGTGCAGGCGCTCGCCCCAGGCCGGCGGCAGCGGGGCGAGCTCGCCGCCCACCCGCCAGCTCAGCAGCATGTCGGCCAGGGCGGGGTTGCGCGGCAGGGCGGGGCCGTGCAGGTAGGTGCCGACCACCTGCCCCTGGACGGCGCCCTCGGTGCCGTCGCCGTTGCCGATCCCGGTCGCGGTCGTCGACAGGGGCCGCGCCGAGGGGCCCACCGCGGTGCGGCCCTGGTGGTTCTCGAATCCGGTGATCCGCCCCGCGCCCAGCGCCGGGTCCACGTCGGCGACGATCTCCCCGACCGCGCGGGTCTGCCCCCGTCCGCTGCGCACGTCGAGGATGCCCACCCCCGCCAGCGGGTTGTCGTCGTCGTCGCCGAAGCTCTCGCCGACGATCTGGTAGCCCGCGCATACCGCGAGCACCGCGGCGCCGGCCTCCGCGGCCCGCTTCAGGCCGCCGTCGGCGCGCAGCCGCTGGGCCGCCAGGATCTGCGGCCGGTCCTCGCCGCCGCCGAGCAGGTACACGTCGCCCTGCTCGGGCACCGGGTCGCTGGAGAGCACGTGCACCGTCTCGGTGGGGATGCCCCGCAGCTCGGCGCGGCGCTTGAGGACCAGCACGTTGCCCTGGTCCCCGTAGGTGCTGAGCAGGTCCGGGTAGATCCAGACGATGCGCAGGGCGCTGCTCGTGTCGGTCATGGTCACCTGTCCTCGTCGCGGGGGCCTACTGGACGCGGCCGTAGGCCGCGCGGATCTGCTGGAAGGCCGTGTAGTTGGCGATGACGTCGACCTTGGCCAGGTCGGGGCGCTCGCCCTTGAGGCGGGCGACCACGTCGTCCACCCGGTCGGCCACCTCGAAGGGCACCCCGTCGGTCTCCAGCCGGAGCGCCAGGTCGGTGCGGCGCTCGCCGAGCACGAACACCCGCCTCTCGCGCAGCACCGTGTAGTCCACGTCCCACAGCCAGGAGGTGTCCTTGCCGTCGGGCACCTGGGCGTTGACCGACAGCAGCACCGGCACGTCGGGCGGGCCCAGTACGGCGAACGACTCGAGCCACCCGGCCGGGTTCTTGGCCAGCAGCAGGCGCACCTCGGTGCCGTGGGTGACCACCGAGGTGTAGCGCCCGGCGACCGAGCGGATCTCCCTCAGGCGGGGCAGCGACTGCTTGGGGTGGATGCCGTAGGCGGCCCCGACCGCCATGGCGATGGCCGCGTTGGAGCGGTTGGCATCGCCCGGCAGGTTCAGCTCCATCCGGAAGCGCACCCCGTTGGGGTCGACCACCACGTCGTCGTCGTTGTCCACCGCCCAGCCGGTGTCGGGGCGGGCCAGGCCGCACTCGGGGCACTCCCAGTGCGGGTCGGGGTCGCGCTTGAGGTGGCCGCCGCACTCGGGGCAGCACCAGGAGTCCTCCTTCCAGCGCTGCCCGGCCGAGACCCAGGTGGCGTGCCGCGCGCCCAGGCCCGCCCAGGCGACCAGCGGGTCGTCGGCATTGGCCACCACGTGGGTCTCGCTGGAGCGCAGGGCGTCCCGCCACTTCTTGGCCAGCAGGTTGATCTCCGAGGCCCGGTCCATCTGGTCCCGGCTGAGGTTCATCAGCACGGTGACCGCCGGGTTGGTGGCATTGATCACCTGGGGGAGGTACTTCTCGTCGACCTCCAGCACGCCGTTGCGCGCGTCGGGCTCCTTCGCCAGGGCGGTGATGTGCCCGGTGGGCATGTTGGCGCCCTGCTCGTTGGTGGCGATGGGACCGAGCTCGCGCAGCGCGGCGGCGATCAGCCGCGTGGTGGTGGTCTTGCCGTTGGTCGCGCTGACCAGCGTCAGCCTCCGCCCCCGGGCGAGCTTGCCGAGCAGATCGGGCTCGACCTTGAGCGCGACGCGCCCTCCGATGACCGAGCCGTCGCCGCGGCCGGTGGCCCGGGACAGCGACGCCGCGCTTTTGCCCAGGACGGACGCGAGCTGGGCACGCAAGGGAAGTTCGCTCATGATCCCCACTAGGTTTCCGCTGGGAGCACGGCCCGGGCCGCCGGACGCACCGGCGGCCGCGGGCCTCGGTATCCAAGAGTATTGCCCGCGGCCCTCTGCGTGCTCCACCGGAGTCGGCGCGCTGGCCCCGTGCGGGGGCCGGGCCGCCGCCGGGACGTGCTCCTCTAGCGCCAGTCCAGCCGCTCCGGCGGCGGACCCAGGTTCGGCGGCGGCCCGTCGTCCTCGGCCGGGGGCACCGCGGGCGGCCCCTCCTCGACCGTGGCGAGGGTGGCGGCGGGCAGGGTGAGGATCCCCGGGTTGGCGTCGGCCAGGACCGCGCCGCCCTCTCCCGGGACGAGCATCGCCGTCGGGGGCAGGGTGCGCAGGCCGTGCACGTCGGCGCGGACGGTGCGGGGGGCGTCCTCGGCGTCCACCGGGGCCGCCTGCGCCGTGGCCCGCCCCCAGACCGAGGCCGCGCGCAGGTGGCGCTCCAGGTCCAGCGGGGCCACCGGCGCCGCCGGGCCGACCGCGCGCACCGCGGTGGGCACCGTGGCCGCCCGGGCGGGGTCCTGCCCGTGGTCGGCGTAGCTGTCGGCCACGGTCCCGCTCAGCGCCTCCCCGACCACCTCGGTCAGCCGGTGCAGGCGCACCTGCGGCACCTCGCCGAACCATTCCGCCAGCCGCGCCGCGGGGCGGGGGCCGGGCTGGCGCATCACCACGGGCATCCGCCCCGGGCCGGAGAGCCGCGCCATCGCCTCGTCCCCGGCCTCCGGGAAGAACAGCACCAGGCCGGCGCCGGCGCGCCCGGCCGCCTCCTCCAGCCGGTCCAGCTCGGCGGCGGGCACCGCGTCGGCGCCGCACACCGCCACCGCGCCGCTCCAGGGGGCGCCAGCGCCGCCCTCCCCGCGCTCCAGCAGACGGCACAGGCCCGCCACCGCGTAGGCCCCGTAGGCGCGGGCCGCCACCTCCCCGGCGGCGCGGTCCGTGGCCACCACGCTCACCTGAGCGGGCGGCTCCTCCCCGTCCCCGGCGCGCGATCCCACCCCCTCGAAGGGCGCCAGGTGGCGCTCCAGCTCCCAGGCGCGGTCGGCGGTGGACCGGTCGGTGCCGCAGGCCGCGCGCACGGCGGCCCGCTGCCCCTCCTCCAGCAGGGCCAGCGCCGGGTCGTCGCGCGCCTCGTCGCCCTCGGGCGCGGCCACCGCGCGCAGCGCGGCCACCACCGCGTCGGTCCCCGCCCGGGGGCCGAGCACCCCCAGCACCGCCTCCAGCAACCGCCGGTCGCGCTCGGCGTCGGACTTGGGGTCGCAGGCGGCGGCCACCGCGGCCAGGGTGCGCGCCCGCTCCCCGGAGCGCAGGCCGGTGCCCAGGGTGAGCAGCGGCAGGTCGGCGGGGAGCACCCGCACCCGTGTCCGCGCCCCGCAGCGCCGGGCCAGCGCCACCAGGTCCCCGGCCACCGCGCGGCCGGACAGGTCGACCACGGCCAGGTCCCCGCCGTCGGACAGCCGCGCCGTGCCCAGTCCGGTGAGCAGCGCCGACCACCCGGCGCCGGTGCCCCCGGCCACCGCGACGGTGCGCACCCCCTCGGGCACCTTGAGCGCGTACCAGCGCGGCTGGGCCTCGAAGGCGCGGCGGCGGGTCCGCCACTCGGCGTACAGGCGCGCGTGCTCCTCCTGGCTCCGGCGCAGGTCGCCCTCTGCCGCGCGGCGGCGCTCCTCCAGCCGTGCCCGCTCGCCGGCCAGCCGCTCGGCCACCACGGCGCGGCTCTGCAGCAGCGCCACGGCCACGGGGACGGCCACCGTCAGGCAGGCCAGCACCGCGGCGAAGGCCAGCAGGCCGGGCAGCACCCGCAGCGGCCACAGGGCCAGGGCCAGTGCGGCCAGGGCGCCCAGCGCGCACAGGGCCGCCAGCAGCGGGCGGTTGGTGCGGGCCTCGGAGCCGCGCTCGGCGGCCACCCATTCGGGGCTGAGCTCGGCGCGGTCGGCGGGGACGGGTCTGCGGGGCGCGGGGCCGGGATCGGGGACGAGCGCCTCGTGGCGCCAGCCGATGCGCACCGTCCGCTGCCGGGGGGCTCCTCGGACCACCGCCGCACCTCCTGGGGGGACCACAGCGCGTGTGGGGAAATGCTGTCAGGACCGGGACGAGTTGTCACGACCTTGGCGGAAATACCGCCTGAGGCCCCGGGAAGGCGGGACCTGGGGCCCGTACCTCCACAACCGGAGACGAACCGGGGACAAAGCGGGGACGGACCGGGGGTCCCGCGGCGGGGCGCCGGCGGGCTCAGAGGTTGAGCAGCGCGATGCCGACGGCGACGACCGCGGCCGAGACCGCCTTCACCCGGCCCAGGCCCTCCCGGAAGACCACGGCGGCGATCACCGCGCCGAAGATGATGCTCGTCTCCCGCAGGGCGGCGACGGCCGCCAGGTTCCCCATGGTCTGGGCCCACAGCACCAGCCCGTAGGCGGCCGTCGACATCAGCCCGCCCAGGGCGCCGACCCGCCACACCGGGCGCAGCTGCGCGGGCAGCGCGCCCCGGCGCAGGACCGCGGCGGCCAGCAGGAACCACGGCCCCTCCAGCACCATCAGCCAGGCCAGGTAGGCGAGCGGGTCGCCGGAGGCGCGCACCCCCACCCCGTCGACGACGGTGTAGGCGGCGATCATCGCGCCGGTGAGCAGGGCTGCGCCCAGCGCGGGCAGCTGCGCGCGGCCGGGCACCCCGGCGGCGAACACCAGCGCGGTCAGACCGGCCGAGACCACCAGGACCCCGGCCAGGTGCACCGGGGTCAGGGTCTCGCCGACGAGCACGGCCGCGCCGACCGCCACCAGCCACGGGGAGGTCCCCCGGGCCAGGGGGTAGACCTGCCCGAAGTCGCCCAGGCGGTAGGAGAGCATGAGGAACCCCATGTAGCCGACGTGCAGCAGCGCCGACAGGCCCAGGGCGGGCCACGAGGCGGGGTGGGGGACCCCGGCGAAGACGGCGGTAGCCGCCCCGGCGACGGTGCCGGCGGCGCCGATGAGCGCGAAGCCGATCAGGCGGTCGGTGACGGCGTGGGCGATGGCGTTCCACGCCGCGTGGAGGAGGGCGGCGGTGAGGACGGCGATGAAGGCGATGCTGCTCATGGGATCGCCGTCACCCTAGCGTCTCTGCATACCGTCCTATGATCCGGCTGGCTCTGTTCACGAGTCCTGACAGCGTTCCCGCCGCCGACGGCACCTGCCGGAGCGGCAGGGCCGTGGCGAGGGGTTGCGAAAGCGCTGCGAGGCGCGGGACGTTCGCGTGCCTTTCTCGGCGGCGCCGCTGTCGCTGTCGGCGCAGCCGCAGGCGACCGGGAGGGCCGTGGTCCGGCCGGAACTCATCGGCACCGCGCCGCAGCGGGCCGTCTGAGCGCTGCGGGAACCCGCGGACAGGTGCCCTCACTTCTCGGTCGGCATACTCGATCCGGCCCGGGTCGGCCGGGCGCCCCGTTCGGCGCCCCCGCGCACACGCCGGAGGCGGGGCACCGTTCGGTGCCCCGCCTCCGGGCGCTCCGGCGAGGGGACCGGCGTCCGCGCGTGCCCGCCCTCTCGCCGGGCCGCTCAGGCCCGTCCCTGCTCAGGCCGGTCCCTGCTCAGGCCTCGACGCGCAGCTCCACGCGCCGGCCCACCCGGGCCTCGACCGCGTACTCGGCGGAGAAGCCCTGGGAGGCCAGGACCTTCACCTTCCAGTCGCCGTCGGCCGCGAAGAAGCGGAAGGTGCCCTCCTCGCCGGTGGCCACCTCGCCCACGAAGTCGCCGTCACCGCTGAGGAGGCGCGCGTAGGCGCCGCTGAGCGGCGCTCCCCCGCGCGTGACCACCCCTTCGATGACCGCCTGGTCCTGCGCCTCGCCGTCGGCGATGGCGACCCCGCCGACCGGGGCGCCGCATCCGTCCGCGCTCACTTGGCCTCCCCCAGCTCCACCGGGACGCCCACCAGGGAGCCGTACTCGGTCCAGGAGCCGTCGTAGTTCTTCACGTTGTCCAGGCCCAGCAGCTCGTGCAGGGCGAACCAGGTGTGCGAGGAGCGCTCGCCGATCCTGCAGTAGGCGATGATGTCGGAGTCCAGGTCCACCCCGGCCTCCGTGTACAGCTCGCGCAGCTCCTCGTCGGACTTGAAGGTGCCGTCCTCGTTGGCGGTCTTGGCCCACGGGATGTTGCGGGCGGTGGGGATGTGCCCCGGGCGCTGCGAGGTCTCCTGCGGCAGGTGCGCGGGGGCCAGCAGCTTGCCGGTGAACTCGTCGGGCGAGCGCACGTCCACCAGCGCCTTGGTGCCGATGGCCTCGACGACCTCGTCGCGGAAGGCCCGGATGGAGGCGTCCTGCTCCTGGGCGGTGTAGGAGGTCTTCGGACGCTCGGGCACCTCCTCGACCAGCTCACGGGACTCCAGCTCCCACTTCTTGCGGCCGCCGTCGAGCAGCTTGACGCTCCGGTGCCCGTAGAGGCGGAAGTACCAGTAGGCGTAGGCCGCGAACCAGTTGTTGTTCCCGCCGTACAGCACCACGGTGTCGTCCTCGGCGATGCCGCGCTCGCTCAGCAGCCGCTCGAAGCCGGTCTTGTCGACGAAGTCCCGGCGGACCGGGTCCTGGAGGTCCTGCTTCCAGTCGATCTTGATCGCGTTGCGGATGTGGCCCTTGTCGTAGGCCGAGGT
This sequence comes from Nocardiopsis halophila DSM 44494, assembly GCF_000341245.1. Taxonomy (GTDB): domain Bacteria; phylum Actinomycetota; class Actinomycetes; order Streptosporangiales; family Streptosporangiaceae; genus Nocardiopsis_A; species Nocardiopsis_A halophila. The sequence goes on from NZ_ANAD01000061.1 coordinate 40,642, forward strand.
GTCCTCGTCGACCTCGACGAGGACCACCTTCGGGTCGTCCAGGTGAGCCTCCACCCAGTCGGCGTCCACCAGGACGTCGGAGCGGCTCATGGGGAACCTCCATAGGTCGGAATCGTGCAGCGGCGGTGAGAGGGGTGCGCGCACGGCGCCCCGGCCGGCCGGGGCCGGTCGGCGGTCGGGGTCGCGGGTTCTGCGGGGGACGGCTGCGCTCGGCGCCGTCCGTCCCTGCCGTGGAGCCGCATGGGTGATGCTCCCTGTCGCGTGAGCGGCGCCGGAGGGCGAGGCGGGACGTACGCGCGGCGTCGGCGGTACCGGGCGCCCGGACGGACCCGTCTGCGGGTCGGGGGCGCGGCCGTGGACCGCTCTACAGGGAAGGCAGACAGAGCGCGGCGGCGACGTGGCAGTAGTCGACCGCCCGCCGCTTCGTCAAAAACGCGCCTGCCAAGGATTCCACGCCACTGATCGTACGGGGCGGCCCACCGCGTTGTCACGCGTGGCCGGTGTCACAGTCTCCGCCCCGGTGCGCCCGCGCGCCTTCTCAGGAAGGGCCTCCGTCCAGCAGGACCGCGCCCAGTGCGGCGATGGCGTCGGCCTTGCGGGGCATCCCGGCGGCGCGGCGGCGGATCCGCCCATCGGCGTCGAGCACCAGCACGGTGGGCGTGGAGGCGATCTCCAGCCGGCGCACCAGCCCCAGGTGCGACTCGGCGTCCACGTCCACGGCCGCGACCCCGGGCACCATCGCGGCCACCTCGGCCAGGATGCGCCGGGTCGCCGCGCAGGGCCGGCAGAAGGCCGAGGAGAACTGCACCAGCGTGGCCCGCTCCCCCAGGGCCGCGCCCAGCTCGTCCGCGCCCAGCACCGGCGCGTCGGCGTCCACGGTCAGCCCTGGGCCCCGCCGCCGACCAGCTGCACGTCGGTGGCCTCGGCGGTGACCTCGACGCCGTTGGGCAGCGCCTCGATGCCCTTGATCTGCAGCCCGAAGGGCAGGCGCGGAATCGTGACGGTGGCGGTGAGCCGCTGGGCGACCTGGTCGCCCAGGTCCAGACCGGCCTCGCCGATCTGGACGTCGCGCGGGCTCAGGGTCACGGTCTCGCCCTCGGCGGAGATGTCCAGCCCCGCCGAGACCGGGGTGCTGAACCCGCCCATGGACAGGTCGCCGGCCATCCGCGGCTCGCCGTCCTCGGTCTCGATGACGATGCCCTCGGGCAGCCGCTGCTGCAGCTCGCTGTAGGGGAGCATGACCCGGGCGTCGGCGCTCTCGGCGACCGCGCTGGGCTCGCTCATCAGGGCCGACAGCGGGGCGTGCACGTCGCGGGCGGTCATGTCGACCCGCTCCAGCTGCACGTCGTTGACGACCATCGCGCCGGTGACGATGGAGATCTCGGAGTAGGTCCCGCCGACCGCCTGGGTCAGGAACGGGAAGCCGCCGATGGCCACCTCGGGCTCGGAGGACATCTCGTACTGGGCGCCGACCCGCTTGGCGATCTCGCTCTGCGCGGCCGAGTGCAGGCCGCGGTCGGCGACCGCGAGCAGGATCAGCAGGAATACGAGGAAGACGAGGAATTTGCGCATCGGGGGCTTCCAGCACGCTCCGTAGGTGTCGGCGTCGCCGCGGGCCGGGGCGGCCCGGCCGGCGGCGGGCCCGCCTGAACGCGGGCCGTATACCGCAAGGAAGGGTACTTCACGCCCGGCGTTCCCGCGTCGGCGGCCTCACCTCGGCATCAGCATCCCGGCCAGGTGGTCCGAGGCCGAGGCCCCCGCCAGGGAGAGCTCGATGACGTTGGTCGCGGTGACGCTGTGGCCCGAGCGGCGGGCGAACTCGCGCACGTGCGGCTGCTGCTCGTGCTCCTCCTGCGCCAGCTCGTCGCGGTAGATGGCGTAGACGATGCGCTGCAGCGGAGCACTGGGCACGGTGTGGCAGGCGAAGAGCAGGGTGTCGGGCTCGCGGCGGGCCACCTCCTCCACCACCGCCTCGGCGAGGTCGTCGAAGTCGTCGGCGCGCCCCTCGGCCAGGGTGTAAATGGTGATGACGCCGCGCAGCCGGGACGGGCGCCCGCCGGCGCGGCCGTGCTCGGGCCCCTCGCCGTAGCCGCGGTCGTAGCCGTCGTCGTAACCGTCGTCGTAGTCGTAGTCGTCCTGCGGTTCGGCCTTGCGGCGCCGTCCGAACACGGCCTCGTCCTCCCCGTCGTCCTCCAGGGCCCCGTGGTCGTCTGGGCCCCCCTCGTCCTCGCGCCGTCCGCGGCCCCCGCCGCGGCGGCGTCCGCCCCTGCGGCGCCCCTGCGGCTCCTCGGGCTCCTTCTGCGCCCGCATGAACGCCGCCCACAGCGCCGCCAGCGCGCCGAGCATCAGCACCTGGCCGAAGACCCCCAGGCCCAGCCGGGCCACGGCGACCTCCAGCCCCACGGCCAGCGCGGCCATCCCCACCACCGGGAGCCGGTGGCCGGCGGCGCGCCCGCGCAGGGCGGCCACGGCGCCCCCGGCGAGCGCGAGGGCCGCGAAGGCGTGCACCGCCCCCAGGGCGACGCCGGGGATCAGGTCGTAGTGCTCCCCCTGCGGGGGGTAGCCGGAGCCGAAGCCGGACCGCACCGGGTCCAGCGCGAGCACCACCCCCGGGACCACCGCCAGGGTGGTGACCGCCAGGCGGGCGGCGAACCGGGCGCGCGCGGAGGCCACCGCGTACTCGAGGGCCCCCCAGGCGGCCAGCAGGGGGCCGAACAGCCCGGCGCCGATCTGCCAGATGCGGAACGTGAGCCCGGAGAACCCGAGCAGCGCACCGGGGAACGCGGCGCTCAGCGCCACCGCCAGGGCCAGGGCCGACCCCGCGAGCACCTTCGCGTAGGTCCCGCCCTCGCGCTGGGCGCGCGCGATGAGCGCCGCGGTGACACTCCAGGCCACCAGTGCGCAGACGAATGCCAGTCCTACCTCGACCATCCCGCCAATGATGCTGCACGATCGGGACCGAACGGGAATCGGACCGTTCCCCGCCAGGTGGGGACGGGTCCCGAAGGCCCAGTCCGGGGCGCCGCACATCCCCGATCCGGTACCCATTGTGAGTTGCGTCACGCCGGGCGCGGCCGGCGCCCGCACGCCCCGGCCTCCGGCCGCGGGGCCATAGGGTCGACGCCATGAGAGGCCGGGACACAGGGCGGCGCCGCGCGGCCTTCTTCGACGTGGACAACACCGTCATGCGCGGCGCGTCCATCTACCACTTCGCGCGCGGCCTGGCCGCCCGCGACCTGTTCACCACACGCGACCTGCTCCGGTTCGCCTGGGGGCAGACGGTCTTCCGGGTCGGCGGCAGCGAGCGCCCCGACCACATCAACGCCGCGCGCGAGGCCGCGCTGGCCTTCGTCGCCGGCCACCGCGTGGACGACCTCGTGGAGCTGTGCGAGGAGATCTACGACGAGTCGATGTCCGGCCGCGTCTGGGAGGGCGCCCTGCGGCTGGTCCGCCGCCACCTGGAGGCCGGGGAACGGGTGTGGCTGGTCACCGCCACCCCGGTGGAGCTGGCCGACATCATCGGCCGCCGCCTGGGCCTGGACGGCGCGCTGGGCACCGTCGCCGAGACGGTCGACGGGGTCTATACCGGGCGCCTGATCGGGGACCTGCTGCACGGCCCGGCCAAGGCCGCGGCGGTGCGCGAGCTCGCCGCCCGCGAGGAGCTGGACCTGGCGGACTGCTCGGCCTACAGCGACTCCTGCAACGACCTTCCGCTGCTGTCGGCGGTGGGCCGCCCCAACGCGGTCAACCCCGACGACGCGCTGCGCCGGCGGGCGCTGGCCGCCGGGTGGCCGGTGCACGACTTCCGCCGGCACCGCGCCGCGCTGCGCGTGGGCGTCCCCGCCGCCGCGGCCGGCGCGCTGGCCGGGGGCCTGGCCGTGGGCGCCCTGCGCCGCACCCGGCGGCGCCCCTGACCCCCGGGCGGTGTCTCAGTGACCGTCGGATATGCGGGTGGCCGCACGGTCCGCCGGCGGGGACGGCCTCGGCCATGGTCCCGGAGTCGTCGGCCGACCGCTCGTAGCCGCGGGCGGCCATGTCGATCCCGGTTGAGAGCACTCGCCGACGTCCTCCGGCGGCGCCCGGAGGACGCACGGCGCGGTTCCGGCGGAGACGCCCTGTCCTCCCACCGGCGGGCCCGGTGGTCGCCCGGCGGAGCCGAACGACTCCCCGGGCGCCGCTCAGGCGGCGGCCAGGAAGCTCTCGAACGCCTCCTGCGAGGAGTAGGAGGGGCTCCAGCCGATGGCGCGCTCCAGTTTGGTGGGGTCGAGCACGCGGTCGCAGCACAGCAGCCGCAGCTGCTCGGGCGAGTAGTCCAGCTCCCCCCGGCGGGAGAGGCCGCGCAGCACCTTCAGGCCGCGCTCGGGCAGGGCGAAGCGGTGCCGCCCCACGCGGCGCAGGCACTGCGAGAGCGGCAGCGATCCGGGGGCGGCGACGTTGAACACCCCGTCGGGGCCGTCCCCGCCGGGGCCGGCGAGCGCCATCCGGCGCACCGCCTCCACCCCGTCGTCCTGGTGGATGAACTGCATGCGGGGGTCGTAGCCGCGCACGGTGGGCACCACCCGCAGCCCGAAGTACCGGGTCAGCGGGGACTCCACCGAGGGGCCGATGAAGCTGGCGAAGCGCAGCACCGCCACCGACAGGTCGGGGCGGCGCCGGCACAGCGCGGCGGTGTGCCGCTCGACCTCGGCGGCGTCCTGGGCGTAGGCCGAGCGCGGCACCTCCCGCGCACCCGCGTCCTCGGTGCAGGGCGCGCCCGGGTGCGCCTCGCCGTAGACGGCGGCGCTGGAGCGCACCACCAGCCGCCGGACCGCGTCCGAGCGCTGGCAGGCGTCGAGCAGCTGCAGGGTGCCCAGGACGTTGCCGCCGCCGGCCGCGCCGGTACGGCGGCCGCCCGAGGGGGCCTCGGCGAAGCCCAGGTGCACCACCGTGTCGGCGCCGCTCTCGCGGACCACCTCGCCCACGCTCTGGTCGTGCAGGCGCACGGCGGCGAACTCGGCGCCGCCCAGGCTCCGCCCCGGCGGCGCCGAGTCCATGGCCACCACCCGGGACACGCCCGGGTCGGCGCTCAGGGCCTCGGCGGCCCGGGCCCCCACGTACCGGGCGGCCCCGGTGACGATCACGACGCGGCTCATCGAGGCACGCCTCCACAGATCGGGATCACACTGTCCTCCGCTCCGCCGGGGCCGCGGCCCCGGCGACGGACTGCGGTGCGCCTACTTCTTGTTGCGGCGCGCGACGCGCGTGCGCTTGAGCAGCTTGCGGTGCTTCTTCTTGGCCATCCGCTTGCGGCGCTTCTTGATGACGGAACCCATGCGATCACCTTCTCGCAGAAGACATCGGGACACGACGCACCCGGGACCGCGCCGAGGGACGGCGCGCGGATCCGTCGGGAGAGTGCGGCGGCGCGCACCGCGCGACGGCGGCGGTGCCGCACCCGATCAGCCAGCCTACCCGGTCCGGTTCCGCCGCACGCACACGCGCCTGGTCAGGCGCCGGGGACCTGGGGCCCTTCGCCGTAGAGCCCGGCGGCGGGCTCGGTGTAGCCCACGCTCACCAGCCGCTGGTCCTCGAAGGTCAGCGATGTCACGCTGGCCAGGTTGCACTGGCGCCGGTCGGGGCGGTGCCACAACCGCCGTCGCTCGGCGGCGCGGCGGGCCGTCCAGATCGGCAGCTGGTGGCTGACGCACACGGCCTCGCGCCCCCAGGCCTCCTTGCGCACCGCCTTGATCACCGCGACCATCCGGTCGGCGATCTCCCGGTAGGACTCCCCCCAGGAGGGCCGGAAGGGGTTGTACAGGTGGCGCAGCACCGCGGGGTCGGTGCGCAGCGACCGCGCGCTGACCCGCCGCCCCTCCAGCCGGTTGCCCGACTCGATCAGCCGCGCGTCCAGGCGCACGTCCAGCCCGGTCCGCTCGGCCAGCGGCGCCGCGGTCTCCTGGGCGCGCTCCAGCGGGGAGGAGTACACCGCGGCGACGTCGCGGCCCTCGAACCACCCGGCCGCCAGATCGGCCATCCGGGAGCCGGTCGCGCTGAGGTGGAAGTCCGGCAGGCGGCCGTAGAGGATCCGGTCGGGGTTGTCCACCTCTCCGTGTCTGAGCAGGTGGACGACGGTGGTCGCGGTCATCGGGCGTCGCATTCCCTTCGGTCGGCAGGAGACGGGCGGGCGGGGCGCCGCCGTGAACAGGGTAGACGCCCCGCCCCCGGCGCACGGCCGCCGGTCAGGCGCGCGCCGCGGCCTCGGCGGCCCGGGGCAGCGCCGCCAGCACCCGCTCCACGGCCTCCTCGTCGTGGGCGGCGGAGAAGAACCAGGCCTCGAACGCCGCCGGGGGCAGGTGCACGCCCTGCTCCAGCATGGCGTGGAAGAACGCCGCGAAGGCGCCCAGGTCCTGGGCGCGGGCCGCATCGAAGTCGGTGACCTCGGCGTCGGTGAAGAAGACGGTGAACAGGTTGCCGCCGCGCTGCACCCGGTGCGGAACCCCGGCCTCGGTCAGCGCCCGGTCGGCGGCGTCGGCGACCTGCGCGCTCACCCGGTCGATGTGCGCATAGACCTCGTCGGTGGCGTTGCGCAGGGTGGCCAGGCCGGCCGCGGTGGCCAGCGGGTTCCCGGACAGGGTGCCCGCCTGGTAGACGGGGCCGGAGGGGGCCAGCTGCTCCATCAGGTCGGCGCGCCCGCCGAAGGCCGCGGCCGGCAGGCCGCCGCCCATGACCTTGCCGAAGGTCACCAGGTCAGGGCGGACCCCTTCGAGCCCGTACCAGCCCGAGGCCGACACCCGGAACCCGGTGAGCACCTCGTCCAGCACCAGCAGGGCGCCGTGCCGCTCGGTGATCTCGCGCAGGCGCGCGTTGAAGCCGTCGCGCGGGGGCACCACGCCCATGTTGGCCGGGCAGGCCTCGGCGATCACGCAGGCGATGTCCCCGCCCGACTCGGCGAAGACCCGCTCCACGGCCTCGGGGTCGTTGTAGGGCAGCACGATGGTGTCGGCGGCACTGGCGCCGGTCACCCCCGGCGAGTCGGGCAGGGCGAAGGTGGCCACCCCCGACCCGGCCGAGGCGAGCAGCGCGTCGACGTGCCCGTGGTAGTTGCCCGCGAACTTGACCACCTTGCTGCGGCCGGTGGCCCCGCGCGCCAGGCGGATCGCCGACATGGTGGCCTCGGTGCCGGAGTTGACCAGGCGCACCCGCTCCACGGGCGCCCGGGCGGCGATCTCCTCGGCCAGCTCCACCTCGCCCTCGCTCGGGGCGCCGAAGGAGGTGCCCTTGGCGGTGGCCTCGTTCAGCGCCTCGACCACGGCGGGGTGGGTGTGCCCGAGGAGCAGCGGCCCCCACGAGCAGATGAGGTCGACGTAGGTGTTGCCGTCGACGTCGGTCAGGTAGGGGCCCCGCCCCGAGGCCATGAAGGGCGGGGTGCCGCCCACGGCGCCGAAGGCGCGCACGGGCGAGTTCACCGCGCCGGGGACCACGGCGCAGGCGCGTCGGAACAGCTCAGCGGATGTCTCATGTGTAGCCACAGCCCCAGTGTGGCACCGGTGCACCGGTCCCGCGGACCGGCCCGGGGACCGGCCCGGGGACCGGCCCGCGGGCCGCACGGGCGCGCCCCGCCCGAGCGGCGCGGGCGCGGCACGGATACCTTTCTCCCGACGCCGTCCGATCGTGCGGCGGCGTCCGATTCCCGGTGCCACCGAGCTGCTGGCACGGCCGATCCACCCGAGGGAGCGAGGGGACCATGACCGAGGTGTACGCCACCGCCGACCTGATCGACGCGCACGGGGACGCCCTGCAGAGCTGCGAGACCCAGTTCCGGTCCTACGGCGGCCGCACGGCCTTCCACGGGCCCATCGCCACGATCGCGTGCCACGAGGACAACGCCCTGGTCAAGGAGCAGCTCAACCAGCCCGGCGAGGGCTGGGTGCTGGTGGTGGACGGCGGCGGGTCGCTGCGCACCGCCCTGATGGGGGACATGATCGCCCGCGCGGCGGCCGACAACGGCTGGGCGGGCGTGGTGATCTTCGGCGCGGTGCGCGACACAGCCGAGCTGGCCGGGCTGGACCTGGGCGTCAAGGCGCTGGGCTCCAACCCGCGCAAGTCGGCCAAGACGGGGGCCGGGCGCCTGGACGTGCCGGTCGCCTTCGGCAACACCGTCTTCGCCCCGGAGGCCTGGCTCTACGCCGACGCCGACGGCATCCTCGTCGCCGAGGAGCGGGTCGAGGCCTGAGGAGCGGGCGGGGACGCGGGCGGCGCCCCGACGGCGGGCGCCCGGTCCGGGACCCTAGGGGGTGTTCCTTGGATCAGGCCCTAGACGAACTCCTCGCAGGCGTCCGCCAAGACGTCCAGGACGGCGATCGGGTCGGGCAGGCCGGGCCCCTCCTGCGGGCTGCGGATCCAGGCGGTGCGGCCGCCCCCCGGCATGAGGGAGGGCGCCGCCGGCACATAGCTGTTGCGGCAGTGCCAGCGCAGGCCGGGCGTGTCCTCCAGGGTCTCGGGCACGCAGTCCAGATGGCACGACCACCACTCGTCCTCGTCCGAGGGCGAGCGGGTGGCCACGAAGAACAGGTACCGGCGGGCGTCCACCGCCGCGACCGGCCCGGGGGCCGCCCCGGCGCGGTCCATCCGGGCCATGGCCATGACCCCCGCCTGCGCCGGGACGTCGAACACGTCGAAGACCCGCCCGGTCGGCAGGATGACGTTGGACTCGGGCTGGGCCGTCCACCAGCGGTCCACGACGGCCGCGTCGGTGGTGGCCTCCACCGCCCAGGCGGCCGAGACGGGGTGGGCCGCCGGGTCGGGGCAGCCCAGGCGGTCGCAGCCGCAGGCACGCCCGCCCATCGTCGACGGCGCCGCCCCGCGGCACACCGGCCAGCCCATCGCCGCGTAGGCCAGGGCCGCCTCCCGCATCCCGCCGTCCGGTCCGCCGCGCCGGCCGTGCCTGCGCCGCCGCCGGTTGAGTACGTCCGCCATCGCTCGGCCTCCCCGCTCGTCGTCTCCTGCCGGAGCGGGGTGCTCGCCTGGTGCCCCGTCCCGGTCCCGTCCCGGCCCCGGGTCACCTCAGCATTCGCGCGGCCTCCGTCGCCCAGTAGGTGAGGATCTGCGCGGCCCCCGCCCTGCGGAGGCCGGTCAGCGTCTCCAGCACCGCGCGGTCGCGGTCCAGCCACCCCTTCTCGGCCGCGGCCTCCACCATGGCGTACTCGCCGGAGACCTGGTAGGCCGAGACGGGCACCAGACACTCCCGGGCCACCTTCGCGATGATGTCCAGGTAGGCCAGGCCCGGTTTGACCATCACCATGTCGGCGCCCTCGGCCACGTCCAGCGCCACCTCGCGCAGGGCCTCGTCGGCGTTGGCCGGGTCCTGCTGGTAGCCGGAGCGGTCGCCGAACCGCGGCGCCCCCTCGGCCGCGTCGCGGAAGGGGCCGTAGAACGCCGAGGAGTACTTGGCCGCGTAGGCCAGGATCGGCACCTGGGTGTAGCCGGCGCCGTCCAGGGCCGCGCGGATCGCCGCCACCTGGCCGTCCATCATCCCGCTGGGGGCCACCACCTGCACCCCGGCCGCGGCCTGGGCGACCGCGATGGAGGCGTAGCGCTCCAGGGTGGCGTCGTTGTCCACCTCGCCGGTGGGGGTGAGCAGCCCGCAGTGCCCGTGCGCGGTGTACTCGTCCAGGCACAGGTCGGCCATCACCACCAGGGCGTCGCCCACGTCGGAGTCCAGGTCGCGCAGGGTGCGCTGGACCACGCCGCCGGGGTCGTCGGCGGCCGAGCCGCGCTCGTCCTTGTACTGCGGGATGCCGAACACCATCAGCCCGCCCACGCCGGCCTCCGCGGCCTCCTGGGCGGCCTTGCGCACGCTGTCCCGGGTGTGCTGGACCACCCCGGGCATCGACACGACCGGGTTGGGCTCGTCGATGCCCTCCTTGACGAACACCGGAAGGATGAGCTCCTCCGGGCGCGGCCGGGTCTGGGCCACCAGCCGGCGCAGCGCCGGGGTGCGGCGCAGCCGGCGCGGTCGGGCGGCGGGAAAGCGGGCGTTCATCGGCGTGGTCCCCCTCGGCGGGCGGTGCTGCGGCGGTGCGGACCGGTCACACGGATCACAGGGTCTTGCGGCGGCGGCCGCGCCGCTTCTGGCTCGGTTTGAGCGCCGGCTTGCCGGCCTCCCGCGCCTCGGTCCGCTGCCTGGAACCGTACTCCGAAAGCGCGGCCGCCAGGGCCGAAACCGACGTGGTCGGCGCCACAACGTCCACGCGCAGGCCGTACTCCTCGGCGGTCTTGGCGGTCTCCGGGCCGATCACCGCGATCACCGTGGTGTTGTGCGGCTTGCCGGCGATGCCCACCAGGTTGCGCACCGTGGAGGAGGAGGTGAACAGCACCGCGTCGAACGCGCCGCCCTTGATCGCCTCGCGCACCGGGGCGGGCGGCGGGGCGGCCCGCACGGTGCGGTAGGCGGTCACGTCGTCCACCTCCCAGCCCAGGTCGGCCAGGCCGGCCGAGAGGGTCTCGGTGGCGATGTCGGCGCGCGGCAGCAGCACCCGCTCGATCGGGTCCAGCTCGGCGTCGTAGGGCGGCCAGACCTCCACCAGGCCGGCGCCGGACTGGCGGTCCGGCGGCGGGGCCAGGTCGGGCTGGATGCCGAACTCACGCAGCCGGGCGGCGGTCTGCTCGCCCACGGCGGCCACCTTGACCCCGGCGAACGCCCGCGCGTCCAGCCCGTACTCCTCGAACTTCTCGCGCACCGCGCGCACCGCGTTGACCGAGGTGAAGGCGACCCACTGGTAGCGGCCGGTGACCAGGCCGCGCACGGCCCGCTCCATCTGCTGCGGGGTGCGCGGGGGCTCCACCGAGATGGTGGGCACCTCCTCGGGCACCGCGCCGTAGCCGCGCAGCTGCTCCGACAGGCTCGCCGCCTGCTCCTTGGTGCGCGGCACCAGCACCCGCCAGCCGAACAGCGGGCGGGTCTCGTACCAGGACAGCTCGGGCTGGCGGGCCACGCCGGGCCCCATCATGAACAGCGCCGGAGCGGTGGCGTGGTGGCCCTTGGCGTCGAACGACTTCAGGTCGGCGACCAGCCGGGACAGGGTGGAGACCACGGTGGTCTGCTCGGTGGTGCCGCCCATCCGGGTGACCGCCACCGGGGTGGAGCCGGGGTGGCCGCCGGCGACCAGGGTCTTGCACAGCCGGTCGAACCCGGGGCCGGCGGAGCGGTCGGACTCGGGGGCGTCGGGGAACATCACGGCCAGCGACACGTCGGAGCGCCCGGCCAGCTCGGAGGCGACGCGCTCCCAGTCCACCGAGGCGTCCTTGCCGTTGACCACCCGCACCTCGCCGGTGCCGCGCGGCATCATCGGGACACCGGCGAAGGCGGGGACCGCGGTGACCGAGGAGAGCCCGGGCACCAGCTCGAACTCCACCCCGGCCGCCCGGCAGGCCTCGGCCAGCCCGTCGGCGCGGCAGCCGAACACCGGGTCGCCGCTGTAGAGCCGCACCACCCGGGCGCCCTGCCCGGCCCGGCGCACGGCCTCCTCGTCGGCGTCGCCGCCGCACTCCTCGGCGGGGACGAACTCCACGTCCTCGCGGCAGTGGGCGAGCAGCGCCTCGCGGTGCTTGGCCAGCTCCGGCCCCGGCTCGCGCAGCCCGAACACCACGTCGGCCTCGGCGAGCACCTGGGCCCCGCGCAGCGTGAGCAGCCCCGCGTCCCCGGGGCCCGCGCCCACGGCGGCCACCGGCCCGGGGGCGGCGGCGCTCGCGTCGGTCTGCGGCTCAGGCGGATTCATCGTGCGCACGCTCCTCGTGGTCTCATGCTCCGGCGCCCGGTCCGGCGTCGCCGCCCCCGATCTGCCCCGGGTCGGCGACGATCCGGTCGGCCCCGTCGGCGATCATCGAGCGGGCCAGCTCGCGCCCCAGGTCGGCGGCGGCCTTGACCGACGCGGGGTCCACGTCCAGCTCGGCGGTGCGCTCGGCGCGCACCTGCTGGACGCCGTCGGTGGAGGCGACCGCGGCCCGAAGGCGCAGCAGCCCCCCCTCGAACCGGGCGTAGGCGCCCACCGGTGCGGCGCAGCCCGCCTCCAGTTCGGCCAGCACGGTCCGCTCGGCGGTGACCGCCAGCCGGGTGGCGGTGTGGTCGACGGCCGACAGGTAGGCCAGGTCGGCCGCGGCCCGGTCGGCCCGGCATTCCACGGCCAGGGCCCCCTGTCCCGGGGCGGGCAGCACCCGCTCGGGGTCGAGGACGTCGGTGACCGCGTCGGTGCGGCCCACCCGCACCAGCCCGGCGTAGGCCAGCACCACCGCGTCCACCTCCCCGGAGCCCACCTTGCCCAGGCGGGTCTCGGCGTTGCCGCGGATCGGCACGTAGTCCAGGTCGGGGCGGTGCGCGGCGAGCTGGGCGACGCGCCGCGGCGAGCCGGTGCCCACCCGGGCCCCGGCCGGAAGGTCGTCCAGGGCCAGCCCGTCGCGGGCGCACAGCGCGTCGCGCGGGTCGTCCCGCTCGGTGACCGCGGCCAGCACCAGCCCCTCGGCGGGGGCGGTGGGCAGGTCCTTCAGGGAGTGCACGGCGAAGTCCGCGCCGCCCTCCAGAAGGGCGTCGCGCAGCGCGCTGACGAACACCCCGGTGCCGCCCAGCTGGGTCAGGTGGGCGCGGGTGACGTCGCCGAAGCTGGTGATCAGCTCCAGCTCCACCGGCACCCCGGTGCGCTCGGTGACGGCGTCGGCCACCAGCCGGGACTGGGTGGTGGCCATGGTGCTGCGCCGGGTGCCCAGCCGGGCGGTGCCCGACCGCGGGGCGTCCTGGGTGCTCACGCGTCCTCCCCTGAGACGGGCTCGGGCCGGCGCACGGCGTCCGGGGCGTCCGGGTCGAGCCCGAACAGCTCGCGCAGCGCGTCCCCGTAGGCGTCGCCGCCCGGACGGGCGGCCAGCTCCTTGACCCGCACCGTCGGCTGGTGCATCAGTTTGTCCACCACCCGGCGCATGGCCCGGGTGATCTCCTCGCGCTCGCGCTCGCCCAGGTCGGGCAGGCGCCCCTGGAGCCGGGCCAGCTCACCCTCGAGGACGTCGTTGGCCTTGGCGCGCAGCGCCACCACGGTCGGGGCCACCAGGTCGGCGCGGCGCACCGCCTCGTACTCGGCGGCCTCCTCCTCGACGATCCGCCGCACCAGGGGCACGGCGCCGGTGCCGGCCTCGGCGCCGGGCGCGCCCTCGGCGGCCGCGCGGCGCAGGTCCTCGATGTCCACCAGCTCGGCGCCGGACAGGTCGCGGACGCGCTCGTCGACGTCGCGGGGCAGCGCCAGGTCCAGGAAGACCACCGGCCGGGTGCGGTGCGGGGCCGCCTCCAGGGCGGCGCGCACGTCCTCGGCGGTGAGCACCAGGCCCTGGGCGCCGGTGCAGGAGACGACCAGGTCGGCCTCGGCGACCGCGGAGGCGGCCCGGTCGAAGGGCACGGCGCGGCCGGCCATCGGCTCGTAGGCCTCGGTCAGGCACTCGGCCAGCCGCTCGGCGCGCTCGGCGGTGCGGTTGGCGACCGTCACCGAGGTGGCGCCCTGGCGGGCGACGGTGTTGGCGGCCAGGGCGCTCATCGATCCGGCGCCCAGCACCAGCGCCCGCACGCCGGTCAGCGCCTGGGGCTCGGGCAGGGCGGCGTCGGCCTCGTCGGCGGCCGGGCCGCCGGCGCCGGCCGGGCAGGCGGCGGGGGCGGCAGGGGCGGCGGAGACGGGCCCCGCCGAGCCGGGGCGCAGCCGCTCCAGGGCCACCTCCAGGCCCAGCGTGACCATGTCGGCGCCGGCCTGGTCGAGGTGGGTCTCGGTGTGCGCGCGCTTGCCGACCCGCAGGGCGCGCTGGCCCAGGTCGTTGAGGACGCGGCCCAGGGTGCCGCCGTGCTGGGCGTCCTTGAGCGCGTTGCGCACCTGGCCGAGGATCTGGCCTTCGCCGACGACCATCGAGTCCAGGCCGCAGACCACGGAGAACAGGTGCTGGACGGCGCGTTCCTCGTAGTGCACGTAGGCGTGCTCGGTGAGCTCGGCCAGGGACACGCCGGTGCGCTCGGACAGCAGGGAGGTGATGGCGTTCAGGGCCGGGTGGAAGCGGTCCACCTCGGCGTAGACCTCGGTGCGGTTGCAGGTGGAGACCATCAGCACCTCGGCCACCGCCGGGGAGGCCGCCATCTCCGACATGAGTTTGAGGCGCTCTTCACCGCTCAGCGCGGCGCGCTCCAGCAGCGCCACGGGCGAGCTCCGGTGACTCAGCCCAACGGCGAGGACACTCATCTGCACTCCAATGCGGCGATCGCGGTGGCGGTCGCTCTCACGTCTTCTCCGTCGCGTCGATCCACCCCGCCTCGGGGGGCGCCTGCCCGTCGGCCTTCCGCTGCTCGTGGAAGGCCAGGATCTGCAGTTCGATGGACAGATCGACCTTACGCACATCGACGGCCGGAGGCACACTGAGGACGACCGGCGCGAAGTTCAGCACACTGGTGACCCCGGCCTTCACGAAGCGGTCGCACACCCCCTGCGCCGACACGGCCGGCGTGGCGATCACTCCGATGGAGACGTCCTCGGAACCGACAACGTCCTCCAGTGTGTCAATATGCCGTACCACCAGCCCGGCGACCTCGTCGCCCACGACCCGCCCGTCGGCGTCGAACAGGGCGGCGATGCGGAAGCCGCGGGTGCCGAAGCCCCCGTAGTTGGCCAGTGCGCGGCCGAGGTTGCCCACCCCGGCGATGGCCACCGTCCAGTCCTGGGTGAGACCAAGCTCACGGGAGATCTGGTAGACGAGGTAGTCGACGTCGTAGCCGACGCCGCGGGTGCCGTAGGAGCCCAGGTGGGACAGGTCCTTGCGGAGTTTGGCCGAGTTGACCCCCGCGATCGCGGCCAGGTCCTCCGAGGAGACGGTGAGGGTGCCCCGCTCGGCCATGCCCTGGAGGGCGCGCAGGTAGACCGGGAGCCGGGCGACCGTCGCCTCGGGGATGCCCCTGTCCTTGGGGCGGGGTGATCGGGGGGTCACGGGCGTGCGCTCCTGATCGGCGGTGGTCGGGTGGTGGGTCCGTGCCGTCATGTCCCGGACGGCCCCCCGCCAGCGCGCGCGACGCGCCGCGGGGACCCCTGCGGCGGCGGATTCTCGCCCCTCAGATTACGCCCTTGTGAAAGTACGCACAAAGTAGGGGCCGGTTGCGCCACCGCCCCTGCTAGGCGCCGGTGAGCGCGGCGCGCAGGCGCTTCTCCGAGACCCGCCAGAAATCGTGCGGCGCCCCGTCGACGAAGGTGACCGGGATCCGCTCCCAGTACTCCTCGCGCTCCTCGGGCGGGCAGTCCTCCAGGTCGCGCACCTCGTACCCGGTGCCCAGGTCCTCGGCGACCCGGCGGATCACCTCCAGCGCCTCCGCGCACAGGTGGCAGCCGGACCTGCCGAGCATGCTGATGCGCACGTCCCCGTCGGCGGCGGGCCCCATCGCCTCGCACCCCTTCCCCGAGTCCCCGCGGCCGCCGTCCCCGGCCGGCCCCGATCCGTCATTGCGGTCCGCCCGTATCCGATCATCCGCCCGCGAACGGCGGAAGGACCTCCACCACACCGCCCTGTGTGAGGAAGACCTCGGCGTGCGGGCGCGCGCCCACCGGCCGCTCGTCCACGAGGAAGGACGAGCGCTCCAGGACCCGCGACAGCCGGTCGTCCCCGGAGCGCCTGGCACGCGCCTCCTCCAGCGCCTCGGCCAGGGTCGTCGCCGTGTACGGCTCCTCGGCCGTCCCCGCGGCCTCTTTCGCCGCAGCCCAGTACCTGATGGTTCCGCTCACCATGGATTGATTATCCTTGTGCTTCTCGGAGGCAACGAATCGAATTCTCCACCGGGGGCAACGGCGCCTTCGATCTACCGCTTCACGGCGGGGTGACGGGAAGAGACGCATGAGCCACCTGCTGCTACTGACGAACTCCAACGAACCGTCCGACCACGTGCTGCCCGCCCTCGGCCTTCTCCTCCACTCGGTGCGCGTGGCCCCGGCCGAGCCCGGCGCGCTGCTGGCCCAGGGGGCCGAGCGCACGGGGGGCGCCGTGGACGCCGTCCTCGTGGACGCGCGCAGCGACCTGGCCTCCGCCCGCAACTTCTGCCGGCTCCTCGATACCACGGGACTGGACTGCCCGCTGATCGCGGTGCTCACCGAGGGCGGCGCCGCGGCGCTCACCCCGGACTGGCAGGGGGGCGNGGCTGGCCGTGGGCCAGGCCGACGCCGGCGCCGACGACCCGGACGAGATCCGCCGCGGCGACCTGGTCATCGACGAGGCCACCTACATCGCCCGGCTGCGCGGGCGCATCCTCGACCTGACCTTCAAGGAGTTCGAGCTGCTGAAGTTCCTGGCCCAGCACCCGGGCCGGGTCTTCACCCGGGCCCAGCTGCTGCAGGAGGTCTGGGGCTACGACTACTTCGGCGGCACCCGCACCATCGACGTGCACGTGCGCCGGCTGCGCGCCAAGCTCGGCGCCGAACACGAGTCGCTGATCGGCACCGTGCGCAACGTGGGCTACCGGTTCGTCCCGGACTCGCCCAAGTCCGCCGACGCCGCCGCGGCGCCGGCCCCCGAACCCGCGCCCGCCGACCACTGACCCGGGTCCCGTGCGGATCTGCGCGGTCCCGCGCAGTCCCGTGCGGCCGGGGAGGCCCGGGAGGCCCCGTGCAGGTCCGCGGGGCCTCCCGGGTGCGCATGGGCCTCGTGCCGGACGCCGCGAGGGCCTAGGATGCATGCGCAGACCGCCGCAGCACCCCGAGGAGGCGACCGTATGCGCGCCGCCGCTGGCGTCCCGCTGACCACCGCGTTCATCGGGTCCACCCTGGTCGCGATCGCGCCGCCCGCGGCCGCCGCGGCCCCGCTCACGGTCGAGCTCACCCCCGGGGGGCAGGTCGTGGAGCAGGGCGGGACCGTCGAGCTGACGCTCACGGCCACGTCCGGGGCGCCCAAGGTGTGCGTGTACACGCCCACGGTCGACGCGGGCTTCACGGTGGGCGACACCGACTCCGAGACCGCCCCCGTGCGCACGACGGTCACCGGCACGCCCGACGAGAGCGTGATGGTCACCGCCACGGTCCCCTACGCCTCGGTGGACGAGGAGCAGGCGTGCTCGGAGGTCCCCGCCGAGGAGCGCAAGACCGCGCAGTCGCTGCCGGTCAAGGTGGAGGTGCTCGACCCCGAGCCGAGCCCGAGCCCGACGCCCACGCCGACCCCCACGCCCACCGATCCGCCGACCGATCCGCCCACATCGCCCNCACTCCGACCGATCCGCCG
>NZ_ANAD01000062.1 GCF_000341245.1 Nocardiopsis halophila DSM 44494
GACGCCGTCCCCCTCCGGCCCGCCGACGGCCTCGCTGTCCCCCACGGACACCGAGGACGACGAGCAGGACGGCTCCGACGGCGGCGAGGGGCCCGGCGGCGGGCCGTCCGGCGGCGACGACTCGGAGAAGGACCGGCAGAAGGACGAGGAGAAGGAGAAGGAGACCCGGGACGACGCTGACACCGGCGGCTCCGGAGGCAGCGGCGGGGCCGGAGGCAGCGGCGGCTCCGGCGGGTCCTCCCCGTCGCGGCCCGAGGCCCCCGACGTCCCCGACGCGCCGGACGCCCGCCCGGAGCGCCCGTCGCTCCCCACCTCCGCGCCCAGCCTTCCCTCCCTGGACCCCGACGGCGGGGACGACGACCTGGCCGAGCTGCCCTCGGTCGGCCCCGGCGAGGACGGGGAGGACGGTCCGGCCACCGACCAGGCCGCCGTCGAGCAGGACATGGCCTCCTCGGTCTCCCCGGCCGTGCTCATGCTGGTGCTGATGCTCCTGCTGCTGTTCGCCGCGCCGCTGGCGCCCAACCGCCGCGTGCGGATGGGCATGGGCTACCGGGGCCGGCGCCGCAAGGGCTGACCCGGGCGGGGCTCACCCCAGGCGCCCGCGCCGCACGTCCTCGACCGCGTCCCGGGCGGTGCGCTGGTCCATGCCGGTCTCGTCCCGCATGACCCGCACCGCCTCCACGCCCCGCCCCAGGGCGAGCAGCTCGCGCACCCGCGCCAGCGTCGCCCCCGGGACCGCGGGGCGCTCCTCCGCGCGCCGCCCCTCCGCGCCCTCCAGGACCGTGTACCCGCCCTCCCCCGCGGCGCCGTCGGCGACGTGGGCGCCGTCCGCGACGGCGGGCGGCCCGTCACGGCGCTCCCCCTCGCGCAGCAGCCGGTCCAGCACCAGTCCCCCGCCCCCGAGGACCGCGAGCGCCCCCAGGAGTGCCAGCACCATCAGCAGCAGGCTCATAGGGGGTCTCTACCCACATGGGCCCCATCATGGGCACAAGAAAGGCCCGGCCCCCTACCGGGGACCGGGCCTCACCGGAGCCGCCTGTCGGAATCGAACCGACGACCTATTCATTACGAGTGAATCGCTCTGCCGACTGAGCTAAGGCGGCGTCGGCCCCGCTCTGCGCGGAGCCGTCCCCAGTGTAACGCCTCCGCGGACCGCCCGTGCCCTCCGGTGGGCGGCGCCGTGCCGGGGCTCAGGCACCGCAGGTCAGCCCCTCCTCGGGGACCCGGTCCTCCAGCAGGTAGGCGTCCACCGCCCCGTCCACGCACGCGTCGCCGGTTCCGTAGGCGGTGTGGCCGTCCCCGTCGTAGGTCAGCAGCACGCCCGAGTCCAGGTCCTCGGCCAGCTCCTCAGCCCAGGCGAAGGGGGTGGCCGAGTCCCGCGTGGTGCCCACCACCAGGATCGGGTCGGCGCCCTCGGCGTCGGGCTCCCACTCCTCGGAGACGGCCTCCTGCGGCCAGTACGCGCAGGTCAGCACCGCCCAGGCGGAGGAGGCACCGAACAGCGGCGACTCCTGGGCCGCCTCGCGGGCGGCATCGCGGTAGGCGCCGATGTCGCGCGGCGCCGGGGCGTCCGAGCAGTTCACCGCCACCAGTGCGGAGACCGAGTTGGTGTAGGTCCGCGGCTCGTCCCGGCCGTAGAGGCGGTCGCCCAGGCGCAGCAGCGCGGTGCCGTCGCCGTCCTCGATCGCGTCGCCGAGGGCGTCGCGCACCTCGCCCCAGGAGCCTTCGCTGTAGAGTGCGCCGCTGATCCCCAGCTCCACCCGGGTGCGCCCCACCTCGCGGCCGTCGCCGGTGGTGTTCTCCAGCGGCTCCCGCCCGGCCCGGTCCAGCAGGTCGGCGATCCGCTCCACGCCGGCGTCCACCCCGTCCTCGGCGGTGCCCACCGGGCACTCCTCGCGCGCCTGGCAGTCCTCCACGAACGCGCGCAGCGCCGTCTCGAAGCCGCCGGCCTGCTGCACGCCGGTCTCCAGCGCGTCCAGGTCCGCGGCCAGGACGCCGTCCAGGACCATGGCCCCCGCCCGGTCGGGGAACAGGTCGGCGTAGCGGGCCCCGATCAGGGTCCCGTAGGACTTGCCCAGGTAGGTGAGCCGGTCGTCGCCCAGGACCGCGCGCAGCACGTCCATGTCGCGGGCGACGTTCTCGGTGCCCAGGTGCATCATCAGCTCCCCGGCCCGCTCCCTGCACCCCTCCACGAAGCCCCGGGCCGACTCCTCCAGCTCCTCCAGCCCCTCCTCGGTGACCTCCAGCGGGTCGCCGTCGCCGTCCTCGCTCTCCAGGTCCGCCCCGAGGTAGGCGTCCATCCCGGCGGGGTCCAGGCAGGAGATCGGCTCGCTGCGGGCCACCCCGCGCGGGTCGAAGCCGACCACGTCGAAGCGCTCGCGCACCCCCTCGCCGACGACGCTGGGGGCGGCCGCCGCGTAGTCGTAGCCGGACCCGCCCGGCCCGCCCGGGTTGACCAGCAGCGACCCCTCGGAGCGCCCGGAGGCCGGCAGCCGCTTGACCGCGATCTCCAGGCGGCGCCCGTCGGGGTCGCCGTAGTCCATGGGGACCTCGAACACCCCGCACTCGAACCGCGATCCGCCGTCGGTGCAGGGCTCCCAGTCGATGCCCTGGGAGTAGAACGGCTCCAGTCCCGGGGACGGGGCCTGGCCCCCGTTCCCGGATCCGGGGTCCCCTCCGGTGCAGCCGGCGGCGGTGACGACGAGGGCCGCGGCCGCGGCGGCCGCCGGACGGAGCCTCTTCACGGGGGGTCTTCCTTCGCATCGGGGGCGGCGGGGTCGGCTCCGAGCCTGCCACAGCCCCTCGGCGGCGGCCACGCCGACGGCGGGAGCGGGCCTCCCGGGCGCCCTCAGCCCTCGAACAGGGACGCCGTCATCGCCTCCAGGGCGATCTGCGGGTGCACGTTGGCGTCGATGCGGCGGCGGCACTCCATCACCGCGTCGATGCGGCGCAGCGTCGACTCCGGGGAGGAGCCGCGGGCCACCCGCTCCAGGTCCCCGCGGACCGACGCGGTGGACAGCTCCACCGGGGCGCCCATCTGCAGCGCCAGCACGTCCCGGTAGAACAGCACCAGCTCGGTCAGGGCGGTGTCGTAGGTGTCCCGCTTGATCCTGGTGGCACGGCGCTTCTGGCGCTCCTCCAGGTCCTTGAGCGCGCCCGCGGCGCCGCGCACCGCCTTGGCCACGCCCTTGCCGGTGCCGCCCTCCCCGAACGCCGCCTTGATCTCGGAGCGCTCGGTCTCGTCCAGCGCCCCGGTCACCGCCTTGGCCTCGGCCTCGGCCAGCTCGTACAGGCGGGCGGCGGCCCAGACGCAGGCACCGGTGCCGTCCAGGCGGGCGGGCAGCGCGAGCACCTCGGCGCGGCGCTCGCGCGCCTCCGCGTCGGCGGCCAGCAGCCGGGCGCGGTCCAGGCGCCCGGCGGCGGCCCGGGCCGCCTCGGCCGCCGCGGACTCCTCCATCCCGTCCTGCTCGACCAGCGCGCGCACCACCGCCGCGGTGGAGGGAGTGCGCAGCCGCACCAGGCGGCACCGGGAGCGGATGGTGACGAGCATGTCCTCGGCGGTGGGGGTGCACAGCAGCCACACCGTGCGCGGCGAGGGCTCCTCCACCGCCTTGAGCAGGGCGTTGGAAGCGGCCTCGGTGGCACGGTCGGCGTCCTCGAACAGCACCACCCGGTACCGGCCGGAGGCAGGGCGCGCCGCGGCCTGCAGCACCAGCTCGCGGGTGCGCTCCACGCCGAAGCTGAGCCCGCTGGGCCGCACGTAGAGCACGTCGGCGTGGGTGCCGGTGAGGACCTGGTGGCAGGAGGGGCAGTGCCCGCACCCGCCGTCGGGGCACTGCAGGGCGGCGGCGAAGGCGCGCGCGGCCTCGCTCCGCCCGGACCCGGGCGGGCCGGTGAACAGCCAGGAGTGGGTCATCGAGGTACCGCCGCGGCCCGCGGCGGCCTCGGCGGCCCCGCGCAGCGCGGCCACCGCCTCGTCCTGGCCCACCAGGTCGTCGAAGACGCTCATCGGCACCAAGGATAGGCCCGCGCGGCGACAGGGGGCGCCGGACGGGGAAACCCGGTGCAGGTACGCAGGGGCCGCAGGAGGCACAGCGACAACGGGGTGGCAGGTCCCCCCTCACCAGCCCTGGCCGAGCGACCGCCCCCTTCGGTACAGGCGATGAGCGGCGACGAGGGAGAGGCGGGCGGATCGCGTTGTTGATCTCGGGGAAGTCGGCCCTATACCGGCCGGTATAGGGCCGACTTCCCCGAGATCAACAACGAAGGAGGCAAAACGCGCCCGGTATGCGCCGAATGCGAAGTCTTCCCCCTCCCTCTCGGGGAGAACGGCCCTGAAGGCACGGTTCCAGGGCCGCTTCTCCCGGGACCGGCACGGGAGCGGGCGCAAGCCGCACCACGGCGCCGGACACGGGCCAACACTCCGGCGACCCCGCCGCCCGGCGAGCAGGCCGGAGCGGGGCACCAACTGTTCCGTCGTTACCGCCGACCACCTTGACCTCTGGGGCGCCGCTGCCCGGCAGGCGGACCCCGGGAAGTGCCCGCCCCTGTCGCGTGGTCGGCCTCCGCCGGGTCCTCGACCGACCTGTCGTTGCAGTACCAACGCCAGCGGCCTGACCCCTCAGAGACCCGACGACCAGGGCTTTTCCGGACATCTTTTCGCCGAATCCCGTTCTGGTATGACCGAGACCGCACCCGGGGCGCTCGACGGGGCGTCGATGAGCGCGCTCGGGCTCCGCCCCCATGACGGTGTGTGTTGCCCCAGGCCAGACGGGAGCCGCTGATCGGAGAGGCGCCGGGTGCGGACCGGTCGGCGACCGCGGACACGCGCGGGCGAGGAGAGGCCCCCCGAACGCGACGGAGGCGGGCGGCCTCCCCGGCCGCCCGCCTCCGTCGCGGTTTCGCTCAGATCCTGTAGCGCTCCAGTCCTCTACCGGTCGTCGCCGTTCTGGTCGCCGACGACCGGCATCATGCCGGTGATCGCCTCGGCGTCGGAGGGGACCGGGTCGGGGAGCAGCGGGCGCAGCCGCCGCTGGATCTCCCGGGTGACCTGCTCCTGCCCCCCGCGCGCGTCCACCACCAGGTAGCGGTCGGGCTCGCGCTCGGCCAGCCCGCGGAAGCCGCTGCGCACCCGGTCGTGGAACGCGCGGGACTCGGACTCGATGCGGTCGGTGCCGCCGCCCAGCCGGGACAGCCCGTCCTCGGCCGGCAGGTCGAGCAGCACCGTGAGCGCCGGCACCAGGCCCCCGGTGGCCCACGCGTTCACCCGGGCGATCTCCTCGACCGGCAGCTCCCGGCCGGCCCCCTGGTAGGCCAGAGTGGAGTCGACGTAGCGGTCGCTGATCACGATGGCGCCGCGGCGCAGCGCGGGCAGGATCACCTGGTGCACGTGGTCGGCCCGGTCCGAGGCGTACAGCAGCGCCTCGGCCCGCGGCGACATGCCGGTCTGCTCCTTGTCCAGCAGCAGCGCCCGCAGCCGCATGCCCAGCTTGGTCGAGCCCGGCTCGCGGGTGGCGACCACCTCGAAGCCCTCCTCGCGCAGCCACACCGCCAGCTGCTGGGCCTGGGTGGACTTCCCGGCGCCCTCGCCGCCCTCCAGGACCACGAAGGTGCCCGGCAGCGCCTCGTCCTCCTCGGCGCCGGCTGCGGCGGGCACCGGAACCCCGCGCAGCGCCGCCAACAGCTCGGTGGTGAGCGGGACCTCGCCCGGCTCGCCGTTCATCCGCCGGTAGGAGACCACCGCCACGACGACCGCCAGCACCGCCGCCAGCATCAGCACCGCGCCGGTGCCCAGGAAGTCGTAGGTCAGGCCGCGCACGGCCAGGGTGTGGTCGCCGACCGCCGCGGCCAGCAGCGGGGCGAGGGCCATCGCGCCCAGCAGCACCAGGCGCCCGGCGGCGTGCAGGAAGGCGAAGGTGCGGCCGCGGACGGACTCCTCCACCTCCTGGCCCATCAGGGCCAGTCCGATCCCCCAGGCCAGTCCGGCGCCGGCGCCCACCACCAGGGTGAGCACCGCGGCCAGCACCATGTCGGGGATCAGGCCGCTGAAGAAGAGCGCCACCCCGGCCGCGCCCAGCACCAGGCCGAACAGCCGGTGGCGGCTGAAGCCGCGCAGCGTGCGCGGGCCACCCAGCATGCCCAGGGCCATACCGGCGAACAGGGCGCCGAACAGGACGCCGAAGCCGGCGTTGCCGGCCTCCAGCCGGTCCACGAAGACCCGGCCCACGCCGACCACGGCGCCCCCGGCGGCGAGCGCGCCGAGCATGCCCAGGATGAGCCCGCGCACCGGCGGAGTGGTCCCGGCGAAGCGCCACCCCTCCCAGATGGTGCGCAGCGGGTTGCGCCCGCCGTCCCCGGCCTCGCCCGAGGAGGCGCGCTCGGCGCGGCGCTCGGCCGCGGCGGCGCGCCTCCGCTCCTTGGCCGCGGCCCGCTCGGCGGCCTTGCGCTGCGCCTCGTCCGGGACGGCCGGGACCTCCAGGGTGGCGGCGTCGCCGATGGGCGCGGTCAGCTCGTTGGGGTCGTCCTGCCGGGCCGGGACCGGGACCTCCTCGGTCCGCTCGTCGTCGGCGGACGGCGCGTGGGCCGGCTCCGGGCCCGTCCCGGCGGCCGGGGCGGGCCGGGCGGGCAGCGGCAGCGTCCAGACGACCGCGGCCGCGACGACGAAGGCGAGGCCGTTGATGTACAGCGCGATGTCGGCCCCGGGCGCGGCCATGGCCGGGAAGAGCTTCCCCAGCACCGTGCTGAACGCGGCCAGAAGCGCGAACAGCCCCGCCGCCACCGGCGCGGTGCCGTAGGCGGTCAGCAGGGCGACCCGGTCGGCCTGCTCCAGGCGCTTGCGCGGCACCAGGCCGGGCACCGAGGCGTCCTTGGCGGACCTCCAGAGGATCGCCGCGCACTCGGCCAGGAGGCCGGCCGCCAGCAGCCAGTCGAGCCGCCCCACGACGGGGACGGACAGGTACAGCAGCCCGCGCAGCACGTCGGCGGCGACCATGGTCAGCCGCCGGTCGAAGCGGTCGGCCAGCCTCCCGGCGAACGGGCTGAGCAGCAGCCAGGGGGCGATCTTGAGCACCACCACGCCGCTGACCGCGAAGTACTGGACCACCGGTGAGGCGTCCATGGTCAGGATCGTCGCCAGCGACATCAGCGCCAGCAGGCTGAGCCACTCGCCCAGACCGGACAGCGACAGCGAGATCCACAGCCGCCGGAAGGGCGTGATCGCCAGAACGCTGCGCGCCTCGCCGGGCGCGCCAAGAGGTGCAGATCTGCTCATAGTCGTGAAGGGTAGCGGCGCGTCCGGAAGGGATCGGGCGCGCGGCCGGGCCGGGGACGGGGACGGACACGGGCGCCGCCGCGGCCTGCCGGGCTCCCTTCGACGGGCGGCGCGGTGCTGCGCGCTGCCGCGCGCGGTCCGCTCCGTGGGCCCCGGTCGGGGCTCCTCGCACCGGGCGGACCCGTGCGCGGCACACTACTGCCGCGCACGGATCGGCGCCACCTCAGGAGGTCGGGCCGGCGTCCCCGCCGGAGGTCCCCTTCGGCTCGCCCGTCTTCTTCGGGGCCGCCTTCTTGGCCGTGCCCTTCTTGGCGGCCGTGGTCCCCGAGGACTTCGCGCCGCCCGAGGACTTCTTGGCCGGGGCCTTCTTCGCCGCGGTCCCCCCGGACTTGGCCGCCGTCTTCTTAGCGGGCGCCTTGGCGCGGCGCTCGGCCAGCAGCTCGGCGGCGCGCTCGTCGGTGACCGACTCCACCTCGTCGCCCTTGCGCAGCGAGGCGTTGGTCTCCCCGTCGGTGACGTAGGGCCCGAACCGGCCGTCCTTGACCACCATGGGCTTGCCGGTCTCGGGGTCGTTCCCCAGCTCGCGCAGCGGCGCGGCGGCCGCGCGCCGGCCGCGCTGCTTGGGCTTGGCGAACAGCTCCTCGGCCTCCTTGAGGGTGACCGTGAAGATCTGCTCCTCGGTCTCCAGGGAGCGGCTGTCGGTGCCCTTCTTCAGGTAGGGGCCGAACCGGCCGTTCTGCGCGGTGACCTCTTCGCCGTCGAGCTCGCCGACCACCCGGGGCAGCGACAGCAGCCGCAGCGCGTCCTCCAGGGTGAGAGTCTCCGGGCTCATCGACTTCAGCAGCGAGGAGGTGCGCGGCTTGACCGCCTGCTTGGACTTGGACCTGGACTTCTTGTCCTTGTCCGCGCCCTCCTCCGGCTCGGGCACGATCTCGGTGACGTAGGGCCCGAAACGGCCGCTCTTGACCACCACGGTGCGCCCGGTCTCCGGGTCGGTGCCCAGCTCCCGGTCGCCGCTGGGGGCGGCGAACAGCTCCTCGGCCTTGTCCGGGGTGAGCTCGTCGGGGGCCAGGTCCTCGGGCACGTTCACCCGCCGGCCGTCGCGCTCCATGTAGGGGCCGTAGCGCCCGACGCGCATCACGATGTCGGTTCCGGGCACCGGGAAGGAGCTGATCTCGCGCGGGTCGATCTCGGCCAGGTGGTCGCCGACCAGCTCCTTGAGGCCGGTCTCGTCGCCGTCGCCGTAGTAGAACCGGCGCAGCCAGGGGCCGCGCTCGGCGTCGCCGCGGGCGATGCCGTCGAGCATGTCCTCCATGCGGGCGGTGAAGTCGTAGTCGACCAGGTTGCCGAAGTGCTTCTCCAGCAGCTGCACCACGGCGAAGGCCAGGAAGGACGGCACCAGGGCCGACCCCTTCTTGAACACGTAGCCGCGGTCCAGGATGGTGCCGATGATCGAGGCGTAGGTGGAGGGGCGCCCGATCTCCCGGTCCTCCAGCTCCTTGACCAGCGAGGCCTCGGTGTAGCGGGCCGGCGGGCGGGTGCTGTGCCCCTCGGCCTCCATCTCCTCGGCCTTGAGCGCCTGGCCCTCGTCGACCTGGGGCAGCCGGCGCTCGCGGTCGTCCAGCTCGGCCTCGGGGTCGTCGGCACCCTCCACGTAGGCCTTGAGGAAGCCGTGGAAGGTGATGATCTTGCCGGTGGCGCTGAACTCGGCCTGCTCACCGGAGGTGGAGGAGCCGGCCACCTTGACCGTCACCGACTCGCCCACCGCGTCCTTCATCTGCGAGGCCACGGTGCGCTTCCAGATGAGCTCGTAGAGCCGGTACTCGGCGCCGCTCAGCCCGGTCTGGGCGGGCGTGCGGAAGGTGTCCCCGGCCGGGCGGACCGCCTCGTGCGCCTCCTGGGCGTTCTTCACCTTGCTGGAGTAGACCCGCGGCTTGGCCGGGACGTGGTCGGCCCCGTAGAGCCGGGTGGCCTGGTCCCGGGCGGCGGCCACGGCGCTCTCCGACAGCGTGGTGCTGTCGGTGCGCATGTAGGTGATGAAGCCGTTCTCGTAGAGCCGCTGGGCGACCTGCATGGTCTGCTTCGCGGACAGGCCCAGCTTGCGCGAGGCCTCCTGCTGCAGCGTGGTGGTGCGGAAGGGCGCGTAGGGCGAGCGCTTGTAGGGCTTGCGCTCCACGGTGCGCACGGCGAAGTCCCCGCCGGAGAGCCGCTCGGCCAGGGCTCTGGCCGCCTGCTCGTCCAGGTGGAGCACGCCCGAGGAGGAGCGCAGCGCGCCCTGGGCGGTGAAGTCGCGGCCGACCGCCACCCGGGCGCCGTCCACCGAGACCAGGTTGGCGGTGAAGGTGCCGGGGCCGTCGCCGGAGGAGCCCAGGGTGTCGAAGACGCCCTTGAGGCCCCAGTACTCGGCGGAGGTGAAGGCGATCCGCTCGCGCTCGCGCTCGACCACCAGGCGGGTGGCCACCGACTGGACCCGGCCCGCCGACAGCTTCGGCATGACCTTCTTCCACAGCACCGGGGAGACCTCGTAGCCGTAGAGCCGGTCCAGGATGCGCCGGGTCTCCTGGGCGTCGACCAGGCGCAGGTTCAGGTCCCGGGTGTTCTCCGCGGCGTGGCGGATCGCGTCCCGGGTGATCTCGTTGAAGACCATCCGGCGCACCGGCACCTGGGGGGCGAGCTCCTCGCGCAGGTGCCAGGCGATGGCCTCGCCCTCGCGGTCCTCATCCGTGGCCAGGTAGAGCTCGTCGGCCTGGGCCACCAGCTCCTTGAGCTTCTTGACGTGGGACTTCTTGTCGGTGTTGACCACGTAGATCGGCTCGAAGTCGTGCTCGACGTTCACCCCGAGCCGGGCCCACGGCTCCGACTTGTAGCGCGCCGGGATCTCCGCGGCCTTGGTCGGCAGGTCGCGGATATGGCCGATGGAGGACTCGACGGTGAAGCCGGGACCGAGGTAGCCCGCGATCGTCTTGGCCTTCGCGGGCGACTCGACGATCACGAGCCGGTTCCCTCCGGTCGCCGTACCGGAGTCCTTCGAGCCGTTCTTGCCGGCGCTGCCCTTCTTGGGTGGCACGCTCTTCCCCTACGTCTCGCCTTGCGCTGTCTGTGCGGCCCGCCGCGGAACGCAGGCCGTCGGATCCCCAGCCACTGACGGTAACCGACCGGCCCGCGGATCGCTTCCCGGTCGGCGCTCCTCACCCCGCCGGCACCCCCGCCGCCGCGAATCCCGTGGCGCGAATCCTGCGGGAGTCGCAGAATAGGCGCAATGGTGGAGTACGAGTACCGGGAGATCCTCTTCCCGAAGGGGACGTCGCGCAGTGTGACACGGCAGGCGTTGACCGACCACGCCGAGTACGGCCGGTGGGAACTGGCCCGTGTACGCGTCTACCGCGACGGCACCCGCAGGGTGACCGTCCGCCGGAGGATCATCCGACAGGTCCGCACGTTGTGAATTCCCTCACACTACCTCCGGTGGGCGCCGGGCTCCCACGGTATGCCCTGGTCATGACGGTATACGGACCCCGCCCGCCCGGTGACCGGATCCGGCCGTGATCACGCGCACCGGACGCACGCGGCGAGCCCCCGCGAAGGCCGCACGCCTCCGCGGGGACTCGCCTCGCCTTCGCGCCGCGGGCGGCGCCCCGGTCCCCCCGCCTGTCCACCGCGTCTGTCGGAAACGGAGGGTAGGGACGCGCCGCCGCGCGGCCGTCCGGGTTACAGGCCCAGGCCCAGCCCATCGGTCAGGGACGAGACGGGGTCCTGCACGGAGTTCCCGGCGGGCAGGCCCGAGAGCTCCTCGGGCGCCTCGGGAACCTCGGCCTCGGGCGCCTGCGGCGCCTCGGGCAGCTCTTCGGCGCTCAGCGGCAGCGACTCGGTCGCGGGCAGGTTCACCGGGTCGGGCACCTCGTTGCTCAGCGGCAGGGCCTCGCTCCCGGGCAGCTCGCCGCCGGTCGGGGCGGAGGGCAGCTCGTTGCTGAGCGGCAGCGTGTCCAGCGGCGCGGGCAGGGCCGAGCCGGAGTCGGCGGGCGCCTGCTCACGGGCCGAGGCGTCGGAGGTGCGGACCACCTCGTCGGAGGAGTGGTCGACGAAGGCCCCGGTGTCCTCGGAGGCCGCCGCGGCCATGCTCGCCGCACCCGCGATCGCGTTGCCGGAGAAGTTGACCGGCACGTCGGCGTCGACGACGCCCTGGTTGCCGCCCAGCACCGAGCCGTTGCCGGAGGTGATGACCTCGCGGTCGCGGCCGTCCTCGACGAAGGCCCCGGTGTCGTCGGAGGCCGCCGCGGCGGTGCTCAGCACGCCGGCGACCGCGTTGCCCGAGGCGTTCACCGGCACGTCGGCGTCGGCGACCACCTGGTTGCCGCCGCCGATGGAGCCGTTGCCCGAGGTGACGATGTCGTGCACGTCGGCGTGGCTCTGCCGCATCACCGGCCCGGCGTCGACGCCGTGGCCCTGGACGTGCAGCGGCTCGGAGGCCTCGCTCAGCTTGTCGACCAGGCCGCCGGTGGCGGGGGCCAGCTGCGAGGTGCGGTAGCCGTCACCGTTGTCGCCGCCGTTGTCGCCGTTGTCGCCGCCGCCGTTCCCGGCGCCGCCGTCCTCGGAGACGATCGCGCCGGTGTCCTTGGAGGCCGCACCGGCGACCCCGCCGATGGCGCCGACCGCGTTGCCGGAGACGTTCACCGGCACGTCGGCG
>NZ_ANAD01000063.1 GCF_000341245.1 Nocardiopsis halophila DSM 44494
CGAGCGGTGGTGCTCGACGAACGCGCCGGTGTCCTTGGAGGCGGCGTTGGCCGCGCTGAGCCCGGCCGCGACGGCGTTGCCGGAGACGTTCACCGGGACGTCGGCGTCGACGACGCCCTGGTTGCCGCCCAGCACCGAGCCGTTGCCCGAGGTGATGGGGCTGCTCTGGCCGGTGCGGCCGCTCTCGACGACGGAGGCGCCGGTGTCCTTGGAGGTCGCGGCGGCGGTGCTGAGCACCCCGGCGACGGCGTTGCCGGAGACGTTCACCGGCACGTCGGCGTCGCCGACCAGCTGGTTGCCGCCCAGCACCGAGCCGTTGCCGGAGGTGATGACCTCGCGGTCGCGGCCGTCCTCGACGAAGGCCCCGGTGTCGTCGGAGGCCGCCGCGGCGGTGCTCAGCACGCCGGCGACCGCGTTGCCCGAGGCGTTCACCGGCACGTCGGCGTCGGCGACCACCTGGTTGCCGCCGCCGATGGAGCCGTTGCCCGAGGTGACGATGTCGTGCACGTCGGCGTGGCTCTGCCGCATCACCGGCCCGGCGTCGACGCCGTGGCCCTGGACGTGCAGCGGCTCGGAGGCCTCGCTCAGCTTGTCGACCAGGCCGCCGGTGGCGGGGGCCAGCTGCGAGGTGCGGTAGCCGTCACCGTTGTCGCCGCCGTTGTCGCCGTTGTCGCCGCCGCCGTTCCCGGCGCCGCCGTCCTCGGAGACGATCGCGCCGGTGTCCTTGGAGGCCGCACCGGCGACCCCGCCGATGGCGCCGACCGCGTTGCCGGAGACGTTCACCGGCACGTCGGCGTCGCCGACCAGCTGGTTGCCGCCGACCGCCGAGCCGTTGCCCGAGGTGACCGGGCCGTCGTCGCCACTGGGGTCGATGACGTGCGCGCCGGTGTCCTTGGAGGTGGCGTTGGCGGTGCTGCCGCCCAGCGCGATGGCGTTGCCGGAGACGTTCACCGGGACGTCGGCGTTGCCCACGATCTGGTTGCCGCCGCCGATGGAGCCGTTCCCGGAGGTCACGGGGGCGGAGTCGGCGAAGGAGACGCCGGCGCCCAGGGCGACGAACCCGGCGGTGAGCAGGGCCGCCTTGGCGGAGGTGCGAACCCACTTGCGCATGTGGGATTTCCTTTCAGAGAACTGCTGCGGATGAGATGGAACCGTGCGTGACCGCTCGCGCCCCGGTGCCCGTGGCTCGGGCACCGGCACGTCCTGGGCCGGACGGGGGCGCGCTGACGGTCACACCCTGATGCGTGGGTGGTGCACGCCCTGTGTCAGCTCCGCTCTGGCCGAGCGGCGGCTGACGTGAACCCCGCGGGCGGGCCGTGCCCGCGGGACTCGCGTCAGCCCCCGGTCCTGAAGGACCGGGAAGCCTGGGGTCTCACGCCCTCCTGCGGCGGCGCCCCACGGCC
>NZ_ANAD01000064.1 GCF_000341245.1 Nocardiopsis halophila DSM 44494
GGCCGGCCTGCGCGGCCGGGGCACCGGCAGCGGCGGACGGGGACTCCTGGGCGGGGGCGGCATCATGGCGGTCCTCCTCCTTCGGGCTCTCCTGGTCCTCGGGGGCGGCCTGCTCGTCCTCGCGCTCGTCCTCCTCCTCTGGCGCGTAGCCGTCCGGCGACTCCTCGGGGAACGGCTCGTCGTAGCCGTCCTCGTAGCCGTCCTCGCCGTCTTCGCGGTGGTCCCCGTCGCAGGAGGCGGTGGCGCTCCCCCCGACCGCCACCGCGTTGCCACAGGCGTTGACCGGAAGGTCGGCGTCGGCGCCGGCCTGGTTGCCGCCGCCGGTCGAGCCGTCGCCGGAGGTGGTCGGGGCGTCCGAGCCGCCGGAGGCCTCGGCCCCGGAGTCCTCGCAGCCGGCGGCGGCGGTGCCGAGCACGGCCACCGCGTTGCCGCAGACGTTCACCGGGGACTGGGCGTCGGCGCCGGCCTGGTTGCCGCCGAGCACCGACCCGTCGCCACCGGTGGTGGAGGCGGCGGCCGGGGCGGACGCCGCGGCGATGATGCCGGCGGCCGCGAACGCGGCGAGTGTGGTCCTGGACATGGGTCGCAAATCCTTTTCCGTGGAGCGGATGAGATCACGGGGGTCGCCGGAGCGGGGCACGGCGACAGGGCGGGGGCGCGGGGCGGCCGCGGCGCACAGGCCGGGCCGGGCGGCGCCCGCCGCCGGAGTGGAGTGGACTAGTCGGGCGAGAACGACGGGTCGTCCGCGGCGTCGCGGACGACCAGGGTCGGGTCGCCGGGAAGGGCCGCGCTCCGCAGGAGGGGGCGCAGGCCGCCACCGCGCTGCTGCAGCCAGAAGCCGGCCGCGGGCGCGGGGAAGGGAGACGAGGACACACCGGTGGCGGCCGAGTCGGAGCCGCTCCAAGAGGTGTCGGTCTCAGGGGCGGCGCCGTCCTCGGCGCCGTGCGCGGCGCCGCCGACACGGTCGGCGGTGCCGGGTGCGGCCGTCGGCCGCTCGCCCGCGGCGCCCTCGCTCAGGGCG
Organism: Nocardiopsis halophila DSM 44494; assembly: GCF_000341245.1. Taxonomy (GTDB): domain Bacteria; phylum Actinomycetota; class Actinomycetes; order Streptosporangiales; family Streptosporangiaceae; genus Nocardiopsis_A; species Nocardiopsis_A halophila. The sequence continues at coordinate 1,022 of NZ_ANAD01000064.1, forward strand.
CGCAGGGTGCGCGGGCCGCGTTCGGCCGGGCCGTGCTCGGAGGCGGGGGCGCGCTCGCCCTCGCCGCCGCGCTCCCGCGCGGCGTCAGCGCCACGGTCGTCGGAGGCGTCGCCCGTGTGCACGGGGTCGGTGTCCAGGCCGCGGTCGACGACGCGCTCCAGCCCGTCGCGGACCCGCCCGGAGGCGTCGCCGCCCAGGCCGTCCGAGACGGTCGAGGCCAGGTCGCCCTCGCCCAGGGAGTCGCCCAGCGGCTCCCCGGTGATCTCCCGGACGCCCTCGCGCACCCCGTCGCGGCCGTTGCGGACGGTATCGGCGACCACGCGGTCCCCGACGGCGTCCTCGGCGGCGCCGACGGTGGACTCCACACCGGAGTCGACCGTCGAACCGGTGGTGCGCACGGTGTCGTCGACGCCGTCGACCACCCCGCGGGCGGTGCCGCCGGCGGCCTCGCCGACCTGGCGGACCCGCTCCAGCGGGGCGCCCTCAGCGGCGGCACCGTCGGCCTCGGCGCTCTCCGTGCCTTCGGCACGCGCGGCGCTCTCGGCCCCTTCGGCCTCCTCCAGGCCCCCGCCGACGGCGGGGGCTGCGGACGGGGCGGCGGACAGGGCGTCCTCGGCGGCGTGCGCCGCGGACGCGCCCAACAGCCAGCCGCCGGCCAGCAGGCCGGTGACCACCGCGAGGCGGCGCAGGGCGCGAGCACCCGGCAGGCGCACGGCACCGGCGGGACGGACCCGCCGACCGCTGCCGACCTGCACCATGGAATGCCACCTCGGGGTGAAGACGTGCCGGTGCGCCGACCGGGGATCCGGTCGACGGCGGGACCCTGTCCCGCAGACTGAGAGTCACGTTAGCACCACGCTGCGCTCATGGTGTGGAGAAAACTGCGAAACGGGCCGGAAAAAATTCTCCGGCCCGTTCCACCACTGCCCTGCCACTGCCCAGGCGCCGCTCAGGGACCGCCGCACGCCCCCGGCGGCCGCCTCAGCTGAGGTCGATGAACCGGTCCAGCACACGGGTGCCGAACTGCAGCGCGTCGACGGGGACGCGCTCGTCGACGCCGTGGAACATGCCGGAGAAGTTGAGCTCGGGGGGCAGCCGCAGCGGGGCGAACCCGTAGTTGCGGATGCCCAGGCGCTGGAAGCTCTTGGCGTCGGTGCCCCCGGACAGGCAGTAGGGCACGGCGCGCGAGCCGGGGTCCTCCTCTTCCAGGGCGCGCGCCATGGCCGAGACCAGGCCGCCCTCGAAGTCGGTCTCCACCGAGGGCAGGTGGTGGATGAACTCCCGCTCCACGTTGGGGCCGAGCAGGCGGTCCACCTCGGCGAAGAACTCCTCCTCCATCCCGGGCAGGAACCGGCCGTCGACCTGGGCCCCGGCCGAACCGGGGATGACGTTGGCCTTGTAGCCGCCCTCCAGCACGGTGGGGTTGAGGGTGTTGCGCAGGGTGGCGCCGATCATCCCGGCGATGGGGCCCAGCCGGGAGAGCACCGCCTCGGGGTCGTCCTCGTCGAAGGGGATGCCGAAGGCCTCGCACACCTCCTCCAGGAAGGTGCGCACGGTCTTGGTCAGGCGCACGGGGAACTCGTGCCGGCCGAGCCGGGCGACGGCCTCGGCCAGCTCGGTGACGGCGTTGTCGTCGTTGACCATGGAGCCGTGCCCGGCGGTGCCGCGCGCCTTCAGGCGCATCCAGGCGATGCCCTTCTCCGCGGTCTCGATCAGGTAGAGGCGCCGGTCGTCCTGCACCGTGAAGCTGAACCCCCCGACCTCGCTGATCGCGTCGGAGCAGTCGGCGAACAGCTCGGGGTGGTTCGCGACGAGCCACTGGGCGCCATAGGTGCCCCCGGCCTCCTCGTCGGCCAGGAACGCGAGCACGATGTCGCGCGGGGGACGGCGCCCCTGCCGCACCCGCTCCCGGAGCACGGCCAGGGCCATGGCGTCCATGTCCTTCATGTCGACGGCGCCGCGGCCCCACACGCAGCCGTCGGCGATCTCACCGGAGAAGGGGTGGTGGGTCCAGTCGGCGGCGTCCGCGGGAACCACGTCCAGGTGCCCGTGCACCAGGAGCGGCGCCCGGCCGGGGTCCTCCCCCGCGATCCGCGCCACGACGCTGGTCCGCCCCGGGGCCGACTCCAGCACCCGCGGCTCGATGCCGACCTCGTCCAGCTTCCCGGCGACGTACTCGGCGGCCTCCCGCTCCCCCGGACCGGACATGTCCCCGTAGTTGGAGGTGTCGATGGCGATGAGCTCCCGGCAGAGGTCCACGACCTCGGCCTCCGCCCCACTGGGGGCCCCGCTGCCTTCGGTCTCGGGCATGGTGTGCACCAGCTCCTCTCGGCGACGTCTGGATCCGACCCTCCCATGCTCCACCCGCCCCGAAAACGATGTACGCCCGGCCTCAGACCTTTGCTATGGTTGACCGTGTCCGCGGGCAACAGACGCGGACCGGGTCCGGGTGGCGGAATAGGTAGACGCGCTAGCTTGAGGTGCTAGTGCCCGTTAAGGGCATGGGGGTTCAAGTCCCCCCTCGGACACCAACCTTTGGCACATGCTGTGGAGGTCCGGTTTGATCCGGGCCTCCACTTCGCGTTTCTCGGGACGGTAGGTCAGCCGCAACCCCATCCCCGCGTACAGCTCCGCCTTGTCCTGCGGATCGGCGACGGCGACCACCCCCGACAAGTCGGCGAGTCCTTCCACCATCCCTGCGACCTCCTCTCGGGTTAAGACCTGAAGGCGCGAGGCCTCCCCCAGCGCCCTTCGTACTGCGCCTGCGCGGCCATGGCCGCTTGGACCCGGGTCTGGATGCGGGTCCGCTCCCCTTTGCTCGTCCCGCCGAAGACCGACAGGATCATCGTGTGGGCTTCGTTGCGCGGATCGATCGGGCCACCGACCTCGGGAACCCACAGCGGAACGCCGTAGTGCTTGAACAGCGGGAAGGTGTCGTTGAACTGCGCGTCGTAGAAGACCCGCTGCGGCTCACCGACGACCACCGCGTCGAAGCCTCGAGCCGGGTCTTCCAGAGAGCGCAGCAGGCGGGCGGCGTTCGGCCGCCGCTTCGGTGGGACGGCCCGCGACTTGTCAACGTCGAAGTACTCCGTGACGACCTCTACCGCAGAAGCCGTCAGTGCTTGGGCTCGATGCCGCTGCCAGGCCAGGGAGGAGTCGGGGTCCTGCAGGTCATCGGTTGATACACGGGCCCAGAGGGCGAAGTTGAGGCTGTCAGGGACTTGGGCCGGGGTCATCACCATCTGCTCGGTCCCCTGCAGCGATCGTCGGTGCTTGCTCATCTACGGCGAGCCGCTGCGCGTACGCCTTGCGCACGATCGTCAGGAGCACCCGCAGAGCTTCTGGGGTAAGCCTGGGCACGTCACCGGAGAAGTCGATGCGCAGTCGGTTCTGCTCACCGCCACTGTGTCCGCGAGGATAGGCGCCTCCCCTCTTTGAGCACACGTGTTTTAGCCGGTCAGAAGCCTGTTCTCGCTCTTCGGACACAGCACCCTCACCTCCGGGCAAGCACCCGGCCGGGCGGCAGCACCGGCATGCCGAGACAACGCCGACCACCCCCACGGCACCTGTCCACCTCTCTCGGCTCCTGGCTCACGGCACCTCCCACCGCACTCGCGCCGGACCCAGGCGCCCCGGCTGCCGGGCTGGATGCCAGTCCCCGCGCGGCGGCAGCTCCGCCGCCCGCCGCCACCCGGCAGCGCGCAGCGAGGTGCCGGGCTCGTCGGCGCGGGTGTAGGTGACCATGCGCCGTTACCCCAGCGCCTTTGCCGCCCGCCACGACGCTGCCAGGAGTCGGGAGCAGGCGTTCGGGGTGCCGTCGGAGGCCAGGCGGGTGACCTCGAGCGTGCACCCGTCGTCGAGCCCGCGGGCCACCGGGCGTCCCGCGATCGCCACCGCTACCAGCACCCCGTCGGCATGCCGGAGCCCGAGGCTGAACTTGTGCCCGCGCGGCGGCCCCAGGTGCCGGTGCCAGACCTCCACGAACGCCTTGGCCTCCGCCAGTGGGACCGGGACCAGCTCCAGCGTCCTCGTGTCGGCGCCGGTTCGCAAGCACCGCGGCGGCCGAAAGCGCGAACTCGCCCCCGCTCACCGCTCCTCCCCGTCGCGCTCCTCACCCGTGCAGGCCCACGGCGAGCACCCCGCTCCCCTGCTTCGGCCTCCTCCCCCAGCTCGACCTCGCCGAGCGGAATCCGCGCCGGATGCAGGTAGAAGGTGCCCTCCAGCGGCATGCCGCGCATCGTTGCCGCGGGGTGGCCGTGCCGGATCGCGGCATCGAACTCGACCGCGTCGGCGAACGCCTCCGGCTCCTCAGCTCTCAGGAGGGCCCAGGAGACATTGGAACGGTACGGGCAGCCGATACACGCCGACTTCGGCGTGTCCCCGAGCCCGTGCACTGCCAGGTACGCGCGGCAGTCCTCCCGGGTCCACCCGATGTCCAGCAGCGGGAAGACGTTGCACAGGCAGGCGACGTCGGCGTCCTTGGCGCGGTGGAACTCATCGGTGGAGATGCCGATGGCCTGCTCGGCATAGACACCCCACGGGACCCGTGCCGTGTGCGGGTAGCCCAGCAGGCGCCGTGCTTGGCGCTTGAGCGGGAGGACCTCGTATTCGGAGGTGCACTGCCGCCGGGCCATGCCCAGGCTCCCGTCGGTCTTGGCGATGAACAGCGGCATGGAGGCGAACCGGTGCCGCTCGTCCAGGGCGTCGTGCCGGATGTTGCCGACGGACACTCTTCGGATCGTGATCCCGGCACCGGCGGCAACGCCTTCGAGGCGCTCCAGGTGCCGGTTGACGACGGCCGGCTCCCAGCCGGTGTCGGCGAACAGGGCGTAGTCGAACCTGGGGACCGCCCCTTGGGCGGAGAGCAGGAGAAGGGCGCTGGACTGCACCCCGACTCCCAGGGAGAGCAGGCGCAGCTTCGGCGGAGCAGAACGTTTCACGGCAACGGCGTCGGACCACAGCGACCCTCACCCAAGACTCACGCTCGCCCGGCCCACCGCGCTCACCCACCCGCCGCCGACGCCTTCGCGTACGCCGTGCGCACGCAGAGCCCAGCCCCCCTCCATGGCGTTCAGGGCCGTCCTCGGCATGCACACGCCAGGCGAACGCACCGCATCAGCCCAGCTCACACTCCGGAAGAGTGCGATGTTGCTGCTCAAGAGGACGGTGCTTCATGGGACTCCCGACACCACAGGGAGGCTCGCAATGCCGACGACCCCGTTCTCCACCCTTCAGAACGCCCTCGAACTCCTCCTCGAAGGCAGCGGCCCGCCCGGAAGCGAGCTGGCCGAGCTGATCGGCATGCCGCCCCACGACCTGTCCGCCGCCGCGGCAACCCAGCGGCTCCTGAAGGCCGACCGCGCAACCGCCGACAAGGTGTGGCGCGGCATCATCACCCAAGCCCGCGACGGTGATCCGGCGTGGACGGTCATCGCCCCGGCAGCGGAGGCCCTGTGCCCGAAGCTGCTCTATACCTCCCGTAAGGCCGGCCAACGTCACCGCTACCGCATCCTCAGCATCCGGCATCGAACCACGGACTTCGAAGAACAGAAGGTCCTTACTCCCAGGCCGCCATCAGACGGTCCGGTCACCCTGCTCGCCACCCACATCCGCGACGGCGTCCTCACCCCGACCGAAGCCGAGCTCATCGCCCGCACTCGCTTGGAACACACACCCCTCACCTGCGCGGCCCGCGACCTCCGGCTGACGTACATCACAGCCCGGCGCTATCGGAAGAGAGCACAAGACAAGGTTCTCGACTCCCTGATGCGCTCACGCACAAGTGGGTGAACCGGAACCCCGGATTCCATACTTCCGGACAGCACAGTCCAGCCACGCCACTCGCCGCATAGAACTCTGGTAGCGAACCTTCTATTGTTCAAGCTCACCCAGAGCGCACCTACTAAAATCAGCAGCGACGAGTCAGCGTCGGATGAATGTTCGAAGCCGAACTAGGCGCCTGGCCGAATGCGGCCACAGCGGAAGGGGTGGCCTCCTCAACTGGCTAATCTGTATCCCTTGGGAGGAGAGCCATGCAAAAAGAACCCATGCAAGGGCATTCGCTTTTCGCGCCCGACCTATCCGAACCCCCGGTAAAACCAAAGGGTGATCAGCCAGAGCGGATGCGGGTGATCATCACGGTCAAGGCCGCCCCACAGCCGTCCAGTACATACGGCGAGACTGTCTGCGTAGCCGGCCTCCGCATCGACCCAGGAAGGGAGGGTTGGGTACGCCTATATCCCATCAACTTCAGATCCCTTGAAGGTGAGGGGAAATTCAACAAGTACGACATCGTCGACCTCGAAGCGAAACCGTCGCATTCACACGATCCACGGCCAGAGAGCTGGCGGCCCAACCTGGAGAGCATATCCGTCTCCGGCCACCTCAGGCCCTGGAAGCCCCGTGCACAATACGTTTCCGACTTCATCGAGGATTCTATGTGCCGAATCTTTCACAAGGCGCGAACGGACCGCAACGCGAGGGCAAGCTGTTCCGCGTCGGGGTCTACATCACCGTTCACGCCGCCACCGAGCAGCGGCTCGACGACGAGGTCGCCCACGTCCAGTCGCTGCTGGCCTCCCTCCTTCTCGACGCACGGCCCGCGACGTTCCGCCAGCTCCAGGGGTGGATCTCTGCGCTGCCCCTCGGGGTGGACCTGCTCGATCAGCGCCGGAGCATGGACACCGCGGCCCTGTCGGCCTCCTTCCCCTTCGCCAGTCCGGACCTGGCCGTGGAGGCCTCGCCGACCGCGGTCCTTTACGGGCTGAACGCCGCCTCGTCCGGGGTTGTCGTGTGGGACCGGTGGGCCCTGGACTCCTACAACTCCGTGGTCCTGGCCCGCTCAGGGGCCGGGAAGAGCTACTTCTGCAAGCTGGACCTGCTGCGCAATCTGTATGCCGGGGTGAGCGCGGCCGTAGTGGACCCGGAGGACGAGTACTCCCGACTGGCCGAGGCCGTGGGCGGAACCGTCATCCGGCTCGGCGCCCCCGGGGTCCACCTCAACCCCCTCGACCTGGCGCTGGACGAGACGGCCAAGCGCGACGCCCTGACCCGCCGGGCCCTGTTCTTGCACACGCTGCTCGCGGTGATGCTGGGCCGGCCCTTGGAGCCGCGACGCCGCGCCGCCTTGGATCGGGCTCTGGTGGCCGCCTATGCCAAGGCCGGGATTTCCACCGACCGGCGCACCTGGAACCGGGCCGTCGGCCCGAACCAGCACCTGCCCAGCGACTGGTCCACCTACGGCGCCGACGGCAACAGCGACGGCACCGCCAACCCGCACAACGTCTACGACAGCGCACTGGCCAGCGCCCGCGAGCTGTGCATGAGCGGTGGCGAGAGCGCCGACTTCAACGACCGCGACCAGCTCTCCCGGGCCCTGTTCCGCTACAACAACGCCGACTGGTACGTGGACCAGGTGCTCACCGAGATCGACCGCTTCGACGCCGTTCCTGGCATCCCCGCCGCGGACGGCCCGACCGGTCAAGGCGGGCGCACCGCGGTCGAGTGGGTGCTTCAGCAGCTCGGAAAGCCCTACGTCTACGGCGCCAACGGTCCCGACGCCTTCGACTGCTCGAGCCTGGTCCAGGGAGCTTGGGCCGCCGCCGGGGTCGACATCCCGCGGGTGACCAAGAAGCGGGGATCCTGTTAGGTTTGACAGGTCGCTGAGACAAGCTGCCGATCTTATGCTCGAAGCCGCTCCCGATAAGATCAAAACTCTCGAGAATAAAGACGGATCTAGCGAGCTGTGTGTCACTACCGCCGCTGGAGCCGTCGTGGTGGTGGCAGCTGGTGGAGTTGCCGTCGTAGCTGCGGTGGTACTGGAATCAGCAGCCGTCGCGCATGCGGCTGTATATGCAGAGGTGAAGGTGTGGGAGCGTTCAGCCGCTGAGTCGAGTTCAGGCTTGAGCGAAGAAGAAGCAGTGATCGAGATCATTGAGGTTCTCCATAAGAATTAGCGTCACTTCATCTGACTCTCCGCCAGTAGTGATAAGTGGGGCAGGATGTACATGTATCCTGCCCCGCCATGATTCCTATGTTTTTGATGGATTAGCTCGGTCAATGAAGAACGAACAATTCTCGAGAATCAGCATAATACCACTGATCTTCTGGGGTGCTGTGGGGATGGTGATCGCCACCTACGCAGTACACGTCCACTGGCCGTACAATGTCATAGCACTCCCGTTCGAACGTCCTATAGCTTCGGCCGTTAACAGTATTCTCCCTCAGGGGTGGGCGTTTTTCACACGCAGTCCAAGAGAAGAGGCGATCCGCGTCTTCAGAAAAGTCGGCGACCAACAGTGGCAGGACACCGACATAGGACCAAATGCAGAGCCGTCGAACTTTTTCGGTGCGGATCGGAGGGCGCGAGCGCAAGGACTCGAGCGCGGAATCATCACGTCAAGTGTGCCGGATGATTCATGGAGGAAATGCCATCAACAGCTAGAGGTCTGCCTCGGATTGCAAGTGGAGAACTCTGTAACAGTCTATAATCCTACTCCAAATCCCACAATGTGTGGACCCCTTGCCTTGGTCAGCCGTTCTCCCGTCCCTTATAGTTATCGCGAGCACGTGACGGAGAGATGGGCGACCGAGCGCGTTGCGAGAGTTGAGGCCGATTGTAGTGACTGATCGGTGGCGACCTGACGAATGGTTTCGGAGGCATGTGGAAGTCGTTCTCCCCTGGGGATCGGCTTACGGTATAGCCAGAACCTTATTGGCCGTAGGCCTCGCTTTGACTCTTACGTTCAGCTCTACCGAGTCACTCTTTCCTCCTGGAGTGGGGCTCCCCGATACGCCGAAATGCGAGGGGATCGGGCAGTACGGGCTTTTCTGTATTTCTATTGGCGTGCCTCTTGATGCGCTCCGCATCATCGGCGCCGTCTGTCTTTTTGTAGTGGCTTCCGGATGGCGTCCCAGGATCACAGCCTTCCCCCATGCTTATATCACATGGAGTGCGTATAATGCCATTACGGTCCCTGAAGGTGGAGATCAAATTGCAAGTATTCTGTCTGTTCTCCTTCTCCCAGTTGCCCTGAGCGATCCCAGAAAGTGGCACTGGTTTCGGTTGGACACTGACCCCATTCCTCGAGCATGTCCTTCCGGCCGCCCTGGATCTCGTATATCTACCCATCGAATAGCAGTATCGATTGTCGCTTTGACCTTCGCTAAACTTCAGGTCGCCGGGCTCTATTTTCAAGCTGGAATCGCTAAACTTAACGAACGAGAATGGTTGGATGGAACCTCATTTTATTACTGGTATAACCATGATATATTCGGAGCTCCACAATGGATGTACCCGATTTTTGCTCCGATAGTTGAATCAGACCCGGGGGTGGCATTTTTGACGTGGAGCCCCATAATCCTCGAACTTGCGCTAGCCACGTCGCTGCTCACTTCATTGCGAATTCGGCGATTTCTTCTCCCTGCGGGGCTTGCTCTGCACTTGGGAATTGCCGTGACCATGGGATTGTGGAGCTTCTTTTGTGCAATGGCTGCCGCCCTTATCTTGCTGACTGTACCTGTGGGGGCCTCACTTCGCAGTTTCTACGGGATCCAGTGGCCGGAACGAAGAGATGAAGATTCTGGGGCCGGTAAACATCAAATGGAGAGAGTGTAGAGAGCGCACATGCCTGATTTTCCAAGCAACTCTTCAGGGAACTCTAAGCGATTCCGTGAATCCGTGCGGCCGTCCGCCTGGGTCCCTCTGGTTGGAGCAGCCATCGCGACAATAATTCTTATTGTTTATGTTCCTATAATCGTAGCGGAACCCGATTCTTTTCTCTCTCATATCTGGGTTCCATTGCTTGGAATCACTGTCGCCGTCCTCACGATAGCATTGCGCGGAAATATTGAGATCAAGCGAGGGAAACTCCTCATTTCTGCATTTCCGGTATGGCGATTTGCTATCCCCCTTAAAGATATAAGGAACGTAGAGAGGGTGCATGTGGACGCGTTCTCCGATTTTCTCGGGGTAGGGCTTCGCTTTGGTCGAGGCGGTGCGATAGGCGTCGTCATGCGAAGCGGAGAAGGCGTGGAGGTTACCACCATAAAAGGAAAGAGGATTATCATGGTTGTTCCTGATGCGACGGCCTGGAGAGAGCGTATAATTGAATCCATGAATTAAGAATCGCCGTACAAACAGAATAGGGGGCCCATTTCGAGTGTAGTCGCAGGTTATTTTTGCGGCGTAAAGAGGACGTCTTTCGTTAGTGACTGCGAGAAGTGGGAGTTTTTATTTTAGTTAGGGTATAGGGGTGGCCGGCCAATGAGATGATCTCAGTGGCTTCTGGCGTGGGATGAAGGCCCACGCAACGCGCGAGCCAGGCGAATCTGCGTATATCGCCGTCCCCTCAAACAATGACCTGGAGCCCTAGTGTCATGATTCAGAAGTTCTTTGTATAATTGTGTTAGAGTGCAACTACGGTGTGTCGGACGCTGTGGTGGGATGGCGGCATGGCAAAAGCGGGTTGTCCGCGTGAGCGCATCATGCTGACCGCCGAGGAGGCGGCCGAGTTGTCCCGGATCGCCGCGGCGCCTTCGACTCCACAGGCCAGAGCCCTGCGGGCGCGGATCATCCTCCTGGCAGGAGAGGACACGCCCACGGTCGGCATCGCCGAGCGGCTCGGTGCCAGCGCGGCCACGGTGGCAAAGTGGCGGCGACGATCAGCGAGGACACCATCCGGCGGGTCGTCGACAACACCCGCTTCGCCGAGCCGCCCAACGGCGCCTCGCACTGGTCATCGCGGGATATAGCCGCCCACGCCGGGATCTCCCAAGCGGCCGTGGTGCGCATCTGGCAGTCGTTCAACCTCCTGCCCCACCGTCAGAACGCCTTCAAGCTCTCCACCGACCCGCTGTTCATCGACAAGATGATCGATGTGGTCGGCCTGTACCTCAATCCGCCCGACCACGCCGCCGTTCTGTGCGTGGACGAGAAATCGCAGATCAAGGCCCTCGAACCCGCCGGCCCGGGCCAGCCGGTCTCCCCCGGCCATCCCGCCACCCGCACCCATGACTACATCCGCCACGGCACCACCACACTGTTCGCCGCCTTCGACATCATCACCGGCGCCGTCGTGCACTCCTGACAGGAGCGCCACCGCGCCGTCGAATGGCTGGACTTCCTGCGCCGCATCGACACCGAAGTGCCCGCCGAACTCGACATGTTTCGTTCCGGGTGTGATGGAGGCTCTCACCCCTGGGAAGGACGAGAGTCATGGCAGCACCGAGGAAGTACCCCGATGAGCTGCGCGAACGCGCCACGAGGATGGCCGTGGAAGCCCGCCGGGACCCGGCCACCCGGCCCGGAGCGCTCGCCCGTATCGGCAACCAGCTGGGCATCAACCACGAGACGCTGCGCAACTGGGTTACCCAGGCCGAGGTCGACGCAGGAGAGCGGCCCGGCACCACCGGCCAGGCCCAGCGCCTGGCCGAGCTGGAGGGCGAGAACCGCGAGCTGCGCCGGGCCAACGCCGTCCTGAAGTCCGCGTCGGCTTTCTTCACGGCGGAGCTCGACCGCCCACAGAGCAGGTAGTGGCCTTCATCGACGCCTACAAGCAGGAATTCGGCCTCGAGCCGATCTGTGAGGTGCTGCAGGTCGCCCCGTCCACCTACTACGCCGCCAGGGACCGGCCGCCCTCGGCACGCCAGGTCGTCGACGCGGCCGTGACCGGGGAGATCCGCAGGGTCCATGCGGACAACTACGGGGTCTACGGGGTGCGCAAGGTCCACGCCGAACTGAACCGGCAGGGCCGGGCGGTGGCGCGCTGCACCGTGCACCGGCTGATGAGGGCGGCCGGGCTGCGCGGGGCCGCCCGCGCCAGAACCCCGCGCACCACTCGGTGCGCATCGGGCCCGGATACGCGGCCGGACCTGTCGCGCCGATGAGGCGCGCAGGGCCAATGAACGACTAGAGCGCACTATTGCCCAGTACGCCGACCACAAGGCCAGCGCCGGAGACATCAAGGCGCTGCTCAAGGGGGGCTGTGGATCGCCGCCATCGGGGCCTGGGCTTGGGGCGGCGCTGCTGTTGTTCGGCCCCGACTACGAGCGCGCGGTGGTCCCGATGGTGCTGTCCTGGCCGTGCACTGTCGCCGCTCTGGCACTGCGCCGCTACCCCGGAACGCACTCATGACCCGAACGACCATGCGGGCGTGCCGTTCAGGCCGAGTGCACCGGTGGCGACGTCGCCGGGCATCGGCGGGGAGAGCGGACACCTGAACCGGGGCACGGCGCAAGGCGGCCGCCGCTCTAAAGGCCGGCTGGACGATCAGCCGCAGACGGCCTCGTCCAGGAAGGCGTCGACAGTCTTGTCGGGGTTGCCGGTGAAGTTCGGGGTGAGGGCGATCGTCACCTGGTGCTGCAGGTCCTCTGTCGAGTACGTCCAGGACTGGTACGACAGCGCATCGCCGTCGTTGCCGTACACACGGACCCCGCAGGAGGTGTCCCTCCAGGCCAGCCCCAGGCCGTAGGTCTCGCCTTCGACACCCGGCGTCATCATCTCGTCGAGCCGGTCCTCCGGCAGCAGGCGGCCGTCGAGCAGTGCGGCGACGAACAGGTTGAGGTCCTCCGTCGTGGAGATCAGTTCGCCCCCCGCGCCCAGCAGCGACGGGTTCATCTCGGTGAAGTCGACGAGGTGCGTCCGGCCGCCCCACTCCGCCGGGATGTAGCCGCGCGGGTGGGGCCCACCGATCCACGGCGACTCCCCCGGCATCTCGGTGCCGCTCAACCGCAACGGCCGGATGATCCGCCGCTCGATCTCCTCTCCGTACGGCCGACCGGCGGCCTCCTCGACGATCTGGCCGAGGAGAACGTACCCGGTGTTGGAGTACGCGTACTCCGACCCCGGCGGTTCGAACGCCGGCGGGTTCGCCACGGCGCGCCCGACCAGTTCGTCCGCGGTCCAGGTTCGCCACCGGTAGTTCAGGAACCCCGGATCCGGCGGCAGCGTGAGGGTCTTCCGGTAGTCGTACAACCCGCTGGTGTGGTCGAGGAGCCGACGCACGGTGATGCCGTCCCCGTCCGGCACGGCTCCGGGCAGCCACTCCTCGACGGTGTCGTCCAGCCGCAGCCGATCCTCGTCGGCGAGCTGCAGGACGGCGGTGGCGAGGAACGTCTTCGTCACGCTGCCCGCCCGGAAACGGCCTTCGACCGGAACCTCCCGTGCGGTGCCCCGCTCGGCGACGCCGCTGGTTCCGCGCCACACGCCGTGCTCGCCGCGCACCTCCGCCAGCGCGCCCACCGCCCCGGTGGCCACGACGTCGTCCAGCCGCCCCCGCAGCCCCGGAGGATCCTTCTCCTCCGACTCGGCCGAGGCGACGGCCGGCGCCGCTGCCACGGCCAACGCCGTCGTCGCGGTCACCAGCACCCGAGAAACCCGCTTCATCCCGACCTTCTTTCGATCTCCGTCGACGATCCGCCGCGGCCAGCGTGACGAAGCAGAGGAAGCACGACCATCCGGGAGCGCCCGGGTCCGCTCCTCAGGGGTCCACCCTGCTGCCCCTCCGGGGTTCGCAGGGCTGCCGGACGGCGTGGCAGGGCCGATGCCGACGATAGGGGTCGGACGACGATGACCCCGCGCCCGCGGGTGTGGCCGGAACGGCTGTCGCTGTGGGCCTGCGCTGCCTCGGCGAGGGTGTGGGGCATGTCGACCGGGATGTGCAGCGCGCCCCGCGAGATGAGGCGGACGGCCTCGGCGAGCGACGCCCGCGGAGGTCGGCACGGCCCACCGGGCGGTACGGCCGGCTCTATGAACGGACCGGTCCGGCCCGTCCGGATCCACCAGGACGCCTCGCCTTCGCGGGACGGCGGTCGGAATCCAACGACCTGTACGCGACGCGCTTCACCGGCGAACGGATCACTGCTCAGGTACCGGCCGGCTGCGCCCCGTCCCCGGTGTTCTCGGCGTTGGCCTCGATCCAGTCGAGCATCGCGGCCAGATGCCCGCAGAGGCCGCCGCCGAGCGGGGTGAGGCCGTAGGCGACCTTGGGCGGGGTGTCCGGTTCGACCTCGCGCCAGACCAGGCCGTCCTGGACGAGGTTCCGCAGCGTCTGCGAAAGCATCTTCTCGCTGATGCCCCCGATACGGTCGCGCAGCTCGTAGAAGCGCAGCGGCCGCTGTTCGTGCAGGCGGAGCAGGACCCAGATGCCCCAGCGGCTGGTGACATGGTCGAGCATCTGCCGCGCCGAGCACTCCGTATGAAACACGTCACGGCCACCGCGAGGGGCCGATCCATCTGCCGGGATTCCGTTGTCCATGGAAGGACCTTACGAAAAGGTACGTCCTTTCCAGAAGTGAGCCGCCTACCTAAGGTCTGGCGCGTACCCCGAGAAAGGAACCGTCATGATCGTGGTCACCGGATCCACCGGCAATATCGGCCGCCCGCTGGTGGAGGCGCTCACCTCCGCCGGAGAGTCGGTCACGGCCGTCTCCCGCGCCCCCATCGGACTGCCGGCGCGCGCCCGGCACTTCGCCGGCGACCTCGCCGACCCGCGCGGCCTGGAGCCCGCGTTCAAGGGGGCGGACCGGTTGTTCCTCATGGTCCCCGATCCGGCGCTTCCGGTCTCCGAGATCGTCGCGACCGCCCGCGACGCCGGCGTCGGACGGATCGTGCTCCTGTCCTCCCAGCGGGCGCAGTCCAGGCGCGACCCCTTCCTGACCGGCATGGAGCGGACCGTGACCGAAGCGGTTCCCGAATGGACCGTCCTGCGCCCCGGCGGCTTCGCCTCCAACGCGCTGCTGTGGGCCGAGTCGATCCGCTCCACCAGGACGGTCCGGGCGCCGTTCGGCGATGTCGCGCTCCCGCCCATCGACCCGGCCGACATCGCCGCCGCGGCGGCCGCGGCCCTGCTCGAGAACACCCACCTCGGCCGGTACTACACGCTCAACGGCCCCCGGGCGGTCACACCGCGCGAGCAGACCGCCGCGATCGCGGACGCCATCGGCGACGAGGTCGCGTTCGTCGAGCAGACCCGCGACCAGGCCTTCGAGGAGCTGTCGCGGATCTGGCCCTCCGCGGTCGTCGACAAGACCCTCGACGCGATCGGCACACCGACTCGGGAGGAGCGCACTCCGGCGCCTGACACCGAACTCGCCCTGGGCCGCGCCCCGCTCTCCTTCACCGACTGGGCCGCCCGCAACGCCGACGCCTTCCGGTAGACCGCGCGCCCGGCTCTCCCGGTCGCGATCGGGGCGGCCCCGGCAGCGCGCACAGGTCGGCCGCCGGTGGGGGCCGGCGGCCGGCCGGTCGGGGCCGGGGGTCAGTACGACAGGTCATTCTGCTCCGTGATCAGGTGTCCGGCGATGTACGGGGCGCCGCTGGAGCCGAGGATCCCGCTGGTCCTCTTCGTACTGCCGTGCTTGGTCGTGAAGGGGACCTCGTCCGCCTCTTGGGAGGTGGAGAGGTTCGTGTTCACCGACAGCTCGATGCTCAGCGGCGCGCCGATGACGGCGTCCTTCTTGAGCGAGTGCGGGGCCCGGTTCCGCTCCAGAGGCGCCTCCCGGAGATCTGCGGCCGTGTTCCGCGCATGACCCCCGGAAAGGCGTCCGCCTTTCGCGGTGGATGACCCCCGATGCAGAGGTGTCGCCTTTCCCCGATCCGAGGAAACGACCAAGGGTCCCCCGGCCCACCGGCTTTCCCTCAGAAGCCGTTAAGGCGCTCATGCACGAACGATGAGGGCCGGACCGCGCCACGGAGTTCTGCTACTGGAAGGCGCTGAGGGCCACGCCCCGTCTCTGCCGTCAAGAGGGGGCCGGTCAGGGGGAAAAGGTCTCGTTCTCCTGCTGGAACGTGCTCAGGACACCGTTGACCTCGGCGGGCAGACCGCTGGAAGGCGACCTGGGGGTCGGCACCTGGAGCGGGACGAGCTGGTCCGGCTGCGGGCGCTGGGAGGGCCCACTGCGCACCATGTGCTCGATGCGGTCGGGGTAGCCGATGAACCCCTGCGATTCGTGCCACGGGTACCAGGCGCCCCGCGTCGTCAGCGGGTCGAACCCCCACGTGGCGATCCTCGCCGCGCTCTCGTTCTCCACCGTCGGGTCGGCGAGGGCCGCCCGCTGCCGCACCTTGCGCGCGACGAGGAGCGCGACCCCGAGTCCGGCGAACAGCGCCACCGGCACGACGCTCCCGGCGGTCGGTCCGGAGGCTTCGGGCTTGATGGCCTCGCAGTCGGCCTCGCGCATGATGACGTTGTCCGGGTCCTCGAGGATTTCGAGGCACTCCTCATAGGTGAGCCGGTCGCTCCCCGCGGACTGCGACACCGAACCCGCCAGCGCCCCCATGGCGACCTGGAAGAGCAGCATGAGCGCGAACAGCCCGGCGAGGGCGAAACAGACGATGGAGGCGACCTTGAGCCCGGTCTGCCTCAACCGCGCCGGCCGGCCCGCGAAGCGCCGCCTCTCTTCGGCGGGGACCTCCTGCCGTGCCCGCCCGATCGCCCCCGCCCACGCGGCGTCCCAGACCCGCTCACGGTTGCGCAGGAACGGGATGAGGACGGCGGCGCGCCGCTGCCAGTCGACGAACGCCTCCCCCTCGGGCGTCTGCCGCCACATCGAGAACTCGTGCCGGGCGGTCTGTTCGGCTATGGCCTGCTGAAGCGCGTGCTGCTCCTGCTGGAGCGCGAACTGCTGGTCCTGCGTGCGCGCCATGCGCGCGGTGTTCGCGGCGGTGATGCCGTTGAAGACCATGCTGGCGGTGCTGGTGAACGCGATGCCCTTCAACAGCTCGGTGTTCTGCGCGGTGGACCGCGCGGTGCTCGCCGCCGACTGGTCGATGCTCTTCAGGTGCTCCGCGCTCTTTGCGGTCGAATTATCGATGTTCCGCAGATGATCCTTCGGAGTTCTGAACATGCCGCCATCGATCCTTTCTGCCCATGCACGGATGAGGTCCTCACGCGGAGTCGTCGATGACGCAGTGTGACGAACACTCCTCGACCGGAAGGGGGTCGTGTCCGGGAGGTCGGCGGTCAGCGTAGCGAAAAGGCCGGTTCCTCACCATTCCGGAACGCCGGCCCGGCTCCGGCGGCCGTGGTCGGCGGCCGTCGGAGCCGGGCCGGCGAGGGGCCTTACCGGCGGAAAGGCGTCACGCCGGGGCCGTTCCGCGCTCGTGGGCCGCGGGCCCGTCGGGCCCGACGGGCCCGGCCCGGCGCCGGCCGGCCCGGATCCCGTTGGCGATGACCAGCACCTCGGCCAGCTCGTGGGTGAGGATCACCGCGGCCAGCCCCAGCACCCCGAAGGCCGAGAGCGGGACCAGGACCAGCAGGATCCCCCCGGACAGCAGCAGGCTCTGCAGCATGATCCGGCGGGCGCGGCGCGCGTGCGCCAGGGCCCGGGGCAGCACCCGCAGGTCCTCGCCCATCAGGGCGATGTCCGCGGTCTCCACCGCCACGTCGGTGCCCATGGCCCCCATGGCCACGCCCGCGTCCGCGGTGGCCAGGGCGGGCGCGTCGTTGACCCCGTCGCCGACCATCGCCACCGGGCCGCCGCGGCGCAGGCCGGCGACCAGCCCGGCCTTGTCCTCCGGGCGCAGGTCGGCGTGCACCTCCTCGATGCCGGCCCGGGCCGCCAGCGCGCGGGCGGTGCGCTCGTCGTCGCCGGTGAGCATCACGGTGCGCACCCCCGCGCGGTGGAGCGCGGCCACGGCCTCACCGGCCTCGGGGCGCAGCTCGTCGCGGATCGCGATCGCACCGATCACCCGCCCGTCGACTTCGACCAGCACCGCGGTGGCACCCTGCTCCTGCAGCCCGGCCACCGCCGGGCCGAGCGGCCCCGGATCGATGTAGCCCGGCCGGCCGAGCCTCAGCGGGCGGCCGTCCCGGGTGCCGGTCAGGCCGCTGCCGGGCACCGCCTCCACGTCGCGGGCGGGCTCCGGGCCGGGGCGGGCGGCCAGGATCGCGGCGGCCAGGGGGTGCTCGCTGCGGGCCTCCAGGGCGGCGGCCGCCTCCAGGACCTCCTCGCGGGTGTGCCCGCCGGCGGGCTCGACCGCCACCACGGCCGGCTCGTTGCGGGTGAGGGTGCCGGTCTTGTCCAGGGCGACCACCCGCACGCTCCCGAAGGCCTCCAGCGCGGCGCCGCCCTTGACCAGGACCCCCGAGCGGCTCGCCGCGCCGATGGCCGCCACCACGGTGACGGGCACGGAGATGGCGAAGGCACACGGGGAGGCGGCCACCAGCACCACGAGGGCGCGTTCGATCCACAGGGCGGGGTCGCCGAGCAGGGACCCGGCGAGGGCGATCAGCGCCGCTGCGGCCAGCACGCCGGGCACCAGGGGGCGGGCGACCCGGGCGGCGAGGCGCTGGGCCGCGCCCTTGCGCGCCTGCTCGCGCTCGACGATGTGCACCACCCGGGACAGGGAGTTGTCGGCCACCCGGGCGGTCGCCTCGACCTCCAGCACCCCGCCGCCGTTGACGGTCCCGGCGAAGACCTCGGTCCCCTCCACCGCCTCGACGGGCAGGGACTCGCCGGTGACGGCCGAGGCGTCCAGGGCCGATCGGCCCGAGCGGACGGTGCCGTCGGTGGCGATGCGCTCGCCGGGCCGCACCAGCAGCAGGTCGCCGGCCTCCAGCTCGGAGGGGGCGACGGCGGCCTCGCGACCGCCGCGCAGCACGGTCGCCCGGGCGGGCACCAGGTCCAGCAGGGCCCGGAGGCCGTGGCGGGTGCGCGCCACGGCGTGGTCCTCCAGGGCCTCGGCCATGGAGAACAGGAAGGCGAGCATGGCCGCCTCGCCGACCTCCCCGAGGGCGACGGCGCCGGCCATGGCCACGGTCATGAGGGTCCCCACGCCCAGGCGCCCCCGGAGCAGGGCGCGCAGCGTCCCGGGCACGAAGGTCCACCCGCCCGCCGCGACGGCGCCGGCGAACAGCGCGGTCGCGGCGGTCGCGGCGTCGGTGAGCCCGTCGACGGCAAGGCCGGCCGCCCAGAGCACCCCGGCCAGGGCCGCCCAGCGGACGGGGGCCGAACGCCACCACGCGCCCGGCCTCTCCGCCCCTTCCGCCGGGGCGGGGGAACCGCAGGTGGGGTCGCCGCACCCGTCACCGCCGCCGGCCTCCTGCGCGGGGGCCTCCCGCGGGGTGCGGATGCGCGCCTTCCCCGGACCGGCGCCGGCCGGGGCGCAGCAGGAGCAGGTGAGGGCGTCGGGCGCGGCCCCGGGGGCGGGGGCGAGGCCGAGGAGCGGGCGGCCGCCGGGGCCGGCGGCGGGGGCCCGGTGCCCGTCCCGGGGCTCGTCCCGGGGGTCCGGCCCTTCGCCGCCGCAGCACAGGTCGGACATGGTCAGCCCCTTTCGGCGCTGGGCTCGGGGACGGGCATGAGGACGGACAGCAGCGCGTGCCCGGCGGCGGTGAGCCGGTACATCACCAGCTTCCCGTCGCGCCGGGAGTCGGCCAGGCCGGCGGCGCGCAGCTGCCGGACGTGGTGGGAGACGAGGTTCTTGGCGGCCGAGCACACCCAGGCCAGGTCGCACACGCAGAGCTCCCCGCCGGTATGGAGCGCCTGGGCGATGCGCAGCCGGGTGGGGTCGGCCAGGGCCTTGGCGCGCTCGGCGGCCGGGGG
>NZ_ANAD01000065.1 GCF_000341245.1 Nocardiopsis halophila DSM 44494
GCGCAGCCGGGTGGGGTCGGCCAGGGCCTTGGCGCGCTCGGCGGCCGTGCGCACCCCGTCGTCGCCGGGCACGCGCGCACGCACCTCCTCGGCCTGGGGGAGGTCGAGGCAGAGCAGGTCGCAGGCATCCGAAGTCATGACAACAAACTAATGACCGTTGAATCGTTGATTCAAGGGGGAGTGGCCGGATCCACCCGATTCGCCCCGGGCGTGCGGACGGCGCCCCCGTCGACGGCCCCGGCCCCGCTCACCCGGGAACCCCCGGCGGGGGCACGGCGTCCAACACCGTTGCCCAGTGCGCGGCCCGGGGCCGCCGTGTCCACGAACGACGGATGGGGTCGTGGTCGCCTGTTCGGAATCCTGCGCCCGTGCCGGCGCTCCCTCCCCGGCGGACTGGCCCGGGAATGGATGTCCCACATGTGCGGGCTGCGCCTGGCCCTGCGGGACGGCCACGGCCAGGCCTCGCGGATCGCGACCAACTACGACGGCCTGGTCGTGTCGGTCCTGGCCGCCGCCCAGGCGGAGGAGTGCGCCGGCACGCGGCGGGCCGGGGCGTGCCCGCTGCGCGGGATGCGCGGGGCCGAGGTGGCCGAAGGGGCCGGGGCGCGGCTGGCCGCCTCGGTGTCGCTCATGCTGGCGTCGGCGAAGATCTCCGACCACGTCGCCGAGGGTGACGGGCTCTGCGCCAGGCGCGGGGTGCGCGCCGTCGCCGAGCGGGTGGCCGAGCGGTGGCGGCGCGGCGCCCGGGAGTCGGGCGAGGACCTCGGGTTCGACGAGGGCCGGCTGCTCGCCGTCATCGAGGGACAGGGGGAGGCCGAGGCGGCGGCGGGCCCGGGAACGGACGTTCCGGCGGTGACCCGGCCGACCGAGGAGGCGACCGGCGAGGCGTTCGCCCACACCGCGGTACTGGCGGGCCGGCCGGGAAACGTCGAGCCGCTGCGCGAGGCCGGCCGCCTGTTCGGTCGGGTCGCCCACCTCCTGGACGCGGTCGAGGACCAAGAGCACGACCGCGAGCGGGGCGCGTGGAACCCGCTGACCGCGACCGGCACCGGGCCGGCCCGGGCCCGCGAGCTGTGCGACGACGCCGTCCTGGGGGGCCGGCTGGCCTTGGAGGAGGCCGAGTTCACCGATGACCGCCTGGTCCACGCGCTGCTGGTGCACGAGCTGGGACGCGCGGTCGACCGCTCCTTCGCCCAAGCCGGGTACCCGCAGGGCCCCTATGGGCACGGCCACCCGCACCACCACGCGAACCCCCCGCACGGGCATCCGCCCCAGCACCGCCACGGGCACGGCCGCGGCGCCCACGGCCCCGGCGACGGGAGCGGGAAGCACCGCTGCGACAGCTGCTGCTCCTGCTGTGAGGGCTGCTTCTCCGGCGGGGACACCCCCCGCCTGCACCCGCCCGTGAAGCGGGGCGTGTTCGGCGGATGCGCGGTCGCGCTCTTCATGTGCTGCTCGTGCCAGTTCTGCTGTCGGGACCCCCACCCGGGCCCGTGGACCGGCAGGCCCCGCGGCGCCTGGTGCAATGCCTGCGAGTGCTGTGACCTCTAGCACCCTGCCGCCGGAGCGCGGCGGAACGGCCGACCCGCACCGCCGCACCCCGCCGACCGGCCAGGACCCGCCCCCACAGCGGATCCGCCGCCCGCCGCCGGGCCGTCGCCGCACCGGCGGGCCCATAAAACCTCTTGTGGCCGCATGAGAAATCCCGACCGGCCGCGACCATTATTTATCGCACGGAAAAATTGAAACGAGACCCCCTTTGACATGCGCCTTCACCGTGTTACTGTTGCAAACGGTTGCGGTTGTGGTTCCCAAAGACTTCGGCCCCCTGGACACGCTCCGGGGTGCTGTGCGCGATTCGGTTTTCCGGACGGGTAATCATTACGGCAGCTCCGGTCCCGCGAAGTGCGGGCGCCGGACACCACCCTGAAGGAGAAGTATTTTGTCGACTGGCACCGTCAAGTGGTTCAACGCGGAAAAGGGCTTCGGCTTCATCGAGCAGGAGGACGGCGGCTCCGACGTCTTCGCCCACTACTCGAACATCAACGGAACCGGCTTCCGCGAGCTGCTTGAAGGCCAGAAGGTGACCTTCGAGGTCACTCAGGGCCAGAAGGGCCTGCAGGCGGAGAACATCTCTCTCGCCTGAGGAGAGTGACGGCCGGAGGGCCGCGGTCCCCCACCCCGGTGAGGGACCGCGGCCCTCCGCTTTCCATCCCCCTTCCCGCGCCCGGCGGCCGCGGCGGCGCCACGCCCCGCCCCCTGCGCGCACCCCTTTTTTCTTCGAACCCCTCATTTCCGGCCGCGCGGCCGCGCGATGCGGTGTTCTCCGTTCTCGCCGAAAGGCCGTACATGAACCGAACCACCCGTGACCGCGACCACCGCGCCCGTACCCGGCCGCCCGGATCGCGCTCGGGGGGCCGCCGCCGCGGCGGTTCCGGTCCCGCCGTGCGGGGCAACGAATTCGCCGTCCCCACCGGCACCAGCCCCGCGCTCCCCGCGGTCGACTCGTTCTCCGAGATGGACCTGGTCGGTCCGCTCAAGGGCACGCTCGCCGACCTCGGCGTCACCGCGCCGTTCCCGATCCAGGCCGCGACGCTCCCCAACTCCCTCGCCGGCCGCGACGTCCTGGGCCGCGGCCGCACCGGCTCGGGCAAGACGCTCGCCTTCGGGCTGGCGCTGCTCTCCCGCCTGGCCGGCCGGCGCGCCGACGCGCGGCAGCCGCTGGCCGTGGTCCTGGTGCCCACGCGCGAGCTGGCCCAGCAGGTGACCGACGCGCTGGACCCCTACGCCCGCTCGGTGCGCCTTCGGGTCTCCACCGTCGTGGGCGGGATGTCGATCGGCCGCCAGGCCAACGCGATGCGCCGCGGCACCGAGGTCGTCGTCGCGACCCCCGGCCGCCTCGCCGACCTCGTCGAGCGCGGCGACTGCCGGCTGGACGGGGTGGAGATCTCGGTGCTGGACGAGGCGGACCAGATGACCGACATGGGCTTCCTGCCGCAGGTCACCCGGTTGATCGACCAGACGCGCCCGGGCGGCCAGCGGATGCTCTTCTCCGCGACGCTGGACCGCAACGTCGACCGCCTGGTCCGCCGCTACCTCGACGACCCGGTGGTGCACTCCGTGGACCCCTCGGCCGGGACCGTGACGCGGATGGAGCACCACGTCTTCCACGTGGACGAGGGCGACAAGCGCGCCACGGCCACCCGGATCGCCGCGCGCGACGGCCGGGTCATCATGTTCCTCGACACCAAGCGCGCCGTCGACCGGCTGGTCAAGCACCTGCTCGCCAGCGGGGTCCGCGCGGCCGGCCTGCACGGCGGCAAGTCCCAGCCGCAGCGCACCCGTACCCTCGGGCAGTTCAAGACCGGGGAGGTCACCGCCCTGGTGGCGACCAACGTGGCCGCGCGCGGCATCGACATCGCCGACCTCGACCTGGTGGTCAACGTCGACCCGCCGGGCGACCACAAGGACTACCTCCACCGGGGCGGCCGCACCGCCCGAGCCGGAGCGGCCGGCAGCGTCGTCACCCTGCTCCTGCCCGACCAGCGCCGGGAGATGGGCCGCCTGCTGGACACCGCGGGGATCACCCCGCGGATCAGCGACGTCCGCACCGGGCACCAGGCCGTCAGCAGCATCACCGGGGCACAGGAGCCCTCCGGGGTCCCCGTCGCGGTCGCCGCGCCGAAGGAGGCGCCTGCGCGCACCGGCGGGGCGCGCCGCGGCCGCTCCTCGTCTACTCGCCGCGCTCCGCGCTCATCTCGGCGTTGATCCGCTGGGCCTCTTCGAGCTGGTCCTCCAGCACGACGATCCGGCAGGCCGCCTCCAACGGCGTCCCCTCGTCGACCAGCTCGCGCACGCGGGCCGCGATGCGCAGCTGGTAGCGGGAGTAGCGGCGGTGGCCGCCGGAGGAGCGCAAGGGCGTGATCACCTTGGTCCTGTCCAGGCTGCGGAGGAAGCCGGGGGTCGTGCCCAGCATCTCGGCGGCCCGCCCCATGCTGTAGGCGGGGTAGTCCTCATCGTCGAACTTGCTGTCGATGTCTCGTTCTTCTGGACTCACTGCATCCTCTGCATACCGAAGCCCACGACGCTCAGGCGTCGAGAATTCCCAGGGCGGACCTACGGCGCCTTCGTCGCGGTGCCCGCCCCGCGCCCGCGCCGGACTCGCCCCCTCCCGTGCCTGTCTGCCGACTCCTCAGACTACTAAACAGCGGCAGCGGGACGCCTCTGCTCACCCTCGCGTCCCTCCGCCGACACCGCGCCGGGGGCCGCACGCCCGGTCGCCGGGGTGCCGCGGCGCGCCCCTGCCGGCCGGGCGACACCCCGCCCTGCACGACACGGCGCGGCCCCGGCGCCTCCCTTCCGAGGGAGCGCGCCGGGGCCGGGCCGCTGTGACCGGTCCCCGGACCCTACCCCCGGCCGAACGCGGCGGAGTGGTCGCGGGCGAAGTCGGCGATGTCGCGCGCGGGCCGCCCCGTGAGATCGGCCACGGCCGTGTGCACCTCGGCGGCCTCGCCCCGGGCGTAGTGCGCGTAGTCCTCGGCCAGGCCCTCCACCTGCCACGGGGGCAGGACGCCGGCCAGGGCCGCGGCGAAGCCGTCGGCGTGGGCGTCGTGGAAGGCGACCGCGCGGCCGGTGGGTCCGGCCCCGGTCAGCACGGCCGCCGCGGATCCGGCGATGTCCCGGACGTCGACGGCGCGGAGGAGGACCACCCGCAGGCCCTGTCCCTGCTGGCGGACGGCCCTGCGCCGTACCTGGCCCGGGCGCAGCTGCGCTACGGCGAGTGGCTCCGCCGCGCGGGCCGACGCCGCGAGGCGCACGAGCGGCTGCGCACCGCCCATGGGCGGCTCTCGGAGATCGGCATGGAGGCGTTCGCCCGGCGCGCGGCCCGCGAGCTGCGGGCGACCGGCGCCTCGGCCCGCAGCCGCTCGGCGCCCGCCTACGACCGCCTGACGGCCCAGGAGACGCACATCGCCCGCGAGGTGGCCGGGGGCGCCACGTCGAAAGAGGTGGCCTCCCGCCTCTATCTGAGCCCGAGAACCGTGGACGCCCACTTGCGCAGCATCTTCCGTAAACTGGGCACCACCTCCCGCCGCCAGCTCAAGGACGTCCCGGATCTGGCGTGAACGCCCGGCCCCGCGGATTGGCGCCCGGCATTCACGTGCAAAAGAAATGTCGGACCACGGGTGCACATGCACGGGAATGGCGATCAGTTTTCCGGCGGAGTGGACAGATCCGGCCATGATCGTTTCCCGTCGGCCGCGCGACCTTGACCGATGCCGAATGGCGCCGCCTTCTCCCCTCCCCTCGTTCCGGACGACCGTTTTCCTATTCCGCGCAAGTGGAATAACGGATCCGGGGGTCACCCTGACCGAGGAGAGCCATGGAGTTCCGGTTCTTCGGACCGGCACGCATCAGCGCCGAACAGGTCGTCCACCCGCGTCCCGGAACCGAGTCGACCCTGCTGGCCATGCTGGCCTTCTCCGCGCCGCACCCCGTCACCTCGGAGAGGATCGCGGAGGGCCTGTGGGGCGACCGCCTCCCCGCGCGGAGCCGCCAGAGCCTCGCGAGCTATGTCACCCGCACCCGCCAGGCCCTGGAGCGGGCCGGACTCGACCGGGCGCTCCTGGAGTTCCGCGCCGGGGCGTACCGCCTGCGCATCGCCCCCGAGTCCGTCGACTGGAACCGGTTCACCGGGCTCCAGCACCGGGCGAGGGCGTTGAACACCGCCGGCGACGACGAGGCCGCACTCACCGCGCTGGAGGAGGCGCTCACCCTCTGGGAGCAGGACCCGCTCCCCGACGCGGTCGGCCCCTGGGCGTCGTCCCTTCGCGACTCCATGCTCCACATGCACCAGTCGGCCCTCGCCGACTGGGCCCGCACACTCCTGCGCCTCGGCCGGCCCCAGAACGGCCTCACCCTGCTCCTCGACGCGACCACCCGCTACCCGCTCAATGAGGACCTGGCCGACGCGAAGATGCGGTTCCTCCTCGCGCTGCGGCGGCCGGCCGACGCCCTCGCGTGCTACGAGAGCCTGCGGCAGAGGCTCGCCGACGAGCTGGGGGCCGACCCCTCGCCCGCACTGCAGAAGCTCCACACGACGATCCTGCAGGGGCGGCACGAGGCCGCGGCGGGGTCGCCGGAGCCGCGTTCGTCGGCGGAGCCCCGCGGCCCGATCCGCGACAACCTGCCCCGGGACATCGTCGACTTCAGCGTCCGGGAGGAGGAGACCGGTCTGATCCGCGAGGCCGCCGACACCGCCGCACGGCGGGGCGCGACCGGCCTCTGCGTGATCAGCGGGATCGCCGGCACCGGCAAGAGCGTGCTGGGCGTCCACGCCGCGCACATGCTCAAGGGCGGCTACTCCCACCGGCTGTACCTGGACCTGCGGGGGCGCGACGAGAGGCACCGGCCGCTCACCGCCGGGCGCGCGCTCTCCGAGCTGCTCACCCTGCTCGACGTCCCGGTCGAACGCGTCCCCTCGTCCGCGGAGCGGCGCAGCGCCCTGTGGCGGGACCGGACCTCCGACATCCGCCTCCTGCTCGTCCTCGACAACGCGGAGAGCGCACGCCAGGTCGCCCCGCTCCTGCCCTCCGGCTCCGAGTGCATGGTCATCGTCACCGGGCAGCGCAGGATGAGCGACCTCGACGGTGCGCAGCACCTGGTCCTGGACCCGCTGGACAACGGCAGGGCCGTCGAGCTGCTCGGCATCGTGAGCGGCAAGGAGGACGACCCCGGCTTCGCCGCGTGCGCGTCCGAGATCGCCGACGCCTGCGGGGGCCTGCCCCTGGCGCTGAGGCTCGCGGGAGCGCGCCTGCACGGGTCCCCTTCCTGGACGGCCCAGGACCTCCTTTCGACGCTTCGTTCCAACGCGCCGACCGAACACCTGCGGTTGGGGAAGAGGAGCGTACGGACGGCGTTCGAACTCGCCCTCCGCTCGCTCCCGGAAGAGGCCCACAGGGCGCTGATGGTCCTCGGGGCCTATCCGGCGCGGGTCCTGGACCGCCGATGCGCGAAGAAGATGCTCGGGGGCGATGACCACCAGGCCGACAGCGCGTTGGACGAACTGATCGACAGCCACCTGGTGACCGAGATCGGTCCGGACGCCCTCAGTCAGCACAGCCTGATCGCCGACTTCGTCCGCAATAGGACGCGGACCGCCCTGCCGCCCGACGAGGTGCGCGCCGCCCTGCTGCGCCTGCTCGACGCGATCGTGGAACGCTGCTCCTGGGCGGCCCGCCAGTTCGCGCCGCACCCGGGTTCCGATCCGGCGGGCGGGGCCAAGGACCCGAAGGCGGCGGTCTCCTGGCTGCGGCGGCACCCCGTCCTGGACCTGGCGGGCTTCGCGGCGCGGAACGGGTACCCCGGGCACGCGGTGCGCCTGGCCCGGCTCCTCGCCGAATACCTGGACATTCACGGGCCCTGGGACCGGGCCGTGGAGCTGCACGAGACCGCCGTCCGGCTGACCGGGGGATCCGAAGCGGGCCGGGAGCACGCGAGCGCCCTCACCGACCTGGCACGCGCCCGCATGCGCGTCGGCGAGCTCGATCCGGCGCTGGAGACCGCCGGACAGGCGCGCGAGTTGTGGGCGTCCCTCGGCGACGCACGGGGGACGGCTCGTGCCGAGGATCTATGCGGCATGATCCATGCGATCGCGGGCGACCTGGTTTCGGCTGAGCAGTATCACCGGGCGTCGGCAAAGCGCTACGACGGAGTCGGGGACCAAGGTGGAATGGCGATCGCCCTGAGCAACCTCGCGAGCGATCTACAGATCCAGGGGAGACTCGACCTCTCCGCGCAGGAATACCGGCGAGCACTGAAAATCCTCGATCGCCTCAATTACCGTTCCGCCGCGACCACCCGCGCAAATTACGCGGGCACCCTCCTCCAGTTGGGCTATCACCGAGAAGCCCAAGAATTGTGCGACCGGGCCCTGGACGAACTTCAGGAACAGGACAATCAGCGACACGTCGCACATGTACTCGCGAACCTCGGTGAGATCGCGGCACACCGGCTCGACCACGGACGGGCCCTGGTGTTGCTCACCAGGGCTCTGGCTCACCAGAAGAAGGTCGGAGAGCGGTGGGCCCAGTGCTCCACGCTGACCAACATCGCCCGTCAGCACATCGCGCTTGGAGACGTCCGGGAGGCCCTCGCCGCCCTCGAAGCGAGCGGGCGCCTCGCGCCCATGTTCGGCACCCCCGCCACACAGGTGGAGATCCTGGTCGGGCGCGCAGACGTCGCCGAGCTCCAGGGAGAGAGCACAGAGGCCGCCCGACTTCTCGAACAGGCACGGGCACGCGCCAAGGCGTCCGGCCTCTCTCGCTGGTACGCCCACTCTTCGGCCCGGCTCGCGAACGTCGAGGACGACCGCGAGCGCAGCGAGGAGGCCCGCGCCCGCCTGGCGGAGGCGAAGCAGACATTCGCCGAGTTACGGACACCAGAAGAGTCCACGATCGACGCGCTTTACGACACTATATAGGCGCATACACTTTTCGCCCGATTCAACTCGCCCCTCGCCCCCGCCCCATCCGCTAAGGTATGGTTCGGAGCACCTAGGCCCCCAACTTCGGTTCTTTTTGGACAAGTCACGAAACGGGTCTAGACTGCGCTTGACGCGGCCCCCTCGAACGCCGCTTATGACGCATGCCCATACCCCAACAACGTGGTTGGAGCGCAACAAATGAAGCGTATTCTCGTGATCGCGATGACGGCCTTCGGCTGGCTGGTCATCTACACGGCAGAGACAGCCGGAACCGCCGGCCCGCCGATCGGCTGATCGCGAGACCCCCGCTCCCCCAAGAGCGTGAACACATAGGTGCCGCCCTTCTATCGGGGACGGCACTTTTTCATGCCCGGAAACCGGGAATCCTCATCTTGAAACACCCGATGTCCCTACCTCGTACCGGACCGGCCCTGGACATCGCCGACGGGATGAATTGGAATTAAGCAGGCCATTACGGCATGCCCGTAACCCGAGCGGAAGGGGCGCACAGGGTGGCACACGAGGAGCGCCGACCCCCCTCGACCGGCGCCGAGCTGCACGGAGACGTATCGGGCACGGTGGTGCAGAGCGGGGTGGTCCACGGCGGCGTCCACGTCCACCAGGCCCCCGGCCCGCAGCCGGAACCGGACCGGCTCCTCCACCAGCTGCCCCGCCCCACTCCGGTCTTCGTCAACAGAGAGCCGGAACTCGCCGAACTCGACGCCCTCACCGGCTCCCCGCCCGGGACCGAGCCGGGCCCGCCCGGCCCCGGCGCACTCGTCCTGCTCACCGGCTCCGGCGGGGTCGGCAAGTCCTCCCTGGCCCTCCGTTTCGCCTGGAAGAACGCCCCACGCACACCCCACGGCCAGCTCTACTACGACCTGGGCGCCCACGCCGGCGGAGGCCCTGCCGACCCCGGCGACGTCCTCGCCTCCTTCCTGGCCGCCCTCGGGGTGTCCGCCGACGCGATGCCCCCCGACCTGTCCGGCCGCGCCTCCTGGTTCCGGTCGCTGACCACCGGAAAGGGCGTCACCCTCCTCCTCGACGACGCGGCCTCCGCCGCCCAGGTCCGCGCGCTCCTCCCCGGTCCGGACCCCCGCAGCGTCACCATCGTCACCAGCCGGAACCGGCTGGCGGGACTGGCCCTCGACGGCGCCCGGCCCCTGGCCGTGGAGCCGCTGGAGGACACCGACGCCTCGCGGCTCCTGGCCCGCCTCGCCGACGTCCCTGCCGGCGACATGTCCCTGGTGGACCGGGCCGCGCGCTTCTGCGGGGGCCTACCGATCGCCCTGATCGCCGCCGCGGTGAGCGTCCGGCTCCGGGGAGCGGGAGCCATCGGCGGGGTGGTCCGCGACCTGGAGCAGCACGGCCGGCGCATCGAGGCGCTGAGCCCGGAGGAGGAACAGGAGATGTCCGTGCGTTCGGTGTTCGACGCCTCCTACGACGCCCTCCCCGAGGCCGCGGCGCGTCTCTACCGGCGGCTGGGCTGGGCTCCCATGAGCGAGGTCACCCGGCTCGCCGCCGCCGCGATCCTCGACTCCTCTCCGGAGGAGGCCCGAGACGCCCTGCGGGCCCTGGCGACCGGCAGCCTGGTCCGGGAGGTGGCCCAGGGGCGCTACAGAATGCACGACCTCCTCCGGCTCCACGCCCGCGAACGCGCGGTCGCCGCAGAGCCCGAGTCCGAGGTACCGGTCATCACTCGGCTGTGCGACCTCTACTCCGCGTGCAGCCAGGCGGCCGACCGGTCGGTCCGTCCCTACGCGGCCTCCGACGACGACCGCCCCGGGACCGCCCCCGTCGGATTCGACGGCAAGCGCGACGCCCTGGCCTGGCTCGGCACCGAGCGGACGGCGCTCACCGAACTGGCGGTCCTGGCCGGGCGGAACGGGCTCCACCGGCAGGCGATGGGCATCGCCGAGGGGATGTGGCCGATCTTCCTGAACTTCAGAGACGTCCGCTCGTGGCTCAGAGCCGCCGACGCGGCCCTGGGATCGGCCCGCGCCGTCGGCGACGACCGCTACGCGGCGCGCGTCCTCGCCAAGAAGGGCCTGGTCCACAGCTACTCGCGCGACCACGACAGGGCGCAGCAGGCCCTGGACGCGGCCGAGCGCATCTGGCGTGAACTCGGCGACCGGGAGAGAATCGCCCAGATCCTGCAACGCCGGGGGATCGCCGCCTTCGATGCCGGGCACCACCACAGTGCCGCCGACCACCTCGGAGAAGCGCTCCGCATCGACGAGGAACTGGGCCACCGGCACAACCGTGCGATCACGCTGCTGACCCTCGGCCGCGTGCACAAGGCGCTCGGTCGGTCCGACAACGCACGGGCCGCACTCGGACAAGCACTGCAGGAGCTGTCCCCCGACGGCGTCGACGACCCGCTGAACGCCGCTCGGGCGCGCATGGAGCTCGCCCCCCTCTTATCCGCAGACGACCCCGGCCGGGCGGAGGAGCACCTGGTCGAGGCCTGCGACGCCCTGCACGGCCACGGCGCCGACGCCGGCCACGCCGAGGCGCTCCTCGCGCTGGGCCGACTGCGGGTCCGCACGGGGGACGCCGACGCCGCGCGTTCCCCGCTGCAGGAGGCCCTCGAGCTGTTCGAGCGGATGGGCGACCGTGGGGGCGCGGAGCAGGCCCGGCGCGCACTCGCCCAAGCGGCCGCAGACCAGGACCACGGCTGAGCACGCCCCGGCGCGTAAGGCGGCCGGGGCGCGCCCTGGACGTCAGGCGGTGCGCTCACGGTCCCACCGGCCGAGCTCCACCTGCGCCGGGTGGGTCCGCGACAGCTCCTCCAGCCCCTCGGAGGTCAGGTGTCCGGTGTCCGCCCATGCGGAACCGGTCGTCCAGGCGGCGTGCAGCACCGCTCCGCGCAACGCCTCCACGGGCCGCCCAGTGGTCATCCAGGCGTGCAGGAACGACGCGAACAGGGTGTCCCCGGCGCCGACCACGGACCGGACGGGACGCGGCGGCTCCGTCCGCGCCCGGACCAGCGTGCCATCGCGGAGCCCGAGGGCCGCCCCGTCCGCGCCGCATCCCACCGCGGCGATCAGGCAGCCGGGGTAGGCGGCGAAGACGTCGCCGATCCACTCCAGAGGGCCGCCCGGAAGGCGCTCGTGGGAGCAGAACACGATGTCGGCCGAGTTCAACCAGGGGCGGCGCGACTCCTCGGCCGCGTCGGAGACCAGGTGCAGGTCGGTGGCGACGGGGACGCCCTCCCGGCGGGCGGTCTCCAGGAGCGGCCGGGCGAAGTCCGCGGTGGTGACCACCGCCAGGTCCGCGCCCTGCAACGCCTCCGCGAACAGCCCCGCCGGGTAGCCGGCCCGCTCGACCCCTTGCAGGTGCGTGTGCCCGGCCCGGCGCCCGTCCCCGCTCACGAGGTCGACGGAGACCGACGACACGGGCCCGGTCACGGCGCCCCGCCCCAGCAGGCCCTGCCGCCGGAGGGCCGTACGGACCAGGTCTCCGGCCAGGTCGGCGCCGATGACGGTGCACAGCTCCACCGTCGCCCCGAGGCCGGCCAGCGTTCCGGCGACGTTGGCCCCGACACCGGCCACCCCGGTCCGGATCCACGGCGGCCGCCGGGTCGGCCCGTCCGGAAGGGGGAAGCCGTCCACGGGGACCGTCACACCGAGGTTGGCGGTACCGGCGACCACGATCTTGGGGCTCATGCCGCCGCACCTCCCCGGTCGGCGGAACCGGCCGCCGGAGGCGGAGCGAGGGCGAGCAGGCGGTAGAGGCAGGGCAGGACGCGTTCGGTGAAGCGGCCGGGGTGGGAGGTGATGCGGGCGGCCACGTCCGCCGCCCGGGATCCGGCCCCCGCCCCGAGGGCCGCCTCGACCGCCGGGACGTAGGGGCCGCCGTCCGGCAGGGCGGGGGCGCGGCGCAGGAGCGCGGCCATCGGCGAAGCCGGATCCACGAGCGGCGTCCCGCACCAGCGGAGCACGGGGGCCCCGGTCAGGGTGGCGTACAGGGACACCGACCCGTGGTCGCCGACGACGGCGTCGGCCGCCGCCACGTAGGCGCACCAGTCCTCCTCCGCCCCCGGCACGCGGCCTCCCGCGCGGGTGAACGGCTCCAGCCACCGCCGCAGCTGCCAGTCCCCGTGCGCCGCCCGGATGTTCGGGTGCAGGAGCAGCGCCGCGTCCCAGCCGGCCGCCGCGGCCTCGCCCGCGAGCCCGGGCAGGAACTCGGCCCGGGACGCGAACAGGGACTGGCCGCCCCAGGTCGAGGAGAGGACGAGGAGTCGGCGGCCCGGCGGGTCCGCCGACCGGCCCCGTCGCGCCTCCCGCCGGGCACGGCCCTGCAGGACGGCGTCGGCGCAGGGGTCGCCCGCGACGACGGCGCAGGCCGCCGCTTCGGGGCAGGCCCGCCGGAGCCGCGCCCGCTCCTCCTCGTGGGCCAGGACCACGGCGGCGGGGACGACCCGCCCGTCGCTG
This sequence comes from Nocardiopsis halophila DSM 44494, assembly GCF_000341245.1. Classification (GTDB taxonomy): domain Bacteria; phylum Actinomycetota; class Actinomycetes; order Streptosporangiales; family Streptosporangiaceae; genus Nocardiopsis_A; species Nocardiopsis_A halophila. The sequence continues at coordinate 12,919 of NZ_ANAD01000065.1, forward strand.
ACGAGCCACTGCCCGCCCAGGCCGAAGGCCGTCCTGCGCGCGCGCCGCCCCCGCCGGCGGTCCGGGGTCTTGACGAAGCCCGCGCCGTGCGGGACGAGCACCACCGGGCCCGGCATCTCCGCCATTCCCGCCGTCCCCGCGGTGACGACGAGGTCGGCGGGCGTCCGCTTCGCCTGTTCCCAGGGCAGTTCCGGTAGTCCGGTCCGCTCCAGCCACCCGCGCACCCCCCGGTTGAAGGGGCTCGGCGGGACGGTCGCCACCGTCTGCACGCGCCAGTCCGCGGCCAGGGGGGCGACGACCCGCAGCAGTCGCTGCCCGCAGGCCACGGTGTCCACCGGGAGCATGACCGTGCGGCACTGTTCCCGCGTCACCAGCGCGGGCGCGCCGACCGCCCCCACAGGGACGTCCTGCCATTCGCTCAAACCGCCTCCTCGGTCGTTCGGCGCCGCCGATCTGGGGCGTCGTGGGACCACGGTCCGGTGCGGGGATCGACGTCCCGATTGCACGGTCCTTGACGCGCGGTGACTCCGTGCGGGTGCGGCGCGGAACCCCGGCCCCCGGGGCCGCGTCCGATCTGTTCCTGAGAACCCGATGAGGACCCGATGTGAGGAGTGGCGGAGGAGGCCGAGGACCTAGAGGGACGTGTCGAGGAGTACGCCGCGCGCCTGGCCTCGGCGCGTGCGCTGACCGCCGCCCCCACCCTGATCATGTCCGAGGAGGGCAACGCCTACGAGTACCGGGACGCGTACTGACGCGGACCGGCCCGGGCCGGAGAGGGCCGCCCCGGTTGACGGTCCCCCGGCCGCGTGGTGGCATCAGGGCATGCTGATCTCTCCCGCCGACCAGGCGGCCGTGGCGCTCTTCGGGGACCCCCTGCGGGCGCGGATCGTGGGCCTGCTGGCCGACGAGCAGATGTGCACCTGCCACCTCATCGAGGAGACCGGCGCCCGCCAGCCCACCGTCAGCCACCACCTGAAGATCCTGCGCGAGGCCGGACTCGTGGAGACCGAACCGCGCGGGCGCTACACCTACTACCGGCTGCGCCCCGAGGCCGTCGCCGGCCTCGCCGGGGCGCTGAGTGACCTGGCCGCCCGGGCCGAGCGGGCGCGCGAGAGCTACCGCCCCTGCTGAGCCCGGCGCCGTGAGCCGGGCCGCGGGGCGGGTCCTCACCCCTGGACGGGCACCCCGAGCTCGCCCATCAGGACCTCGACGCGGGCCCGGATGTCCTCGCGCACCTCGCGCACCTTCTCCAGCGGCTGCCCGGCCGGGTCGTCGAGCCTCCAGTCGAGGTAGCGCTTGCCGGGGAAGACGGGGCAGGCGTCGCCGCACCCCATGGTGACGACCACGTCGCTGGCCTCGACCGCGTCGGGGGTGAGGACCTTGGGGCGCTCGGCGGTGATGTCGATGCCGAGTTCGGCCATGGCCTCCACCGCGGCGGGATTGACCGATTCGGCGGGTTCCGAGCCCGCGGACCGCACCTCGATGCGGCCGCCCGCGAGGCGGGCCAGCAGCCCGGCCGCCATCTGGGAGCGCCCGGCGTTGTGCACGCAGACGAAAAGGACGCTGGGGATCTCCGACACGGTGGTGCCCTCTCTGTGCGGTCTGCTCTGTTCGGTGCCGTGCGCACGGCGGGGGCGGCCCCCGGGGTCCGGCCTCCACTCCCGCATCGACCCATGTTGATATCAGCCTACGTCGATGTATGGTGGCCTGGGCGCAGCCCCGACGCAACCCCAGGACGCACCCCAGGAGGACGCACCATGGCCCGACCCGGCGCCGGCGTACCGGCGGCGGCACCGCCGCAGGCCGGACGGCTGTCCACGCTCGACCGCCTCCTCCCGCTGTGGATCGGCCTGGCCATGGCCGCAGGCCTCCTCCTCGGCCGCTGGGTACCCGGCCTCCAGGGCGCCCTGGAGGCGGTCAAGGTCCAGGGCATCTCGGTGCCCATCGCCCTGGGCCTGCTCGTCATGATGTACCCGGTCCTGGCCAAGGTCCGCTACGACCGGCTGGACTCGGTGACGCGCGACAGGCGCCTGCTCGTCTCCTCGATCGTGCTGAACTGGGTGATCGGCCCGGCGCTCATGTTCGCCCTGGCCTGGCTCCTGCTGCCCGACCTGCCCGAGTTCCGCACCGGCCTGATCATCGTGGGCCTGGCCCGCTGCATCGCCATGGTGATCATCTGGAACGACCTGGCCTGCGGCGACCGCGAGGCCGCCGCGGTCCTGGTGGCGCTCAACTCGGTGTTCCAGGTGCTGGCCTTCGGGCTGCTCGGCTGGTTCTACCTGTCGGTCCTGCCCGGCTGGCTCGGGCTCCCGACCAGCGGCATCGACGTCTCCGGCTGGGAGATCGCCGCCATGGTGCTCGTCTTCCTCGGCGTCCCGCTGCTGGCCGGATACCTCACCCGCACCTTCGGCGAGCGCGCCAAGGGCCGCGCCTGGTACGAGGACCGGTTCCTGCCCCGCATCGGCCCGCTGGCGCTGTACGGCCTGCTGTTCACCATCGTCATGCTCTTCGCCCTGCAGGGCGAGGCCATCACCTCCCGCCCCCTGGACGTGGCCCGCATCGCCCTGCCGCTGCTGGTCTACTTCGTCCTCATGTGGGGCCTGTCGATGCTGTTCGGCCGGGCGGTCCGGCTGCCCTACGAGCGCTCCACCACCCTCGCCTTCACCGCCGCCGGCAACAACTTCGAGCTGGCGATCGCGGTGGCGATCGGCGTGTTCGGCGTGACCTCCGGCCAGGCCCTGGCCGGGGTCGTCGGCCCGCTGATCGAGGTGCCCGTGCTCGTGGGCCTGGTCTACGTGTCCCTGTGGGCCCGCAGGTTCTTCCCCGGCTCCGCCCCGTCCCCGACGGCGACCCCCGGGGCCTGAAGCAGGGCCCGCGCCGCCTGCGCGACCAGCGCGCGGTGCTCGCCGGGCGAGGTGCCCCGGCGCAGGTGGCGGCGGACGACCGCGTACGGCACGTCCACGACCGCGATCGTCACCGCTTCCAGGGCCTGCGGGGTCGCCGCACCGAACACCTCGGCCGCCAGGTCCTCCAGGAGCCGGGCGACGGGCCGGTTGAGACCGGCGAGGGCCTGCCGGGTCTCCTCGGGCAGGTCGGCGCCGGCCACCAGCTCCTCGCGGCGCCCCTCCAGCAGCAGGCGCGCGTCCTCGGGGTGCCGGACGGCGAAGTCCACGACCCGGTCCGCCACCGCCAGCGCCCGCTCGACCTCCCGGTGCGCGCCGTCCGCGGGCGGCCCCGCCTGCAGCTCTTCTTGCAGCTCCTCCTGAAAGCGGCGGACGGTGCGCAGCCACACCTCCGCGAAGATGCGCCCCCGCGAGCCGAAGCGGTGGTAGAGCGAGCCGACCGGGGCGCCGCTCCGCGCGCTGATCGCACCCGTCGTCGCCGCCTCCGGACCGCTGTGCACCAGCAGGTCGCGGGCGGCGTCGAGGATCGCGTCGTCACTGTGCACCCGGCGTCTGGCCATGCCCCCAATATAGAGCGTACGATCTAGAATGTTCGCTCTAATAAAGGAGTGCCGCATGGCCCCCACCCCCTCCGGCGGCCCCGTGCCGGGAGCGCGGCGGCTGCCTCCCGGGCAGCGATCCGCCCGCCTCGAACGCTTCGGGCTGCCCCGCTACGCCCCGCGCCGGCCCCGCCCGCCGGAGCGCCCCGAGATCACGGTGGCCGGCGCCGTCTCCCGGCCCCTCGCCCTGCCCGTCGACGGGCTCCTCGGCACGGAACGGCGCGCCCTGCGCGCCGACCTGCACTGCGTGACCACCTGGAGCGCCCTCGACCTGCTCTGGGAGGGCGTCCCCTTCCGCAGGGTCCACGCCGTCCTGGCGGCCGAGGCCGGCGTCGACCCGCGCGTCCGCTGGGTCACCGTCACCGGCCTGGACGGCTACCGGGCCTGCCTGTACCTGGACGACGCCCTGGCCGGGGACGTGCTGCTCGCCGACCGGCTGGACGGCGCCCCGCTCGGCGCCGACCACGGGGCCCCGCTGCGCCTGGTCGCCCCGGCCCACTACGGCTACATGAGCGTCAAGCACGTGCGCGCGATCGAGTACCGCCGCACCTACGCCGCCAGCCCGGCCGGATGGGCCGTGCACCCCCGCGGCCGGACCCGCCTGGAGGAGCGCAGCCGGTACCTGCCCGGCCCGTTCTGGCGTCCCGTGTGGCGCTCCCTCGTCCCCATGACCCGCCGCGCCTACCGCCGCCACCGGCCCTGAGCCGGCGCCCCTCCCCGCGTGGGCGGTCCTCCGGCCGGTCGGCGCACCGCGCCCCGGTGTCCAAGCGTCCCTGCTCCGCGCCCCTACGCCTCGACGACGAAGGCCGGCCCGGGCGCATGCCCGGGCCGGCCCCTCATCCCGTCGGGATCAGACCAGGTCGAACCGGTCCAGGTTCATGACCTTGTCCCAGGCGGCGACGAAGTCCTCGACGAACTTCGCCTTGGCGTCGTCGGCCGCGTAGACCTCGGCGATCGCCCGCAGCTCGGAGTTGGAGCCGAACAGCAGGTCGACCCGGCTGCCGGTCCACAGCTTCTCGCCGGTGGCGTCGCTGAAGCACGCGTAGGTCTCGGGGGCCCCGTCGACCGGCTTCCACGTGACGCCCAGGTCGAGCAGGTTCGCGAAGAAGTCGTTGGTCAGGGTGCCGGGCGCGTCGGTGAACACGCCCAGGTCCGAGTCCTGGTAGTTGGCCCCCAGCACCCGCAGGCCGCCGACGAGCACGGTCATCTCCGGGGCGCTCAGCGTGAGCAGGTTGGCCCGGTCGACGAGCTGGTACTCGGCCGGCAGGCGGTGGCCCTTGCCCAGGTAGTTCCGGAACCCGTCGGCGGAGGGCTCCAGGTGGGAGAAGGACTCCACGTCCGTCTTGTCCTGGGTGGCGTCGCCGCGGCCCGGGGTGAACGGCACCTCGGTGTCGAACCCGGCCGCCTTGGCGGCCTCCTCGACGCCGACGCAGCCGCCCAGCACCACCAGGTCGGCGAAGGAGACGCCCTTGCCGTCGGTGCGGCCGGAGTTGAACGCCTCCTGGATCCCCTCCAGGGTGCGCAGCACCGGGGCCAGCTTCGCCGGCTCCTTGANCCCGCTTGTCGCTGCCGCGGAAGGAGGAGGCCGCGGCCCAGGCGGTGGAGACGAGCTGGGCCACGGTCAGGCCGGAGGCGCGGATCCGCTCCTTGAGGTCGGCGATCTCGGCGGCGCCGATCTGCTCGAAGGCCGGGGCCGGGATCGGGTCCTGCCAGATCAGCTCCTCGGAGGGGACCTCCGGGCCGAGGTAGCGCACGACCGGGCCCATGTCGCGGTGGGTCAGCTTGAACCACGCGCGGGCGAAGGCGTCGGCGAACTCCTCCGGGTTCTCCATGAACCGCCGGGAGATCGGCTCATAGACCGGGTCGAAGCGCAGCGCCAGGTCGGTGGTGAGCATGGTCGGGGCGTGCTTCTTGGACGGGTCGTGGGCGTCGGGGACGGTGCCCTCGCCCGCGCCGTCCTTCGGCTTCCACTGCCAGGCGCCGCCCGGGCCCTTGTACTTCTCCCACTCGTAGCCGAAGAGGTTCTCCCAGAACCCGTTGCTCCACTTCGTGGGCGTGCTGGTCCAGGTGACCTCGAGGCCGCTGGTGATGGCGTCGCCGCCCTTGCCGGTGCCGTGGGCGTTCTGCCAGCCCAGGCCCTGGGCCTCCAGCGGGGCCGCCTCGGGCTCGGGGCCCAGGTTGCTGTCCGGGGCCGCGCCGTGGGTCTTGCCGAAGGTGTGGCCGCCGGCGATGAGGGCGACGGTCTCCTCGTCGTTCATCGCCATCCGGCCGAAGGTGTCGCGGATGTCGCGAGCGGCGGCCAGCGGGTCCGGGTTGCCGTTCGGGCCCTCGGGGTTGACGTAGATCAGCCCCATCTGGACCGCGGCCANGCGGCTGCTCCAGGTCGCGGTCGCCGCTGTAGCGCTCGTCGTCGAGCCAGCCGGTCTCCGGGCCCCAGTAGACGTCGTCGTCGGGCTCCCAGGCGTCCACGCGGCCGCCGGCGAAGCCGAAGGTCTTCAGGCCCATCGACTCCAGGGCCACGTTGCCGGCCAGGATCATCAGGTCGGCCCAGGAGATCTTGCGGCCGTACTTCTTCTTGACGGGCCAGAGCAGGCGGCGGGCCTTGTCCAGGTTCCCGTTGTCCGGCCAGCTGTTGAGCGGGGCGAACCGCTGCTGGCCGGTGCCGCCCCCGCCGCGGCCGTCGAAGGTCCGGTAGGTCCCGGCCGAGTGCCAGGCCATGCGGATGATCAGCGGGCCGTAGTGGCCGAAGTCGGCGGGCCACCAGTCCTGGGAGGTGGTCAGCACCTCGGCGATGTCCTGCTTGACGGCGCCGAGGTCGAGCGACTTGAACTCTTCGGCGTAGTCGAAGTCCTCGCCCATGGGGTCGGACACGGCCGTGTTCTTGGCCAGGATCTTCAGGTTGAGGCGGTTGGGCCACCAGCCGCGGTTGGCGTCGCCCTGCGTGGGGTGCGGGGCGCCGCCGTGCGCGACCGGACAGCCGCCGGCGGCGGCGTCGTTGCTTTCGGTCATGGTCATCCTTCCGAGGCGGGGAGGAAGCGGTGGATCGGTCGGGTCGGGCTCGGTGAGCACGGTGCTCCGAGGGCGGCGCCGCTCAGGAGACGCCCTCACTCGAGCATTCGGAGCAGAGCCCCCAGTAGACGACCTCGGCTTCGTCGATCGTGAAGCCTCCGTTGTCCGACGCGGCCAGGCACGGGGCGTGCCCGACGGCGCAGTCGACGTCCGCGATCGCGCCGCAGGCGCGGCACACGACGTGGTGGTGGTTGTCCCCGACCCGTGTCTCGTAGCGGGCCACCGAGCCGCGCGGCTGGATCCGCCGGAGCAGGCCCGCCCCGGTCAGCGCCTTGAGCACGTCGTAGACGGCCTGGTGGGAGACGGCACCGAGTCTCGCGCGCACGGCACCGATGATGGTCTCGGTGTCGGCGTGCGGGTTGTCGTGCACGGCGGCCAGCACCGCGACCCGGGGACCCGTGACCCGGAGCGCGGACCGGCGGAGCAGGCGCTCGAAGTCCGTGGGCGTCGACATGCCCCGGAGTCTCACCTCTTTTCTGGAATAAGTCAAAAAACGGAACCACCCTCATCAGGCGGTGAACCCCCTGCGCAGCAGGCGTTTCCGTCGCCCGGACCAAAATTGGTCTATCCGAGCGAGTCCAAAGACCCCCTGGTCAGAGCCGACCGCCCATCGGGCGTCCCCGCGGCCGGCCGCGCACGGGGTGACGCTGGCCCCGGCGGCCTGACCCACGGCCCGGCTCACGGCTCCAGTCCGGCGGCCCGGCGGCCCACCTCCCGGACGCGGGCCTCCCACGCCGGCAGCGCCTCGGCGAGCCGGCCGCGGTCCGCCGCCTCCGCCGTCTGGACCACCTCCAGCCGCGCACCGTGGCCCGTTCCCGGGGACAGCTCCCAGCGCACGCGGCCCGCCCGGGCTCCGCCGTCGGTCCACGCGTACTCCAGCAGGGCCGGGTGCTTCACCTCGGTGACGGGCCCGGCCTCCACGCCGACGGCGCGGAACCCCTCGGGGACCCGGGCACCGGGCTCGACCGCGCCCTGCCCCGCGAGCATCGACCACACCTCGTCGGCGGGCCGGGCGAGCTGGCGCTCCACGGTGAGCACCGCCTCCCCGGAGGCCTCCTCGATCCGCCCCGCGCCCAGGCCGAACCGGTCGACGGCCTCCTCCAGCGCCGACGGCGGCGGCGCGGCCCACTCGGGCTCGCGCCCGTCGGCGACCGCCCGCAGCGCCCCCAGGCAGGTGTCCCAGCCCACGGCGTAGCTCGCCGCGCCCGGGCGGTCGTCGAAGACGTGGGTGAACACCAGCAGGCACCCGTCCCCGTCCGGCTCCAGCTCGAAGCGGGCGATGTCGTCGCCCTCCCGGCCCATCTCCTCGGGCGCGTGCTCGCTGAAGGCGAACCTGTGCGGCGGGTCGAGCTCGACGACCACCCCGTCCATGGTGGTCCCCTCCCCGTCGTCGAAGCGGATCGCCCCGCCCACCCGCAGGTCCAGGGAGGCGACGGGGAACGGGTACCAGCGGTTCAGCCGCTCGGGCTCGGTGAGCGCCCGCCACACCTGCTCCACGGGGTGGGCCAGCCGCCGCTCCATGCGCAGGGCGGGGCGGCCGTCGACGGTCGTGAGTTCGTCCGCGGTCATGGCTCCTCCTCGGTACCGCGCCCCTCGTCGAGGTGGCGCTCCAGGGCGTCCAGGCTCTCCTGCCACATCCGCCGGTAGGGGGAGAGCCACGCGTCGAGTTCGGCGAGCGGCGCGGGGTCGATCCCGTACCACCGGCGCTGCGCCTCCCGCCGCACCCGCACCAGCCCGGCCTCGCGCAGCACCCGCAGGTGCTTGGAGGCGGCGGGCTGGCTGAGCCCCAGCTCCCCGGCGACCTCCCCGACCAGGTGCGGCCGGCGCCGCAGCAGGTCGAGGATGCGGCGCCGGGTGGGGTCGGCCAGTGCGGTGAACGGCAGGGACATGGCCCTAATATACCAACTCGGTTATATGCCTTATCTGGAATACAGGAGCCGCGTCACCGGCCCGGCGGGGCCGTCGAGGCGCGGACCACCAGGCGGGTCGCCAGCTGCACGTGGTGGGAGTCCGGGCTCTGGCCGCGGGACAGCTGCAGGACCGTGCGCATGGCCACCCGGCCCATGTCGTGCAGCGGCTGGCGCACCGAGGTCAGCGGCGGGTCGGTCCACATCGCCCCGTGGGTGTCGTCGAAGCCCACCACGCTCAGGTCGCCCGGGACCGACAGGCCCCGGGCGCGCGCCTCCTGCAGCACGCCGACGGCGACCGTGTCGCTGGCCGCGAAGACCGCCGTGGGCGGATCGGCGGCGCCCAGGAGGCGGGCGGCCATCGCCCGGCCCGCCTCCACGGTGAACGCCGGAGGGTCCTCGGGGGCGGCGAGCACCGGCCCGGGGGCGGCCCCCGCCGACTCCAGCGCCTCGCGGAACCCGTGCAGCCGCTCGCGCGCGGGCACCGACCCGGTGGGCCCGCCGGCGTGCGCGATCCTCCGGTGCCCCAGCGCCAGCAGGTGCTCGGTGGCCTGCACGCCCCCGGCCCAGTTGGTGGCGCCCACGCTGACCACGTCCTCGTCCAGCGGGTTGATCGGGTCGACGACGACCAGCCCCAGCCCCCGGCGCCGGCAGGCGGCGACCTCCTCCGGGGCCAGCCGGGAGGTCACCACCACCAGCCCGGACCTGCGCCGCGCGGCCAGCCGCTCGATGAGGCCGGTGCCCAGCGGGGCCGGCGCCGGCGCCCCCGACGGGGCCAGCGCGCTCGTCACCACCTCGGCGTCCAGCTCGCGCCCCGCCGCCAGCAGCCCGTCCAGCACGTGCAGCGCGTACAGGCTGACCATGCTGTCGAAGACGACGTGCACCGAGGGCGCGGGGGCGGGGTCGCGCGGCCCGGTGCTCGGCGCGTAGTCCAGCGCCCGCACGGCCTCGCGCACCCGCGTCCGGGTGCCCTCGCCCACCCCGGGGCGCCCGTTGAGCACCTTGGACACCGTCGCCTTGGACACCCCCGCCGCGGCGGCCACCTCCTCCAGGGTCGGCCGTGCACCGTCCACCGTCCGCCTCCTCCGTTCGCGTACCGCGCCCACCCTATCCCGAAACTTTTTCGTTCATTCGCGTCGAAATCGAGACCACTCCGGGGCGTTGACACGGAGATACCCCCTTTTTACTGTGAAGACGATCACGAAATAGTCCGGAAACTCAACGAAAAATTTTCGTACTATCTGCCGCGGCCCGCACCCCCTCGGGCCCGGCGGAAGGGACTGACCCCATGGCACCGAGCAGTGCGGGACGCACCCTGACGGCCGCCTCTGCGGTCCTCGTCCTGGCCGCGGCCGCCGGATGCGGCGGCTTCGGCGGAGGCGGCTCCTCGCCCGGTGGCGGCGGCGCCACCGCCTGGGCCCTGACCGGCGGCTCCGAGGAGGCCTTCCGGACCTCCTTCGAATCCTGGAACGAGGCCAACCCCGACCGGGAGATCGCCGTCGAGTGGTTCGCCAACGACGCCTACAAGGAGAAGATCCGCACCGCCGTCGGCTCCGGACAGGCCCCCACCCTGGTCTTCTCCTGGGCGGGCGGCACCCTGGCCGACTACGCCCGGAGCGGCCAGGTGCAGGACCTGTCCGGGCAGGTCGACGGCGCCACCGAGGACCTGCTGCCCTCGGTGGCCGCCAACGGCGAGGTCGACGGCGGCCTCTACGCCGTGCCCAACAACCAGGCGCAGCCGGCCGTCCTCTACTACAACGAGGACGTCCTGGCCGACGCCGGGGTGGAGCCGCCCGAGACCCTCGCGGACATGATGGAGGCCGTCGAGGCGCTCAAGGACGAGGGCGTGGTGCCCATCGCCCTGGCCGGGCAGAGCGTGTGGCCCGAGCTCATGTGGATCCAGTACCTCACCGACCGCATCGGCGGCCCGGAGGTCTTCCAGCGCATTCTGGACGGCGAGGAGGGCGCCTGGTCCGACCCGGCGGTCGTCGAGGCCGCCACCGCCATCGAGGACCTGGTCGAGGCGGGCGCGTTCGGTGACGGCTTCGGCTCGGTGGACGCCGACTCCGGCGCCGACACCGCACTGCTGCACACCGGCAAGGCCGGAATGCTGCTGCAGGGCAGCTGGGTCTACCCGAACATGGCCTCCGACGCGCCCGGTTTCGTCGAGGACGGCCTGGGCCACACCGCCTTCCCCGTGGTCGAGGGCGGGGCCGGCGACCCCTCCAACATCGTCGGCAACCCCGCCAACTTCTGGTCGGTCTCCTCCGACGCCCCGGAGGAGGAGCGGCAGACCGCCGTCGACTACCTGAACGAGCAGGTCTACAACGAGGAGCACGTGCAGTCCCTGCTGGACCTGGGCAGCGTGCCGCCGGTCGCCGGCCTGGAGGAGGAGATCGCCGCCCAGGACGACCCCGAGCACCTGGAGTTCACCTACGGCATGGTGCGCGACGCCGACCACTTCCAGCTCTCCTGGGACCAGGCGCTCCCACCCGCCCAGGCCCAGGAGCTGCTGTCCAACCTCGACCTGCTCTTCCTCGGCGAGGTGACCCCCGAGGAGTTCACCGCGGCGATGGACAGCACGCTGTGAGGGCCGCGCCACCGCACCGGGCCCGCCCCGCCCCCGCCTCCGGGGGCGGGCCCACCCCGTGGATGGCGGCGCCCGCGCTCGTGCTGTTCGGCCTGTTCGCCCTGGTCCCGCTCGCCGGGGTGGCCGTGCTCTCCTTCGCCTCCTGGGACGGGCTCGGCGCCCCCCGGTGGGCCGGCGCCGACAACTGGGTACGCGCCGCCGGGGACCCCGTGACCCGCGAGGCGGTCTGGCTCACCGTCAAGCTCACCGTGCTCTGCTACCTGTTCCAGGCCCCGGTCAGCCTGCTCCTGGGCGTCTACACCGCCACCCGCACCCGCCACCGCGAGGTGCTGGCGGTGCTGTACTTCCTGCCGCTGCTGTTCAGCTCGGCGGCCGTGGCCCTGACGTTCAAGGGCCTGCTCGACCCGAACTTCGGCCTGGGCGCCGCCCTGGACCTGCCGCTGCTGGCCCGCGACTGGCTGGGCGACCCCGACCTGGCGCTGGGCGTGGTCGTGTTCGTCGTCGGGTGGTCCTTCATCCCGTTCCACGCCCTGCTCTACCAGGGCGGGGTGCGGCAGATCCCCGCGTCCCTGTACGAGGCGGCGCGGATCGACGGCGCGAGCGCCCCCGCCCAGTTCCTGCACATCACCCTTCCCCAGCTCAAGTACACGATCGTGACCTCCTCCACGCTGATGCTCGTCGGCTCGCTGACCTACTTCGACCTGGTGTTCGTGCTGACCGCGGGCGGCCCCGGGGGCGCCACCCGCATCCTCCCGCTGGACATGTACCTGACCGGGTTCCGCTCCTACGACATGGGCCAGGCGAGCGCGATCGGCGTCGTCCTGGTCGCCGTCGGCCTCGCCCTGGCCCTCGGACTCAACCGGCTCACCGGCTCCCACCGGATGGAGAGCCGGCAGGAGGGGGCGTGATGGCCGCGCGGACCCGACCCAACGCGCTCGGCGCCCTGGGCGGCTGGCTCTGGCTGGCCGTCACGGTGCTGCCCGTCTACTACATCGTCGTCACCAGCCTGCGCACCCAGGCCGACTACTACGACGAGAACCCGCTGTCCCTGCCCTCGGACCCGACTCTGGCCGCCTACGGCCGCGTCCTGGACGCCGGCTTCCCCGGCTACCTCGCCAACAGCGTGGTGGTCACGGCCGCCGCCGTCGCCGGAACCCTGGCCGTCTCGCTGATGGCCGCCTACGTGGTGGTGCGCGGGCGCACCCGGTTCGCCCGGCGGGTGTTCCAGGCCGTGCTGCTGGGGATCGCCATCCCCATCCAGGCCACCGTCGTGCCCGTCTACTACCTCATCGTGCAGCTCGGCCTCTACGACACCCTGGCCGCGCTCGTCCTGCCCTCCATCGCCTTCGCCATCCCGCTGACCGTGCTCATCCTGGTCAACTTCCTGCGCGACGTGCCGGAGGACCTGTTCGCCTCGATGCGCGTGGACGGGGCCGGCGACTGGCGGATCCTGTGGAGCCTGGTCCTGCCGCTGACCCGGCCCGCCCTGGTGACCGTGGGCGTCTACGACGCGCTCCAGGTGTGGAACGGCTTCCTGTTCCCCCTGGTCCTCACGCAGAGCCAGAGCACCCGCGTGCTGCCGATGACGCTGTGGGCCTTCGAGGGCTCCTTCGGCGTCGACGTGCCCGGACTGCTGGCCGCGGTCGTGCTGTCCGTGCTGCCCGTGGCCGCCGTGTACGCCGTCGCCCGCCGCCAGCTCGTCGCCGGGCTGACCGCCGGGTTCGGCCGCTGACGCTCCCCGCCGGACCCCCGCCCGAACCGCACTGCACCGCCCGACAAGGAGAAGCATGCCCGAGCACACCCCGCCGCCCGCCGACGACGAGCGGGTCGAGGCCCTGATCGCCTCCATGACCGTGGAGGAGAAGCTGGCCCAGCTGTCCTCCTCCTGGCCCCGGCCGGAACCGGAGCCCGGGCAGGACGCGGGCGAGGGCGGCGTCGCTCCCATGGAGGACGCCTTCCAGGAGGGCCACCGCGACTACGAGGAGGCCTCCGAGCACGGGCTGGGGCACCTGACCCGGGTGTTCGGCAGCGCGCCGGTCTCCCCCCGCGAGGGCCGGGCCCGCCTCGCCGAACTGCAGAAGCGGCTCACCGACGGCACCCGCACCGGCATCCCCGCCATCGCCCACGAGGAGTGCCTGACCGGCTTCACCGCCTACGGCGCGACCGTCTACCCGGCGCCCCTCGCCTGGGCCGCCGCCTTCTCCCCGGAGCTGGTCCGCCGGATGGCCGGGGCCATCGCCCGCGACATGCGCGCGGTGGGTGTGCACCAGGGCCTGGCCCCCCTCATGGACGTCGCCCGCGACCCGCGCTGGGGGCGCGTGGAGGAGACCATGGGCGAGGACCCCTACCTGGTGGGCACCACCGGCACCGCTTACGTCCGCGGGCTGGAGGAGAACGGGATCGTCGCCACCCTCAAGCACTTCGCCGGGTACTCCGCCTCGCGCGCGGGCCGCAACCACGCGCCCGTTCCCGTGGGCCCGCGCGAGTTCGCCGACGTCCTGCTCCCCCCGTTCGAGATGGCCGTGCGCGAGGGCGGCGCCCGCTCGGTGATGAACTCCTACAGCGACGTCGACGGCCTGCCGGCCGCCGCCGACGAGGAGCTGCTCACCGGCGTGCTGCGGGACCGGTGGGGCTTCGCCGGCACGGTCGTCTCCGACTACTGGTCGATCCCCTTCCTCGACCTCACCCACCGCGTCACCGCCGACCGCGCCGAATCCGGCGCGCTCGCCC
>NZ_ANAD01000066.1 GCF_000341245.1 Nocardiopsis halophila DSM 44494
CTGCGCCTGGTGGACCGCGCGGTCCGCCGGGTGCTCCGGCAGAAGGCCGGGCTGGGGCTGCTCGACCCCGGGTGGCGGGCGGTCCCCGAGGACGGCGGCGGCGACGTGGACCTGGACTCCCCCGCCAACCGCGCGCTGGCCCGGGAGGCCGCCGAGGCCTCGGTGGTGCTGCTGGAGAACCGCGGCGCCCTGCCGCTGGACCCCGGCACCGGCGCCCGGATCGCGCTCGTCGGCCCCTGCGGGGCCGAGCCGCGCACCTTCCTGGGCTGCTACTCCTTCCCCAACCACGTGCTGTCCCGCTCCGCCGACCGGGGCACCGGGGTGCGGGTGGACTCCCTGGCCGAGGCGCTGCGCGCCGAGTTCCCCCGCGCCCGGGTGGAGCAGGCCGACGGGGTCCCGGTGCGCGAGGCCGACCGCTCGCAGATCCCCGCGGCCGCGGCGGCGGCCCNGGTCGGCGACCTGGCCGGGCTGTTCGGCCGGGGCACCTCCGGCGAGGGGTGCGACGCCCCCGACCTCGCGCTGCCCGGCGCCCAGGGGGAGCTGGTGGAGACCGTGCTGGCCACCGGCACCCCGGTGGTGCTGGTCTGCGTGTCCGGCCGGCCCTATGCGCTGGGCGCCTACGCCGAGGGGTGCGCCGCGCTGGTCCAGGCGTTCCTGCCCGGCGAGGAGGGCGGGGCGGCGATCGCCGGGGTGCTGTCGGGCCGGGTGAACCCCGGGGGCCGGCTCCCGATCGGGGTGCCCCGCCACCCCGGCGGCCAGCCCGCCCCCTACCTGGCGCCGCCGCTGGGACGGGCGAGCGCGGGCATCTCCGACCTCGACCCCTCGCCGCTCTACCCCTTCGGACACGGCCGGTCCTACACCTCCTTCGCCCTGTCCGACCTGCGGCTGAGCACCGCCTCGATCCCCGCCGACGGGGAGCTCGCGGCCGAGGTGACGGTACGCAACACCGGCGGGCGGGACGGCGACGAGGTCGTCCAGCTCTACCTGACCGACGAGACCGCGCAGGTCACCCGCCCCGAGCGGGAGCTGGTGGGCTACGCCCGCATCGGGGTCCCGGCCGGCGGTGCGCGCCGGGTGCGGTTCCGGCTGCACGCCGACCGCACCTCCTTCACCGGGCGCGGGGGCGCGCGCATCGTCGAGCCGGGCGCGTTCACCCTGGCGGCGGGCCGCTCCAGCGAGGACCTGCCGCTGTCCGCCCGCTTCACCGTCACCGGGGCGCCGCGCACGGTCGGCGAGGGCCGCGTCCTGACGACCCCCGTGGAGGTGGTGCCGACCGGGTGAGTACCCTGCCCGCCATGCCCCTCGACACGCCCCTCGCCCCCCTCGACGTTCCCCGGCACCGCCTGGCCGCCGGGCCCTACGAAGCCGTCGTCACCGAACAGGGCGCCGCCCTGCGCGGGCTCCGCCACCGCGGCCGCGACCTGGTGTTCGACCGGTCCGGAGCCGTCCCCTTCCCCCGCTTCTCGGGCGCGGTGCTCGCCCCCTGGCCGAACCGGATCGCCGGCGCCGCCTACCGGTTCGCCGGCCGCGAGCACCGGCTCGGGGTGGACGAGCCGGGGCGCGGCACCGCGCTGCACGGCCTGGCGGTGTGGGACCGCTGGGAGGCCGAGGAGGCCTCCGAGACGGCCCTGACCCTGTCCGACGTGGTCTGGCCCCGCCCCGGGTACCCGTTCACCCTCGGGGTGCGGGCCCACTACGCGCTCGGCGAGGACGGCCTCTCCCTCACCCTGACCGCCACCAACCTGGGGCGGGAGGCCGCCCCCGCGGGCCTGTCCGCCCACCCCTACTTCACGGCCGGGGACGGCGCCTGCGACGACTGGAGCCTGCACCTGCCCTGCCGGGAGGTGCTCACCGTGGACGGGAACCTGATCCCCACCGGCCGCGTGCCGGCGCACGAGCAGGGCCTCGACTTCACGGCGCCGCGCGCCGTCGGCGGCGCGGTGGTCGACCACGCCTTCACCGGGGCCCCCGAGGGGCCCGGCGAGGCGGTGCTGGACGGGCCCGGCGGCGGGGTGCGCATCGGCTGGTCGCCGCGGTGCCGGTGGGTGCAGGTGTACACCCTGCACCTGCCCGGCGGGCCGGACCACCGGCGCGCCGTCGCCGTGGAGCCCATGACCTGCGCCCCCGACGCCTTCAACAGCGGCGAGGGCCTGGCCGTCCTGGAGCCGGGCGAGAGCCTGTCCATGGAGATGACCGTCGCGGCCGCCGGGGACTGAGACCGGCCGCGCCCCGCCCGTGGCCGCGCCCCCGCCGGAGGGGGGAAGGAGGGGGCGGGGGCGCGGCCGGTCACCGGAATCCGGTCACACGGAGGGATGGGCGTTGGCCAGGAGCTCCTGGAACTGCGCGGAGAACCAGTGGCCGGCCAGCGGGGCGTCCGGCAGGGCGCCGGACGGGTTGTTCCCGTTGCGCGGGTTCCCCTCATAGGTGGGGTCGCACATCCGGTCGAAGCCCTTGCCCTCGTCGTTGGGGATCTCCTCGCTGGAGCCGTCCGACTCGCCGGGCGGCTTCACCCAGACGTAGGCGTCGATCCCCGGCTCGGGCTCGGCGGCGGGCCGGTGGCCCAGCCCCGCGCCGGACTGGTTGCACCAGTTCCCGACGTGGATCCTGCGGTCGACTCGGCTGTCCTCGACGAAGGTGTTCAGGTCGGTCGAGGAGCTGGGGCCCGACGGCCGCTCCGCGCCGCCCCACCCGTTGCGGGAGGTGTCGATCAGCATCCCGGTGTCGGCGCTGAACCCGACGGAGACCGCCTCCTCGCGCAGCCCCTGGGCGAAGGTCAGCTCGTCGACGTACTGGTTCCAGTCGATCCAGTCCGACTGGCGGATCTGCTGCCCGCCGACCGTGTCGCCCACGTCGAAGTGCGGCTCGGTCAGCGCCGAGTAGTTGGCGGTGTTGGTGACGAAGCCGTGCACGTCGTCCGGCGAGGCACCGTGGGAGTTCGCGGTCTCGTAGAACAGCTCCATCGCCGGTCCGAGGTTGGTGTCCCAGCCGATCCAGCCGTGGTGCCCGGCGTCGACGTAGTTGTAGACGTTGGGGATCTCGCCCAGCGTGTCGAGGGCGTAGGCCACGCCTTCCTCGTAGTTGCCGTTGGCGAGCATGGTGTCGCACGCCTCGGTCGCGCCGGGGTTGCCGCCGACGTTGGTGACCAGGTTCGGCAGCGAGTCGGGCTCGATGGTGGCGACGATGCGCAGGTCGGCGTACTTCTCGTCGCCGAGGATCTCGGCGATGGGGTCGATGTACTCCTCCTTGTAGCGGCCGATCTCCTCCGGGCCGAGCTCGCCGTTGGAGGCCAGCGCGGCGCAGTCCCGGCCGGGCAGGTTGTAGATCACGGTCTGGATCACCATGGGCCGGTCCCCGGAGCTCTGCTCCAGGGCGGCGTCGAGGTGGTCGCGCAGGCCCATGTCGCCGGTGGTGGGGCTGTCGTTGCCCTCGATGGCGCCGATCCGGTCCATCCACACGGCGGTGGACTCGTCGGCCACGGCCTCGCCGCCGGGCTCGGAGGCGGCGTTCTCGGACCACACGGGGTTGACGTAGGTGTCGGCGCCCGCGAAGGGGTTGTCGACGCGCTCCCCCGGCTCGGGGTCCGGGTCCGGATCGGGGTCCGGGTCCGGGCCGGGATCGGTGGTGCCGTCGCACTCCACGCCGTTCAGGGTGAAGGTCCCCGGAACCGCGTTGTCGCCGCTGTGGTTCCCGTTGAACCCGAACTGCGCGGTGGCGTCGGTGCCCAGGGTCGCATTGTGCCCGGAGCCGGTCACCTCCACGTGGGCGCCGTCCTGGGCGAAGGTGCCGTTCCACCCGTTGGTGACCTGCTGGTCCCCGGGGAAGTCCCACTCCAGCTTCCAGGAGTCCAGCGGGTCGCCGAGGTTGGTCACCGCCACGTTCGCGGTGAAGCCGGAACCCCAGTCGTTGGCCACCGTGTAGTCCACGGTGCAGCCCTCGGCGGCCTGCGCCGGGGAGCCCACGGCGAGCGCGGCCGCGCCCAGGGCGAGCGCCGAGACGCCGGCCGCGGCCCGTCCCGGCCACCGCCGGTCCCGGCGATGGGTGTGTGATCTCATCGATCCTCCTCTGGGGGTGGCCCGCCGCGCGGTGTCAGTGCGGCGGGCCGGGGGGATGGGGGTGCTGGGACCGGCGCCCGGGGGCCGGGCGCCGCCCCTTCCGGACCGGGGCGGCCACCGCCGTCAGGCGGCGGCGCAGTCGGTGTCCCCGATCCGGAAGTCATCGGGTGCGGGTGCCGAGGGCCCCGTGGCCTGGACGCCGACGGCCGACGAGGCACCGGGGTCCAGTGCGCGTGCCCAGTCGGGGGCGGAGGCGGTGACGGTGCCCCCGTCCTGCGAGACCCGGGCGCCCCACCCGTTCGCGACCCGCACGCCCTCCGGGGCCGTCCAGGTCAGCGTCCAGTCCTCCAGGGCCGTGGAGCCGTCGTTGGTCAGCACGGCCTCCGCGGTGAAGCCGGCGTCCCAGGCGTCGGTGACCCGGTAGTCGACGGTGCACGCGGCGCCGTCCGGCGGACCGCCGCCGTCCCCGCCGCCGGGCGGCAGCAGGTAGGGCTCCAGGTAGGCGTACTTGTCCTGGTCGACGGTGGTCCAGTCGTCCTGGAGGATGCCGCCGGTGTCCCCGGAATTGGGGTTCCAGGACCAGTAGGTGAAGTCGGTCCCGGTGGGCCCTTCGCCGAGGTAGGACATGAGCTCGCCCAGCCAGACCCCGTCGCGCGGATCCTGCAGGGTGGTGCCGAACTCGCCGAGCAGCAGCGGGGCGGCCCCGTCGTGCTCGATGTGCCCGAAGAAGGCGTCCCACAGACCGGGCATGTTGTCCGGGAACGCGGGGTCGTCGAACCAGTCCTGGTCGGCGACCGAGGTGGCGTACTCGTGCGCGGAGTAGACGAGCTTGTCCGGCTCGCTCAGGCGCACCGGGTGCTCCGGGACGCCGGAGAGGTTGCCGCCCCACCAGCCGCACTCGGGCGCCGGGGTGCCGGGGACGCAGTCCACGCCCTCGACGATGACCAGCCAGTCCGGGTTGGCCTCCAGGACGGCCTCGCCCGCGCGCTCGGCGGCCAGGCGCCAGTCCCGCTCCGGGTCTGCGCACCCCCAGCACGCCCCTTGCCCGTCGGCGGTGGAGTGCGGCTCGTTGTGCAGGTCCGCGCCGATGACGGTGGGGTCGCCGGCGTACCGCTCGGCGAGCATCGTCCAGTCCTCGATCCACTCGCTCTCCGGCACCTCGGGCGTGTACCAGAGCGGCGACTGGGCGTCGGCCGCCGGGCGGTGCCGGTCGAGCACGACGCGCATGCCGTGCGCGTCCGCCTCCTCCACGACGCGGTCGATGATCTCCAGTCCGGACAGGCCCTCCAGGCCGGGGTTGAGTTCGAGATCGATACCGGAGGGCTCGGCGCCCGGGTCGAGCGCCTCGTTGGAGTAGGGCAGGCGGATGGTGTTGAAGCCCAGCTCGGCCATCTGGGCGACCATGGCCTCCAGGTTCCGGGCCCAGAGCCCGTGCGGGGCGTAGGTCTCGGTCTCCGAACCGAACCAGTTGACACCGGTCATCCGGACCGGGGCACCGGAGGCGTCCACGAGCTGGGCGCCTTCCGCGCTCCAGGGGCCGTCGCCGGTGCCCGCCGGGGCCGGGGCCGCCGGGGCGGGGTCCGCCCCGGCGGAGGGGGCGGCCGCCATCGGGACCGCGGCGAGGACGGCGGCGAGGACGAGTGCCGCGAGTCGGCGTCGCATGGGGTCTCCTCCTTTCCGTTCGCCGCCGTCAGCCGAACAGCTCGTCGTGGACGGCGAACGCCGTGGCGATCTCGGTCTGGGACCAGAACCGGTGGTAGGTGAAGGAGGGAGCGGGCCCGTCCGGGTCCTCCAGGTAGGCCTCGACCTTCGGCCACTGCGGGTCGTCCCGGTAGAAGGACCGGATCGAGGTGAAGGTGGCCCCGGGCCCGACCGGGTCGCCGTTGGCCATCTCGCCCGACCAGCCCTGCGGGATGTACACCTCGTCGTCGAAGCGCGCGTAGTCGGCCCGGGTCTCCTCGACGGCGATGCCGAGGTCGTCCCGGTGCTCCAGCAGGGCGTCGAGCAGCCCTTCGGCGGCGGTGCGCGCGGCGGTGTCGCCCGACCCGGCGGCGTAGTGCATCAGCGTCTTGGCCAGTGCTGCGGCCACGCCGACGTCCTGCCCGTGCGAGGCGACCTCCACGTGCAGGTCCGGGTTCCCGGTCGGCGAACCGGTCCAGTCGTCGGGGCGGCCGGACCACTCCAGATCGGACGGGACCGCGAACTCCCCGCCGGACCCGATCTCGGTGTTCTCCAGCGCCCAAGGGACCCAGGCGTCGAGGATCTCCCCGGCGCGCTCGTCGCCGGTGGTGCTGTAGAGCTGGGCGATCCGCTCCATGCTCCACACCTGGAAGCCGAACCAGTTGTTCGACGGCGGGTCGTGCCAGACCGGCTGCCAGTCGTAGTACATGCCGTAGAACCGGGCCGCGTCGTCGGGCGGGTCGGCGTACCGCCCGGCCCAGCTGTTGGTGGCGCCCCCGGCGATGCCCCCCTCGGCCGACTGGAGCCACTGCACGAACTCCAGCTGCCGGTCCATGCTGGTGGCCCAGTCCTCCGCGGCCGTCGGCGACGCGGGGGTGAGCGCCTCGGTCTCCGACAGGGCGTAGGCGGCCATGGGGTTCTGGTAGCCCTGGTGGGCCGAGCTGCCGCCGATCCGCCACGCCCACGGGTACTGCGCGCTCTCCATGGCGCCGCCCCAGGAGTAGTACCAGGACATCAGGTAGTGGGCGCTGTTCTTGCCCTGCCCGCCGGGGCACTCGTGCTCCCCGGCGCAGTCGCCGATCCGCTTGAAGTACTTGTCGTACATGGCGTAGCGCAGGTAGTCGCCCATGCGGGCGGCGTCGTCGACCACCCCGGCCACGGCGCCGGCGTTGCCCTGCTCCTCGGCCCACGTCTGCGCCAGGTGCGCCACCTGGACCGCGCGGGCGTCGGCGTCGGGCGCGTTGGTGTAACGCCACTGCTGCGAGTACTGCCGGTCGTCGGTGAACAGGTCGAGGAACCCGTTCTCGCCGCCGTGCGCGTAGGTCTCGCACGAGGGGTGCGGGACGGTCTCCCACACCGACTCCTGCGACCCGCGCTGGAAGGTGTTGATGTAGGCGGGCGCGTCGTCGGACCCGTCGCCGCAGAACCCGTACCCGTAGGTGTTGTCCACGTCGAGCAGCCAGTGCATGCCGTAGACCTCGTCGGTGCCGTAGGTTCCGCTCAGCTCCTCGGCCAGCGGGTCCTCGCCCGTGGGCACGCTCTGGTCCAGCGCGGCCGGGTAGCCCTGGGGCTCGTCGTGCTCGGGGATGTAGGTCGCCGGCGAGGACGGGTCGTAGGCGGCGTTGGTGGGCTGGTCCGCGGTGCCCGGGACGATGTGCTCCTCCAGCGACGCCCACGCGTCGGTGAAGGGCTCCCAGTCACCGGTCGCCCTGCCGTAAGCGGCCTCCAGCCACAGGTAGTAGCTGAACGCCTCGGATGTGGTGGCGTGCCCGTGGTCCGGCGCCTCCACAATGAGGGTCTCCACCGAGTGGTAGGGCACCGGCAGCCCGCCGAACTCGCGGAAGTACCCGTTGTCGGGGTCCTTGATCTTGTCGTACTGCTCCAGGAACGCCTCGTCGTACTCGGAGGCCGATCCGCCGATCTCGGTGACCTCGACCTCGGCGGAGCCGTACCCCCCGGCCGACGCGGTGAGCACCGCCGAGGCCGGTTCGCCGCCGTTGTCCGCGGAGGCGACCGTCACCTCCTGCGGCTCGTCCCAGTCGCCGGGGCCGAAGGAGAGCGAGGCGCCGTCGGCGACGGTGATGTCCCCGCTGCCGCCGGTGCGGGCCACCTCCACCTGGACGGCGTCCTCGGGCGCGTTGGACAGTTCGAGGGTGAAGGAGGAGGACCCGCCCTGGCGCACGGTGACCGAGGAGGGCCGCGCGGTGATCGTCGGCTCGGCCAGCACCTCCACCGCCACCGGGGCCGAGGCGGTCGCCGCCCCCTCGTCGTCGACGGCGGTCGCGGTCAGCGAGTACCGGCCCGGCTCGGCGCCGGACCACTCCGCGGTGTAGGGGGCGGTGGCGTCGGAGGCGATCTCGGTGCCGTCGGCCTGGAAGACGACGCGCTCGACCTCCCCGTCGGCGTCGGAGGCCTCGGCGGCCAGACCGACCGTGTCCTCGGCGAGCAGTACGGCGCCGTCCTCGGGCGCGGTCAGCGCGACCTCGGGCGGGGTGTTCCCGCCCTCGCCGCCGCAGGGCGTGCCGTTGAGGGTGAATCCGGTGGGCGCGCCGTTGGCGCCGGACAGGGAGGCCTGGAACCCGAACGAGGCGGCCTCGCCGGGGTCCAGGTCGGGGTTCCAGGACGGGTGGGAGACGGTGACGTCGGCCCCGTCCTGGGAGAAGCCGCCGTTCCAGCCGTTGGTGATCTGCTGGCCGTCGGGGAAGGTCCAGCCGAGCGACCAGTCGGAGACGGGCTCGTCGCCGTTGACCACGGTGACGGCGGCGGTGAAGCCGCCGTCCCATTCATCGGCGACCTCGTAGTCGACCGAGCAGGAGGGGGCGGCGTGGGCGGGGGCGGCGGGCGCGAGCACCGCGGCGAGCGCGGCGGTCAGCACGCCCGCGAGCAGGCGCAGGGGTCGGTGCCGGGGGCTCATGGGGGATACCTCCAGGGGGTGCTCCCCTCCCGGCGCGGGACGCGGCAGAGGGCGCCGGAACGGGCGCGCGGGGAGCGGGAGGAGCGGAGGGCGGGCGTCGGGTCAGGGACGGCGGCACTGCCGGGGAGGGAGCTCCCAAGCGGCGGCGCCACCGCTTGGGAGCGCTCCCACACCTCGAACGGTAGACATCACGCGCACCCACTGGGAACCCCCCGTCACGGCACCGGAGGAAAGCGCATCCCCGGCTTCCCGGGCCGCCCGTCCACCTCTGGCGAGTTCAGCGGGCGCACCGGCGTCCTGGATCCCTCCCCGGCCGGATCCGGCCACCCGAGGGAGGGTGGCCGGATCCGTGAGCACGAGGTATTCGGGCGCTAGGATCGCGCCATGTCCCCCATCGCCGCCAGCACGCGCGTCGACCTCGCCGGGCTCCTCGACTTCGTCCGGCCCCGCCACCGCGCCCTGCACGGCCCGGCCGGGCCCGGGGTGACGGGCCTGGTCGTGCACGTGTTCAGCGCCGAAGAGGGCACCCCGGAGGCCGAAGGGCCGGCGCGCCTGTCAGGACGCCGCGCCGTCGGCTGACCCGCCGTCGCCCGACTCCTCGTCCCCCGTCCCCTGGTCCGGGTCCCCGGCCATGTGCTCGCGGACCATGCTCAGGAGCGCGTTGGACCCCTGCAGGTTGGCCATGAGGCGGTCGAGCGTCATCAGCGCCAGGCCCTGCTCGGGGTCGCCGAGGACGAGCAGCTTGGTCCCCGGCGTGATGCCCAGGTCGCGCCGGGCCTGCGCGGGCAGGGAGATCTGGCCGCGCTCGCTCACCGTCACCGCGCCGTAGAAGCCCCGGCCCCCGGGGCCGTACGCGGCCGTGCCGTCCGCCGCCATGTCGCCACCGCCCTCCCGTGCGCACCGGTGCGCATGATCTGCAAAGCATATCAAGCCGAACATGTCCGCAACCGGTCACGGACGACAGCACATGATTTACACGTCATAGCATGTGGTTCATCCACCTGGCGGAAGGAGGCGCCGTGACCGCCACCGCGACCTTGGCCCCGGCCCGCGCCCTGGCCCCCGACCTGGCCCGCGGCGCCATGCTGCTGGCCATCGCCTGCGCCCACGCCCCGCTGTTCGTCGCCGCCGTCGACCGCGGTCCTGCCGCGGCCGACGGCGCCGCCCTGGCCCTGTACGAGGTCGCCGTGGGCAACCACGCGCGGCCGATGTTCGCCTTCCTGTTCGGCTACGCCCTGGTGCAGATGCTCGACCGGCGCACCCGCGGCGGGGACGACCCCGCCGGCGTCCGGCGCATGCTGCGCCGCCGCGGCGGGTGGCTGGTGGTCTTCGGCGCCGTGCACACGCTGGTCGTGCCGATCGACATCCTGGCGGTCTACGGGGCCGTCTCGGTGCCGCTCATCGCCCTGCTGCGGGTCCGGCGGCGGACGCTGCTGTGGACCGGCTTCGCGCTCCTGGTGCCCGCGACCCTCTCGGTGGGCATGGGGACGTGGACGGCGATGTCGCAGGGCGTGTGGACCTTCGAGATCGGAGCGGTTCCCCCCGTCACCGGAGACCTGGCGCAGGTGTACGCCGAGCGCCTCCCGGCCTGGGCCTTCTCCCTGCTCTTCGGCGGTGTGGCCGTCGCTCCGCCCATCGTCTTCGGTATGTGGGCGGCACGCCTGGGCGTGCTGGACGAGCCCGCCCGGCACCGCACCCTGCTGATCCGCGCCGTCGTCGCCACCCAGGCCCTGTCCGTGGCCGGCGCGGTCCCGGCGATCCTGGTGCACTTGGACGTGTGGACCCCCGCTTCGGCGGGCGCGCTGTGGACCGCCGCCCTCCTCCAACCGCTGACCGGCTTCTTCGGCGGGATGGGGCTCGCCGCCGCCATCGCTCTGGCCGCGATCGCCGCAGCGCGCTCCGGCGGGCGCACGACCGCCGCGCTCCAGGCGCTGGGGCAGCGGTCGATGACCTTCTACCTCTTCCAGAGCGCCGCGTTCCTCCTGGTCTTCCGCTCCTACGGCCTGGGGCTGCAGGACCGCCTCGGCCTGGCCGGCGCCTTCGGCGTCGCCGCCGCCGTATGGGCGGTCTCGCTCGCCGCGGCCGAGGCGATGCGCCGCGCGGGGCGCCGCGGCCCAGCCGAGGTCCTGCTGCGGCGGCTCTCCTACCGGTGATCCGGCTCCGGGGCGAGGAACGCCTCCAGGCGCGCGGCGGTCTCCCCGGGGCGCTCCTCCTGGACCAGGTGCCCGCAGTCCAGGGCCTCCCCGTCCACCGGCGCCCCGGAGACCTCCCTCCACGTGGCCGGGACGTCGTACAGCCGCCCCACGGTGCCGCGCGCCCCCCACAGCGCCAGCAGGGGCCGCGTGAGCAGGCGCCCCTCCCGAGCGTCGGCGGCGTCGTGCTCCAGGTCGACGGTGGCGGCGGCGCGGTAGTCCTCGCAGACGGCCCGCACCGTGTCCGGGTCGCGGTAGCACCGCAGGTACTCGCGGGCCAGGTCCTCCTCGGGCACCCCCGGGGTGCCGCTCTGCTCGCGCAGGTGGGTGCGCAGGAAGGTCTCGGTCGCCCCGGCGATCATCTCCTCGGGCAGCGGCGCCGGGCGGATGAGGAAGAACCACCAGTAGTAGCGGGAGGCGAACTCCCGGTCGGTGCGGGCGTACATGGTGGCGGTGGGCGCGATGTCCAGGACCGCGAGCCGCTCGACCGCCGCCGGGTGGTCCAGGGCCATCCGGTGGGCGACGCGCCCGCCCCGGTCGTGCCCGGCCACGGCGAAGGAGGTGTGCCCGAGCGCGCGCATCAGGCGCACCTGGTCCCGGGCCATCGCGCGCTTGCTGTAGGCCAGGTGCGCGTCGTCACTGGGCGGCTTTCCCGAATCCCCGTACCCGCGCAGGTCTGGGGCGACCACCGTGAAGCGCTCGGCCAGCCGGGGGGCCGCCGCCCGCCAGGTGGCGTGGGTCTGGGGGTGGCCGTGCAGCAGCAGGAGCGGCGGACCGCTCCCGGCGGTCGCCGCCCGGATCCGCAGCGGAGGGCCGGCGTCGGTGGCGACCTCCACGTCGGCGGCGGCGAACCCGGGCAGCATCGTGGCGGGCGCGCTCATGCGACCGCCTCGGCCACCGCCTTGCCCAGCGAGGCCGTGGTCCCGGTTCCGCCCAGGTCCGGGGTGAGCACGGCCGGGTCCCCGGCGAGCACCTCCTCGATCGCGCGCAGCACCCCCGCGGCCGCCTCGGCCTCCCCCAGGTGCTCGAGCATCATCGCGCCGCTCCAGATCTGGCCGACCGGGTCGGCGATCCCCTTTCCTGCGATGTCCGGCGCCGACCCGTGCACCGGCTCGAACAGGCTCGGGTAGCGGCGCTCGGGGTCGATGTTGGCGCTGGGCGCGATCCCGATGGTGCCGGCGCAGGCCGGGCCCAGGTCGGAGAGGATGTCGCCGAACAGGTTGCTGGCCACGACCACGTCGAACCGGCCCGGGTCGCGCACGAAGTGCGCGGTGAGGATGTCGATGTGGTAGCTCTCCACGGCCACGTCGGGGAAGGCGGCGGCCATGGCGGCCACCCGCTCGTCCCAGTAGGGCATGGTCTGGGAGATGCCGTTGCTCTTGGTGGCCGAGGTCAGCCGCCGCTCCCGGCCGCGCGCCAGCCCGAAGGCGTAGCGCAGGATCCGGTCGACGCCGGTGCGGGTCATCACCGTCTCCTGGACGACCGTCTCGCGCTCGGTGCCCTCGAACATCCGCCCGCCGATGGAGCTGTACTCGCCCTCGGTGTTCTCGCGGACCACCAGGAAGTCGATGTCGCCGGGGCCGAGCCCGGCCAGCGGGCTGCGCACCCCCGGCATCAGGCGGACCGGGCGGACGTTGGCGTACAGGTCGAAGCGCCGCCGGAACTGCAGCAGGCTCCCCCACAGCGAGACGTGGTCGGGCACGGTCGCCGGCCAGCCCACGGCGCCGAGGAAGAGCGCGTCGTGGCGCACCAGCTCCTCGAACCAGCCCTCGGGGAGCATGGCGCCGTGCCGCTCGTAGTAGGGCGCCGAGGCGAAGCCGTACTCGACCGGGTCGAGCTCGAAGCCGTAGGCCTCGGCGGCGGCGCGCAGCACCCGCACGCCCTCGGGGACGACCTCCGTGCCGATGCCGTCTCCGGGGATCACGGCGATCCGGTACCTGCGGCTCATGCGGGCTCCTCTCCGGTTTCCGGTGCCTGGCGGATCGAAGCTACCGGGCAACAAGCCGTGAGAGAATGCCGCGCGGATCAACGCTCCCTTGCCTGTGCGGAAAGAAGGCGATGACGGCCCTCTCCGACCTCGACGACCTGGAGTTCTTCGCCGCCGTCGCGCGCTCGCCGAGCCTGACCTCCGCCGCGCGCGAGTGGGGCGTCACCCTCTCGGCGGTCAGCAAGCGCCTGACCCGCCTGGAGGAGCGCCTGGCCGCCCAGCTCGTCCGGCGCAGCACCCGCAGGCTCTCCCTCACCGAGGCGGGCGAGCTCTACGCCTCGGGGGCCCGCGGGATCCTGCAGGACCGCGCCGACCTGGAGGAGCGGGTCGGCCGGTCCTCCGGCCGGCTGCAGGGGCCCATCGCCCTGCACTCCACCATGGGTCTGGGGCGGCACCACATCGCCCCGCTGCTGCGGGAGTTCGCCGAGGCCCACCCCGGGGTCGGCGTGGAGCTGACCCTGTCCGAGCACGCCTTCAGCATCGCCGGGTCCGGCTACGACGCGGCGGTCCGGGTGGGACCGCCGCCCGACGCCCGGCTGCGGCTGCGGCGGCTGCACCCCAACCGGCGCCTGGTCTGCGCCGCCCCCTCCTACCTGGAGGCCCACGGCGCCCCGCGCACCCCGGCCGAGCTGTCGGGCCACAACTGCCTGGTGATCAAGGAGAACGACGCCGACTTCGGCGTCTGGCGGTTCGGCACCGGTCCCGGCGACGAGACGGCGGTGCGGGTCTCGGGGGACATGGCCGGCAACGACGGCGAGGTGATCGTCGGCTGGTGCCTGGAGGGGCGGGGCCTGATGCTCCGGTCGGCCTGGCACGCCCTGCCGCTGATCCGCAGCGGCCGCCTGGTGCAGGTGCTGCCGCAGGTGCCCACCCCGCCGGCCGACGTGTTCGCGGTCACCGACGCCACCGCCTTCCTCCCCCGCCGCACCCGCGCCCTCCTCGACCACCTGGCCCACGGCCTGGCCGCCCGCCTGGCGGAGGAGTGAACCCGCGAGGGCCGTTCACTCCCGGAGGAGGGGGAGTCCCCGTTCCAGGGTGTGCAGGGACGTGTGGAGCGCAGCGGCGTAGGAGGGGGCCTCCCCTTCCCCGAGTGCCGACTCCTCGGCGCCCAGGCGCAGGGCCGCGTTGAGGGAGGCGGCGTGCACGCGCACCTCCAGGTCGTCGGCGGAGCGGCCGGTGCGTTCGGCGAGGATGCCGGCGAAGACCCCCTCGGCCTCGCGGTGCACGTCCAGCCACACGGCCAGCAGTCCCGGCTCGGTGCGGGTCATCCGGATCAGGGCGGTGACCGGGCCGGCCGCCGGGGCCTCTCCGGCGAAGGCGGCCCGGTCCTCCAGGTGGGCGAGCAGGCCGGTGCCGCGCGGCCAGGTGCGCAGCCACCCGGCCATCGCCTCCAGCCCGGAGGTGAGCAGCGGCCGGACGCACCCCTCCTTGCTGGGGAAGTAGCGCCAGAGGGTGCGCGCGGAGACACCGATCGCCGCGGCGATGTCCTCGCCGGTGGTGGCGGCCACCCCCTTCTCGGCGAACAGCTCCGTGGCGGCCCGGGCGATCTCGGTGCGCACCGCCTGCCTGCGGCGCTCGCTCATCGGCGGGGGGCGNGCACCGGTCCCTCCTCCGTCCTCGGGCGTGCTCGGGGCCTCAGGCTAGCCGTGCGGCGGAGCACCCTCCGACAAAATGTCACTCAGCGACAAATAGTCGTACCATGACAGAAAGAGTCCCCCACGCACCCACTCACCCCCGCGCACACCGCGCACCACCACCGAAGGGAGCCCCGCCATGCGGACCGGGCTGGAGTCCAAGAGCGCCGTCGTCACCGGGGGCGGGTCCGGCATCGGCCGGGCCGCCGCCCTGCGCCTGGCCGAAGAGGGCGCGAAGGTCCTCATCGCCGACATCGACGCGGCGGCCGCCGAGCGCGCCGCCGAGGAGGTCCGCGCCGCCGGCGGGACCGCCGGGGCGGTCGTGGGCGACCTGAGCCGGCAGGAGGTCGTGGACCGGGTCGCCGGTACCGCCGCCGAGCGCTTCGGCGGCATCGACGTGCTGGTCAACAACGCCGGGATCATGGACGACATGTCGGCCGCCGCCGACGTCACCGACGAGCTGTGGGAACGCCTGATCCGGGTGAACCTGACCGCGCCGTTCCTGCTCACCCGCGCCGTGCTGCCGCACATGCTGGAACGGGGCTCGGGCGCGATCGTGTTCACCGCCTCGGAGGCCTCGCTGCGCGGCAGCGCCGCCGGGGCCGCCTACACCGCCGCCAAGCACGGGGTGGTCGGGCTGGTGAAGTCGACCGCGGTGATGTACCGCGACCAGGGCATCCGGGTCAACGCGGTCGCCCCCGGCGGTACCGCCACCGGCATCCGGGTGGACGCCGACGCCTCCGCGGCCGGCCCGCGGGTCCTGGGCGCCTACACGGCCGGCATCGGCCGGGTCGCCGAGGCCGACGAGCTCGCCGCGGCCGTCGTCTTCCTGGCCTCCGACGCCGCGAGCAGCATCAACGGCGCCGTGCTGCCGGTGGACAACGGCTGGTCGGCGGTCTGAGCCTCACGCCCGCGCCGCCCGGAGGCGGTCGCGCAGGCGCCGCGCCACGGCCCCCATCAGCGCCTCCGCCTCCGGCTGCACGATGGCCGCCACCCGCGACTCGGTGAGCGCCGCCACCGCGTAGGCGCCGCCGCCGTCGTGCTCGACCACGCCGATCTCGTGGCGCAGGTTCAGCAGCGTCCCGGTCTTGGAGGACCACCGCGCCGCGTCCGAGGCGAAGTCCGGGGCGAGCCGCTGCCGCAGCGTGTTGGCGGCCATCAGGCCGCGCACCCGCTCGGCGGTCCCGGCGTCCAGCGTGCGCGGCCGCCACAGCTCCTGCAGCAGGTCGGCGTAGGCCCGCGCGGACCCGGCGCTGGCCCGGGTGACGTCCAGCTGGGGGACGCTGTGCCCGCGCCCCTCGGTGCCCGCCTCGATCGCCAGCCGCTGCGCCAGGTGGGCGTCGGCCGGGGCCAGGTGGGCCTCGGGGGTGTCCCGCAGGTGCCGCAGCGTGTTGCGGATGGTGATGCCGTCCAGGCCCAGCTCCTTGAGCAGCCCGGCCACCTCGGCCGGCGGCGTGAGGGCGAACAGCGCCTCGGAGGCGGCGTTGTCGCTGACGGCCATGCTCAGGTACAGCAGGTCCTCCACCGCGATGCTCACCGGGTGGCGGAAGCGGCTGATCCCCGTCGGCCCCGGGACCACGTCCACCCCCGGGGTCAGCAGCACCTGCCGGGCGGGGTCCAGCTCCCCGCGCCGGACCCGCTCCAGCACCGCCGTCGCCAGCGGCACCTTCACCAGCGAGGCCGTGCTGAACTCCAGGTCGGGCTCGATCCCGATCTCCTCGCCCGAGTCCAGGTCGCGCACCAGGAACGAGCCGCGCAGTCCGCCCTCGTCCAGCTCCTCGCGCAGCCGTCTCAGGAAGGCCTCTTCCCGCACTCCGCGCCCTCCTCTCCGGTCCCCTCGGCGGCCTCCCCGCCGCCGTCGGCCCCCAGGCAGCGCGCGATCCCCGCGCGCAGCGGCCCCCGCAGCCGGCCGGGGTCCTCGCCGCCGCTGGTGGCCGCGTCGAACCCGCGCGCCAGGTCCTCCTCGCCCACCGGGCGCCAGTACAGCCCCAGGTCGTCGGCCTGGCGCTCGGACGCCAGCAGCAGGTCGCCGCCGTCGAGCACCTCGGCCAGCGCCCCGGCCAGCGTGCGGGCCAGGGCCACCTGGGCCGGGCGCAGCCCCGCCCGGTCGCGCAGCCGGAAGACGCGGTCGCGCACGTGCGGCACGTCGTCCTCGGGCTGGATCCACAGCCGACGCGGCCGCCCGGGCCCCGGGGACCGCCCCGTGCGCCCGGAGCGCAGCGTCTCCAGGTACACCGCCGCCCCCTCGGGCTCGGTGGCCGAGGCCGCCCCCAGGGGCACCCGCCACACCGCCTCGGCCTCGGGCACCGCGACCAGGGCCGCGCGCACCTCCTGGGAGCGCAGCAGCTCGGTGCGGACCGCCGGCGGCGCCGCCTCCAGGTCCAGCCGCAGGCCCAGGCGGCGCGCCCGCACGTCCAGCAGGGCCAGGTCGCCGGTGGTGCACACCTCCGGCACGGCCAGCCGCAGCGGGGCGTTGCGGGCCTGCTCGGCGGCGTCCTCCATCGCCTCGGCCAGCCGGACCAGGCGGCGCGCGGCCGGCAGCATCTCGCGGCCGAACGGGGTCAGCCGCGCCCTGCGGCTCGACCGGTCGAAGAGCCGCCCGCCCAGGTGGCGCTCGAGCGCGGCGATCCGTCTGCTGGCCACCGGCTGGGCCACCCGGGCGGCGGCCGCCCCCAGGGTGAAGCTGCCCTGCTCGCTCACGTGGACGAACGCCCTGCAGGCGGCGACGAGGTCCATGGGCTCACCTTATGCCGCTGCGGCATGGAAGGCGCCGTTTCCGTCTTGGACAGCATCCGATCCGCGGGCCAGACTGCTGGGCAGGGTTCCCGGGGCCCTTCCGAATCGCCGTACCGCCGCAGATGAGGAAGGCCGAACCATGCTGATCGAACGTGCGCTGCCCGCGCTGCTCGCCGCGGCCGTGGTGCCCGCCGCCGCCTGCTCCCCTCAGGAGGAGGCGGCCCCGACCGCGGGCACGTCGCAGACCGGCGCCGAGGCCGGCGCCGATGCCGGCTTCGAGCGCCTTGAGGAGGAGTTCGGCGCCCGGTTGGGCGTCTACGCGCTGGACACGGGGAGCGGCGAGGAGGTCGCCTACAACGCCGACGAGCGCTTCGCCTACGCCTCCACCTTCAAGGTGCCGGCGTGCGGCGCGGTCATGGAGGAGCACTCCCTCAAGGAGATGGAGGAGACCGTCGTCCACTTCGACGAGGAGGACCTCGTCACGTACTCGCCCATCACCGAGGACCACGTGGACACGGGGATGACGCTGATGGAGGTGTGCGACGCGGCGCTGCGCTACAGCGACAACACCGCGGCCAACCTCCTGCTGGAGGAGATCGGCGGCCCCGAGGGCTTCCAGGAGGCGATGCGCGAGCTCGGCGACGAGGTGACCGTCTCCTCGCGCTGGGAGACCGAGCTGAACGAGAACAAGCCGGGCGACGAGCGCGACACCAGCTCCCCGCGGGCGTTCGCCGGGAATCTGGAGGAGTACGTCCTCGGCGACACGCTGGAGGAGGACAAGAGCGAGGCGCTCGCCGACATGATGGTCCGCAGCACCACCGGCGACACCCTGATCCGGGCCGGGGTGCCGGAGGACTGGAAGGTCGGCGACAAGTCGGGGATGCCGGGCTACGGCGCCCGCAACGACATCGCCGTGATGTGGCCCCCGGAGGGCGACCCGATCGTGCTGGCGGTCTACTCCACCAAGGACACCGAGGACGCCGAGTCCGAGGACGAGCTGATCGCCCAGGCAGCGGAGGAGGCCGTCGCGGCCCTGCAGGGCTGACCGGGACCGGCCCCGCACCGGCCGGCCCCGTCGCACGGGGCCGGCCGGGCTCCTGCACGCACCCCTGCCCGCCCCGTTCACCGGGCCTTCACTCAGAGGCGCCCGAGCTTAAGGGAGCAGGCCGGTAATGGCGGGGGGAAGAGGGGGAAAAGAGGGAAATGACCCTACGACGTTCCCCCCNAAAGAGGGGTAAAAGAGGGAAATGACCCTACGACGTTCCCCCCGCCGTGCGGCCACGGTCGCGGCGCTCGCCC
Organism: Nocardiopsis halophila DSM 44494; assembly: GCF_000341245.1. Lineage (GTDB taxonomy): Bacteria > Actinomycetota > Actinomycetes > Streptosporangiales > Streptosporangiaceae > Nocardiopsis_A > Nocardiopsis_A halophila. The sequence continues at coordinate 18,495 of NZ_ANAD01000066.1, forward strand.
TGGCGGCCGCCGTCGTCCCGCTCCCCGACGCCCCACCCGCGGGCACCGCCTACGCGGCCGTCGCCCCCGCCTCCGACCTGCTGCGCGCCGGCGACTCCGGCCCCGAGGTCCAGACCCTCCAGGAGCGCCTGAGCGGCCTGGGCTACTGGCTCGGCACCGCCGACGGCGAATTCGGCACCGAGACCTCCCTGGCGGTGCAGGCCCTGCAGAAGGCCGCCGGGATCGACCGCGACGGGATCGTGGGCCCCGACACCCGCGCCGCGCTCGACGAGGGCGCGCGCCCCTCCGCCCAGACCTCCAGCGGCCGCGCGGTCGAGATCGACCTGGACCGCCAGCTGCTGATGACCGTCGAGGACGGGCAGGTGCAGGAGGTGTTCAGCACCTCCACCGGCTCCGGCGAGCCCTACACCTCCCGCGGCGAGCGGCACATCGCGACCACCCCCACCGGGAGCTACCAGGTGTTCCGCGAGGTCGACGCCTGGGACCCGGGCCCGCTCGGCGCGCTCTACCGGCCCAAGTACTTCAACGGCGGCATCGCCGTCCACGGCTACGGGTCGGTCCCGCCCTACCCCGCCTCCCACGGCTGCGCACGCGTGGGCCTGAAGGCGATGGACCACCTGTGGGAGAGCGGCCACCTCGACGTCTACGACACCGTGCTGGTGCGCTGAGGCCGCACCGCGCACCGGGAGCGGGCGGGGCCCGGCGCGGCCGCCNCGCCTCATTCCCCGCCGGCGCGGAGCGTGGTCCCCACGTCCATCCGGGCGCGCTCCCGCGCCAGCCGCTCCCGCGCCTCCTCCCGGGTGATCGGCGTCGGCGGCGTCACCAGGCTCACCGCAACCCCGCACACCAGGGCCGCCGCCATCGACGGGAAGACCGGGTTGCCCCAGGACTCCGACCAGGAGGCGGTGCCCTCGACCGCCAGCGCCGCGGCCGAGCCGCCGGCCATCGCCGCCAGCGCGCCCTGCCAGGTGGCCCGCCTCCAGAAGCGGCCGAGCAGCGAGGCGACCAGCAGCCCGGTGAGCACGGTGGAGATCATCAGCGTGATGTAGTCGATGATCGTGGTGGCCGCCAGCGCGCACAGCAGCGCCAGCAGCAGCACGCCGGCCAGGCACAGCCGGGACAGCCGCACCATGTCCGCGGACCGGGGCAGCCGCCCGGTGACCAGGTGGGCCACGTCGCGCAGCAGGATCGTGGTGGCCGCCACCGCGTCGGAGTCGCCCGAGGACATGGTCGCCGACAGCCCTGCCACCAGCAGGAACGCGCCCACCCAGACGGGGAACAGGGTGGTGGCCAGGTAGGGGAAGGCCATGTCGGGGTTGTCCAGGCCCGGCGCCAGGGCGCGGGCGGACATCCCCGCCACCGCCGGCAGCAGGGCGAACGCCGCGAACAGCCCGCCGACCCAGGCGAAGCTCCGGCGGACCGTGGCGGTGTCCCGCGCCGAGTAGATCCGCTGCCGGTAGGACGGCGTGGCCAGCACGCCCACCGCCACCACCGCCGCCAGCGACGCCGCCGGGACCGGCCCCAGCGCCTCGATGCCGAGCAGGGAGGAGGCCTCGGCGGGCACCCCCTCGGTCAGCCCGGACGGCCCTCCCGCCGCCGCCAGCGCCAGCACGGCCAGCACGGTGAAGCCGATGAAGAGCACGGTGCCCTGCACCGCGTCGGTGACGACCACCGCCAGGTAGCCGCCGACCACCGTGTACAGCCCGAACCCGGCGGCGACCACGACCTTGGCGAGCTGGGGGTCCATGCCGGTCAGGTAGGACAGGTAGAGCGATCCCCCCAGGATGTGCGCGCCCAGCCAGCCCACCGAGGCCAGCACGAGCACCACCGAGACCACCCCCTTGACCGCCCGGCTGGCGCCGAAGTAGGAGCTCATCTCCTCGGAGAAGGTCATGAAGCCGTGCCGGCGCACGTCGGCGAAGAGCCACATGAGCAGCAGCACCCCGCCCGCGCCGCCGATGCCGTACAGCGCCCCGGCCCAGCCGTTCTCGTAGCCGAACCCGACGGCGCCGAGGCTGGAGCCGGTGCCGACCAGGGTGGCCAGGGTGGTGCCGAGCAGCAGCGGGGTGCCCAGGCTGCGTCCGGCCAGCAGGAAGTCCTCCCCGCTGCGGGCGCGCCGGGCGACCCACACGCCCAGGCCGAGCATGGCCGCCAGGACGGCGAGCAGCACCGGGAGGTAGATCGGGGAGGAGAGGTCGTCCGGCACGGGGGCCTCCGATCCGCACGCGGGGGACAGGGCGAATTCAGGAGCCACATGGTGGCTCCGTGGGCCCCCCGGGCGGACCCCCCGGAGGCGATCGTGCTGCACTGCACACCGCCGTGGTGCGGTGCACCCCCGCCCTCAGCGGCCGTCGCTCCAGGCCTTCCACAGGTCGGCATAGGGGCCGCCGCGCCCCACCAGCTCGGCGTGGGGGCCCGTCTCCACGACGCGCCCGGCCTCCATCACCACCACCCGGTCCGCGCCCACCGCCTGGGGCAGCCGGTGCGCCACCACCAGCGCCGTCCTGCCCTCGGTGGCGGCCAGCGCCGCCCGCTCCAGGCCCCGGGCGCCCGCGCTCCCGGCCTCGGCACCGGCCTCGTCCAGCACCGCCACCGCCGGGTCGGCCAGCACCAGCCGCGCCAGCGCCACGTGCTGGGCCTGGTCGGCGGTGAGCCGCGTGCCGTTCTCCCCCACCGCGGTGGCGATCCCCTCCGGCAGCGCCTGCGCCCAGGCGCGGGCGCCGACCCGCTCCAGTGCCCGCAGCACCCGCTCGTCGTCGGCGCCGGGGTCGGCGATGCGCACGTTCTCGGCGAGCGTCCCGGAGAACATGTGGGACTCCTGGCTGACCATGGCGACGTGCCGGCGCAGGTCCGTGCGGGGCACCCGCTCGACCGGGACGCCGCCCAGCAGCACCCGCCCCCCGGTCGGCGCGAGCCGCCCGGCCACCGCCCGGGCCAGCGTCGTCTTGCCCGCCCCGCTCGCCCCCACCAGGGCCACCCGCTCCCCCGGGGCGATGTCCAGGTCCACCCCGTCGAGCACCGCGGGCCCGTCCTCGTAGCGGTGCACCGCCCCGCGCACCCGCACCCCGCCGTGCGCCGGGCGGGCCGGATCGGCCGGCTCGGGAGGCTCGGGCAGGTCGAGCACCCCGGCGATGCGCGCCAGGCTCGCCCCCGCCGACTGCACGTCGTCGAAGCTGGTCATCAGCGCCCCGAAGGGGTCGAAGAGCCGGTGGAACAGCAGCGCCGCCGCGGTCACCGCGCCCACGGTGGCCTGCTCGGTCCCCACCAGCCAGAAGCCCACGGCCACGATCATCGACAGCCCGACGCACTCGGCCGCGTTCATCCCCCCGATGAACCGGCTGAACAGGCCGAACACCCCGATCTCGGTGTCCCGGGCGGCGGCGGAGCGCTCGGCGACCAGGGCGGAGCGCCGCTCCCGCAGCCGGTAGGCCTCCACGGTCGGCGCCCCCTGCAGGGAGCTGACCAGCGCCTGGGCCCGGTCGCCGAGCTGGGCGCGCTGGCGGGCGTACATCGGCGCGGACCTGGGCAGGTACCAGCGCAGCGCCAGCGCGTGCACCGGCAGGGCGCACGCGCCCGCCAGCCCGAGCCGCCAGTCCAGGGCGGCCATCCCGCCCAGCGCCAGCACCACCAGCACCAGCGAGGTGAGCACCAGCGGCGCGCGCTCGCGCACCACCTCCGAGGTCCGGGCCACGTCGTCGCCGACCCGGGAGAGCAGGTCGCCGGGGCTGAGCCGGGAGAGCCGCTCCTCCGGCAGCCGCACCGCCCTGCGCATCACCGCCTCGCGCAGCCGCGCCAGGACCCTCTCCCCGGCCCGCGCCAGCAGCACCGACTCCAGCGCCGCGAGCACGCCCCCGGCCAGCGCGGCGAGGGCGATGACCCCGGCCAGCGCCAGCACGCGCCCGGTGCCCCCGCCGTCGACCACCGCGTCCACCAGCAGGCCCAGCGCCCAGGGGCCGGCGAGCACGCAGGCGTTGGCCGCCACGCTGGCGGCGACGGCGGCGGCCCCGGTCAGGCGGACCGCGCGCACCTGCCGCGCCAGCACCGCCAGGGTCCGGCGGCCGGAGGCCACCGGCAGGGGCCGGGAGGGCATCGCAG